>JBLHWU010000183.1:0-13339 GCA_047629355.1 Saprospiraceae bacterium | reverse complement strand
TGTGAAATATGTGATGACGGGATAGATAATGATGGGGATGGATTAATTGACTCAGAAGATCCTGATTGTAATCCTAATAACGTTGAAATATGCTGTGATGGAATAGATAATGATGGAGATGGAGATGGAGATATCGATGAAGCTGACTCGGATTGTTGTTATCGAGACTGTAGAGAAGATTATAATATGCTTCTATTGCACAAATTTCGCAATTTGATAAATGCACTTGCAACTGTAAATTCACAAGTTCCTGGAGGAGAACGAATTACTCAAATTAAATATGAAATTACAAGTTTAGAAAAAGATTGTCCTACTTGTTTGCCTGTGGCTGTACATAGTAATCAAATAGTAACAGCTCATACATATAGATTAGTTTGTAATGAGAATACTATGGACTCTGACCCTTGGGAGGTGTTTTCTCCAGAAGATTATTCGACTTTATGTGTGAGTAGTGGGTCACTTGAATCTTTTATTTCACATCCCGCATTTATTTCAGGAGCTGCGTTCGATAACGAGTCTACTCTTCTGACTTATTACGATGATGGCGAAGTTTATTTCGAGTTAACAGACAACATTTTTGTTCTACTGAGTCAAACATCTCCTGTCAAAACACCAATTTTATATTTAAGAGGTATCAAGGACTGGGATGCTTCCTTAATAGCAAACGAAGTTAGATTGTCGATGTATGAAATAGATGAAGTTGAAAGTTCATCAGGAGGTGGAACGTCTGTACAGGTAACTAATACTCACGTAGTTAGTGGAAAATTTGGTGCAAAATTTAAAATTTTTGAGATAGGAGCGGAGGCTGAAGTTTCCTATAGCTTCACAAATCAAACTCAAAATACTGCGACTACAACCTATTCAATAACAGCGAAAGATGTTTATGAGTTAGGAGATTTGTCTCTTAATTATTGTAATCAAGAAAATTATCAGCATAGCTTTTATTCATCAACATTAGCCGAATATTACCAAACTGATGGTTTGTTTCATCAAATTGACGTACAAAATGGAAACCTAATTTGGTTAGATGTGATAGAAGATTTGGACTAAATAATTACACCATAGCCGTCAGATTAAGGATTGAGATTTTAGCAATCAATTATTCATGAAAATATCAACTCTGATTTTTTTTAATTTGAAATCAGTACCTTTGGAACGGGAATTAAATAACCTACGATTTTGACAGAGAGATTTTGTTCTCAGTTTTTGCTTTGAAAGTGCGATTTATGTTGATATAAGTAGTCTGCCAAAAATAAGATGACATCTAATTGGACGCTATTTTTGTCTGAAATCGAGGCGTGAAAATTTGAGTTATACCTTGTGTATAGTGATAATTTTCACAACGGAGAGTCAGATAAGAATAGCGTCCAAGGAGTTGTTAAGTTATTTTTGTCAGACTACTTAATGAGCATTTTTAAAGTGAAAAATGAGGACAAAATATCCTGTCAAAAGTCTTGGTTTATTTATTTCGCGTTCCTTTGTTTAATAACTCTTGATAATTTTTCTTACGAATAAAACTTATTAGCCTGACGACTATGGTAATTGTACGTTTAATCTATTTTAAATTAAAAAAACATGAAACCACAACAATATCTTTTATACTTTACCCTATTTGTGTTATTTGGAACTTACTCATGCCAAAACGATGATGATAATGATGAAGTTATAACGTCGGTTCAAGAAGAGGTCAAATCATTTATGGCTTTAGATATTAATGGCTATGAACTTGATACACTTACTTTTAATTGTTCCAATACATATTTCAATACAATAAATAACATAGTCTGAGTTGACAATGGAACTCCAAATTTCATTTTACGACAAGGGTTTAAATATGAATTTGAAAACGATTTCACCTTAACATGTATGGTCTATATTTTTGACTCTACTGCAGACTTTCAGTTATATTCACCTCAAGTAATGGCATTACATTAACGATAAAGAGAGTAATGTTTCATTGGATATTGAAATCGTAAAGGAGGGAGTGACTTACAAAAATCAGTGGTTTGATGATTGGTATATAGATGAATTTGTTGACCGATTTATTGTAGATGAAAATGCTGAATATTCTATCGTTACCAACGACCCTTTAAACCCATCATGTACCGAGAATTGGCCGTTGCTTCCAATTGATATTCTTTATAATGGAATATTAAAAACAGCTGATGGACTAGATTCAATACAGATTGATTCTATGTCTTCTCGTTTATATTTAATAGAAGTATTCTAGGTTAAGCTGTGGATTCTAAATTTTCTATTATTTTAAGGTCAAAAGCTGTGCTATATATAGATGCAATATGTGCTTACATCAAATTTCCAAATTTGCGTAAACACCTATCGCCAATAGTCCGTGCGAAAAAAGCAGATTTTTTTTAGTGAAAACCTTTTTGTAGGGGTAGATAAAAAATTAAAGCGTTGAAAGTCAATACTTTACCAAGTACTTGTAGTGGTGAAAACTTTATATGCAACTTAGTTTTTTATCTAAATTTGATGAGTCAAATCATAACTAATTAACACTCAATGATTTTTTTTGGTAAATCCACCTAAAAAATTGCACGGACTATTGATTGCATAGTGTTTTCATAAAAAATAATGTCTCCCTTCCTACCGAATCAACGTCACATCCCCCTGCAACGTCGCTTCCTCCTCCCCAAATCGACAATCCAGTTTTATCACATAAATATACACATCCGCCGCCGCAGGTTTATCCTCCAACATCCCGTCCCACACGGCATCTTGTCCACCTTCAAAAACAAGTGCGCCCCAACGATTCCAGATGCGCATGGAAATAACTTGTTCTTGTCCAGTTTCTTCAAAAACGGGCGCGAAAGTATCATTTGTGCCATCTCCATTTGGCGTAAAAGCGTTTGGAATTTCTGCATCAGCAGGGTTACAATTGATGATGACGGCAACGCTGATAGAATCCGTCGCGGTACAGCCGTTGGCATCGGTTACAGTTAAAATGTAAGTCGTATTTTCGGTAGGAAGGTCGTTGCAATCAGGAGAACCGTCGCAATCTTCTAAAGTATTTCCAGTGGAAGAAGTCCATTCGTACTCAATAAATTCATCCGTATTTGAAATAAAAACGGTATCGCCAATCGCAATTTCCTGATTCGCATTTAAACTCAAAACAGGACTTGTATAAAAGTCAATATTCAAAAATATCATGCTATCGCAACCTTGCGTCGTTTCCAAATCAATTGTTGTTGATTCTGAATATTCTTCTCCATTAAATGTCAAGGTTGTGCCTTCACAAATGGTCGTGTCGATAGTTGTTGAGTCATTTGGATTTAATAAAACGGTGATGCAATGCGTACTGTCGCAGCCCGCAGATAACGGATAAGTTTCACAATACGTACCTGCTTCATTTTCTAATTCTCCAAAGATAAAAATACCTTGTCCGTCGCAAATTTCAGCATCTTCGCTGATCGTTATTTCACCATCCACCACGGTTACCGTTACTGCAACTTGAGCCGTACAGCCATCTGAACTTTCGCCCGTGACGGTGTAAGTCGTCGTCGTCGTTGGCGTTACCAAAATTTCTGAACAATCATTATTTTGACAATCAGCAGGCACAACAGGCGCATCCCAAACATAAGCATCCGCACCACTGACCGTAATCGTAGCCGAAGTCGTCAAGCAAATTGAAATGTCTGAAGAGATGGTTAACGCTGGAGTATTGCCAAAAGTCACGTCAGTTTGGGCAATAGTTTGACAACTATTACTGTCCGTTATCGTTACCGAAAAAATGCCGTCCATTGGTAAAACTATCGTTGGATTGGCGATGGATGGATTGTCTAAAACAGGATTGCCAGGTGACCAATTGTAGTTGTAATTTCCATTAAAACCTGCGTCCAATTGCGGCGTTTCCTCATCACAAAAAAGGTAAGTTGCTGGCAAGTTAGCACTCGGCAGCGGCACGACTTCTACCGTAAATTCATCCATGCCGACGCAGCCTTGCGCATCGACAATCGTAACCGAATAGGTCATCGTTTGTGTCGGCAATACCGCGATACATTGCTCGTTAGAAATAATTGGCGACCATATAAAACTAACGCCATCGGATGCACATAAATTCGCCATTTCGCCAATACAAATTGGAGAATCACCGAGACAAATTTCTGGTGTTGGCTGAACAGTGACGCTAATTTCATTTTGAATCAAACAGCCCATATTATCGCTTTCTAATAAAATGAATTGGCAGATTTTAGGCTCTTTTTCTAAATTTTCAAAAGAAAAAGTCGTCGTCGGACAAGTTGGACAAGCCAGAAAATCTAAGCAATCGGGGTCATTCGAAGACGTCCATTGATACACAAATCCAGGCATTTGTTCGACGCCTAAAGTTAGTATTTCATTCGAGCAAATCGTATCATTTTGTCCTGTCAAATAAGTAATTGGACTGCCCACTTGAATCGTATCTGACTCGCAAGCACAGACTGGATTCACAAGCGCGATGAGGTCACAAAGGCTATTCTCTGGTATTTCAAAACTGCCCGAAAGTGGAATGATTTCGTCTATTTGAATAGTGGAATTGACATTTTGAGCATGAACTAAGTCCGTATTTAAATAAAACTCAATCGTCGTAATTGGCGGGGCAGACGCACCTGTATTGATTACATTTATGGTAAAATCCACCGCATCATTTCCACCAGAAGGCGTCGCCGTTACCAAAAAATCGGATAGCTCAAAAATCGGTCGGTCAACGGGAATACTCGCAATTGCGAAAGCAACGACGACTTTGGTGGAACAAGTATCTTGAATCGCGACGCAATTGGCTATCGTTTGCGTTGCCGCTTGAATCGTCATATTATAATCGCCGCATTCCAAGTTTTGATAGCCGAGTGTCTCTAAATTTAGAACAATCAGATTACCCGCAGGCACATTTGGCGGCAGACCGATGACATAATTTCCATCGTCCGTCGTCACATTACATGGGAAGACTGGACTGATAAAATTAACGCAATTGGCAGTCAAACCATTCGGCGTTTCGATGATGAGACAATCGCCAATTTGGGTTTCGCCGTTCAATTGTAAGGTGATTAAATGCGTGTTGACATCCTCACAAATGACATTGCCAGAGTTGACATTTATTGTTCCAGAAAACGGTGGCTCAATATCGTTGATGCATAAATTTCCACCAATATCAGATAAGGTATTGGTTGGGTCGCCGCAGTTTTGTTCGCCAGAAACGGAGAAAATAAACTGGCTATTAATAATCAAATCACAGAAGGATTGACTGAGAAAATGCATTCTAAAACAGTTTTCTTGAAAAATAACTGGCGGCAATCCACAATCTTCCAAAGTAGGCAATAGCGAGCAAGTACTCCAAATTAAATCGCCGTTGGGCAACTCAATCGGGTTAGCAGCTGGCAGGAAATTGCCACTATCACACGGATATTCGACTTGCGTACTGCCCGTCAAATAGGTGACGCCTGTTGGGACTTGCGCTGTGATTTCCACATTATAAGCCGTACCCAATCCAGCGTTAAAAACTTCGATAATATGGTATGGAATTGTGTCGCATAAGTCGCTACAAGTCGCTGGACCATCGACCGCCAATTCGAGTTCGCCAGGCGGTGTGGTGAAGGTTATATTTTTAGTTTCGGTGTTGCAGGGCATGTTGATTGGATTGGTGAATAGGGTACAACTCCAACCGAAATTAAGCTCGACTTCTTCTAAATCACAACTGACATTATCGCAAATTAAGCGCAAGGAAAAAGTGTCTAAAGCGACTAGAGAATCCAATTGAAAAATGCCGTTTGTTTGCGGTAAAAATTGTCCTGTTTCTAAATTAAAAATATTGCAATTCGTGATTTCACCAGCGTTAGAAACAGGATAAATCCAAACATTTTCAGCCGTACCGCTGTCTTGAGAAGCGACGATGGTTTGGAAATTAACCAAGTCAAAATCTAAAACTGCTTGATTGTTGAATGCCGTAATATCGCAGAGTAACGTGGACACAATCAAGTTCGGATTCAAGGAACGCAATGCCGCAGATACAACTTCATAATCAAATGGGTCAGCGGTTTCAGGCAATTGGTCAAGAAAATCAATGGTCGCCACCGTACCTAAATCTTCCGACCCAGCAAAATCACAATCTGCTAAAAAACGGTATTGAAACAAGGCTAAAAACCCTTCGTCCAATCCATCATTTTGAAAATCAGCAACGTCGAAACAAACTTGATTTCCATTAATTTGAGGCATTAACATTTGCTCTGTAATCACATCTGCACCTTCTTGATTTCTTAAAAAAGTGAGCTTCGATTCTATGATTTCAAAACCATTGGGTAGGTTTAATTTAAAATCCGTCAGCAATCCAATTCGGCGACATTCATAAGGGAAAAAATTTCCTTCTTCTAGTATTAATTGAAATAGACTACCGCCGATAAATTCCGATTCAGCACACGGTGGTACGGAAAAAACACCAGGGAAAGTCATATATTCATAACCCGTTATTTCAAAAACTTCATTCGCGCAGCCACAGCGGAAAACATCGTTTGTATTCGCAATTGGGTCATTGAAAAGTAAGACAGATGACGACAAACTTAGGCGAATTGATAAGGGCGTCGAATCGTCTTCTCGAACCACATTTTTACTAATTCTAAAATCGGTTTCAAACAAAATAGAGTCTCCGTTTTCAAAAACAAAATCAACAGGAATGCCGCAACCCACATCCGCCAAAGTTGCGGGAGAATAATCGTATTGATACACCAATGGATTTTCACTAATATCCATTAACGGAGCTTCGCAGTCATAATAGGTGTTGCTGCTGCTGTCAAAAACCCGAACATTCGCGGTCAACGGCACTACCCCATCAGATTTATAGAAATCGGAATTTTCACCTGTCGTCAAACCGCCAGTAAAGAAAATTTCGAGGATGCCGCGCTCGAAAGTTGAGCCAGGAACATCCACAACAATTTCGCCGCTAACCTCGGCATGTATCGTATCGCCGGGTAACAAACGATGGTCATTTATTAAATTCAAGTCCGGCAAACCTGTTCCGTCGCAAATTTGGTCGTCGTTATCATCTCGCAAACCAAAATTGCTCCGTTGCGCCGTAAATTGATAATTGACATAACCAGGAACCGTCTCTATACAAAACGAGTCAATCGGACAATCTTGTGTAAAAACCGCTTCGTAGCAACTTTGTGGCGCACATTCATTTGGGAAAGATTCGCATTGATTGACGGAAGTGGTAATCGGAATGAAAATCGAAATTTCAGCTTCGACCGTACAAGAATCTACGCCCATACACGACGTTTCAATCGAATCTTTACACA
Organism: Saprospiraceae bacterium; assembly: GCA_047629355.1. GTDB lineage: Bacteria > Bacteroidota > Bacteroidia > Chitinophagales > Saprospiraceae > CAYUNA01. The sequence goes on along the minus strand of JBLHWU010000183.1, from coordinate 6,059 downwards.
ATAAATCATCGGTACAAAAGTCGGCGCAATTAAAGCTCAATTCAAAAGTCGTCGATAAAGAATCCGCAGGCATCGGTAGATTATATTCCAAAGTAACGGCTTCCGCTTCGTCCAATGTTTCAAAACTAATCGCTGGATTTTGACCGCCGAGCATCGGATTATTGCTGTCTTCCCAAGTCAAACCACAAGGAATTTCCAACTCAATCGTCAGCGTTCCGTCGTCGTCATCCAAGTCAGCATAGTCAATAATATAATTAAAAGTATGCGTCACTCCATCCGTTAACGGACCGCCACCTTCTACGGATAAAATTGTCGAAAGAACATCTCCAAACTCAATCGCGGGAATCGTATCGAGCACAAAAGTCTCTTCGCCACAAATAGATTGATATTGATAACCATAGTCCCATTCGATGCCTTCGCCGAGGCAATCTTGGTCGCACATATAAGTTTCCCAAAAGAAAGTGATGGATGCGCCTGAGGCTAATTCTGGAAAAGATGCGATGGCGCGCCGCCAAACTTCGGGGTCAATATTACAAGGTGCATCGGTAATTGACGGCTCAAAAAAAGCGGGTACAACGGGAACATCCACACTTATCCCTGCACTATCCACGTAAAAACTAATTAAGTCCATTCCACCTTTTGGAACAACTTGATTCAATGTCAAATTCAAATTGACGGCTGCCCCCGCACCGATATTCGTAACCGTCATACTTTGCAAAAACGGTTCAGAACCACAAAAACATTCAGGGAAACTCGCGCTTGGTTCAAAGACCAAATCAGGGGTCAACATCGTCGGTAAAAAACTGACGCCGACTATTTTTTCATCCTCCTGACAAACATCACCGTCACAGCCCCACCCGACCGAAATCGTTGAAAGCGAAGATTGCTGGATGCCGCAAGATTTGATTTCTAATTCTTCTTCAATGACGATGATTTCATCTTTTTCAAATAAGCCATCGCCGTCGCCAATCGTCATAAAATCAGCCGCCGTTAGTTCTATACAAAAATTGTTACTGTCTTCTTGAATGACATTTCCTAAAGTAGAATTCACGCAAAAACCACCTTGATGAGCATCGCAAAATGTGAATTCAGACAAGGGTCCAAAACGAGTATTTCTAATGGTAATTGTTCGGGTAATGGCGTCGCCTTGTGAGAGTTCGGTAAATTGTGGGGTGATATTCGTAATGACCAAATTAGCAGTTTCGACAGTATAAATAGGCGACGGTGGAATGACTATCGTGCCACCGCTATGCGTTAGTGTGAAGTTATTTTGAAATAATTCTCCATTGTTTAAACAGTCAAAAACGGAACAAGGCGCGTTAACAGTGACGATGAATAGTGCGATTTCATCCGCTGCTAAGTCGCCAATTTCTAACATTGGCATTAAGGAATCTATCGGTTCAATTGGCGTTGCGCCTGTTGCGTTTTGGAAAGTCATACCGCAAACTGTGCCGCTTGGGGTAGAGAATTGAATGGCTAAAACGATATTTTCCAGGGGCGTATCGCCGTTGGTTAAGGTGAATTCAAAATCACCGTTGCCGCAGACGAAAAAGTCTTCGGGGGTAGCGGGTGTGAGTGTCACCGTTTGGGCGGATAAAGAAAACTGAAAAAGAGTGATGCCAAAAATTAGTAGTAATCGATTTAAGATAGCACGATACATGGGATGAAGTTTAGCACCGTGCAGATAAAGGGTATTTGAGGGATAAAAGCAGTTTTGTCCCTCAAGAACCTAACCCGCCCTGCTGCAGACGAGGCGCACTGTTTTTTATCAGAGCGAGAAAATTTATAATTTTCTCGCTCCCTAAAAATCAACAAAAGCTATACTGTACGGTATTTATATTTTAAAACTGAGGGATAAATATAGATAATTGAAATGTAAAAGAAGAAAAAAAAAGTCACTTTGCTAAAATTCAACATTTTTATTTAAAAACCAGTGTTACTGCTCCTCATTCATCACCTTCCACAACAAATCCTTCAACTCCTTAATTCCCTGCTGCGCTACCGACGAAATAAACAAAACCGGCAAACCTTCCGGCAATTCTGGTTGCAACAATTCTGTCATCTCTTCATCCAACATATCACTTTTTGAAATTACCAAAACACGCGGTTTAAATAGCAATTCTTCGTTATACATTTTTAACTCATTCAATAAAATAGCATACTCTTTTTTAATATCATCCGAGTCCGCAGGAATCATAAACAGTAGCGTTGCATTCCGTTCGATATGCCGCAAAAATCGGTGTCCCAAACCTTTACCTTCATGCGCTTTCTCGATAATCCCAGGAATATCTGCCATTACAAACGAGCGAGCATCCCGATATTTCACCATTCCTAAATTAGGAACTAAAGTCGTAAATGGATAATTGGCAATCTTCGGTTTCGCTGCACTAACAACTGATAATAGCGTCGATTTTCCAGCATTTGGAAAACCTACTAAACCAACATCTGCTAAGACTTTTAACTCAAGAATTTTCCATGCCTCCTCCCCTTCTTCACCCGGTTGCGCAAAGCGAGGCGTCTGATTGGTGGAAGATTTAAAATGGGCATTACCCTGACCACCGCGACCACCAGAAACGACAATCATTTGCTCTCCGTCTTCCGTAATTTCAAATTCAATCTCCCCTGACTCAAAATCTTTAACGACCGTCCCCAAAGGCACGTCCAGATAAATATCCTCACCAAATGCGCCCGAACTATGATTCCCCGTGCCAACCATTCCCGGTCCAGCAATAACGTGTTTTCGATACTTTAAAGGTAACAAGGTCCAGATATTTCGATTGCCTCTGACAATGATGTGTCCACCTCGTCCGCCGTCACCGCCATCGGGACCGCCTTTTGCTGTTTGAGCATTTCGATGAAGGTGTGCTGATCCTGAACCTCCGTGTCCTGAGCGACAATTTATCTTTACGTAATCTACAAAATTCTGTTCTGCCATTGCTGTATTCTAATAAGGTATCAAACACTCACTTTTACTATGTTTTGGTAAAAATTAAAACTTCACACCATTTTCAAAATAATGTGTTAAATACCTGAGTAATTTCAAAAAACGCAAAGATACGAGAATGTTTGCTATTTCAATTTTTTAAATCCTTTTCACCAAACAAAAAAAGCCGCCCGAATCATTCGGACGACTTTTAGTCACGCTTTCAAAAATCAATTATACTTAGTCGCAGTTTTCAACTAAATCCTCCGCTTCGTCCTCATCATTCACGGTAATCGTCGTGCCATCCTCATTATTGGTAACTTGAAACGGATAAATAAAGTCGTCCATTTCATCATCTCCAAAGATGATTGTCAATGTTTCCTCATCGTTATTGGTCGTCAACGTTTCGCCATTATCGGTCAAAATGCTTATTGGATAAATAAATGTATAACAGTTCTCGCTACCCATTGTGTCCTGTACAAGGCTGACAAAAGCTACGAAATAAACAGTGTTGTCCTCCCAATTTCCATCATCTTCAAAATCAAAACAAGTTTCCAATAGTTTTCCTAATTCCTCTTCGTTATTGACTGTATGTGTTTCGCCATCTTCTACATTTTCCAACGTTACTGGGTAAACAAAGTCTTCAGGGGCATTGTCCACATCAAAAATGTCTTCCAAATCACCCAAATTTTGTGCCGTTGCAGTCGTACCATCTTCCAGAACGAAAGTGACAGGAAAAACAAAATTGTAGCACGCCAATTGACCAAAGTTGAAGTCAATGCTATCACATGGGTTTTGCTCATCATCCCAATCGTCATCATCCCACTCATCGTCAAAATCACAGGCCTCCAAATAAGTATCCAATTCATCTTCATCCGCAGCGGTGACGGCTTCTCCGGTTGCCAAATCTTCCAAATTGATTGGAAACTGAATGTTGACTGGAGAAGGTTCTGTTGAAAAATACTATAAATCTCTGCCTCCACATTCGCTGTTTGCGTCGTGCCGTCTTCATAAACAAACGTAATTGGCAACACAATATCGTAGCAACCCATCGAATCAGCGACCACTAAGTTCTGGATTTGCGCAGGATTGTTGACAATTTGTTGCGTTTCGTTATCCTTGTTACAGGCTACTAATAAAACAGCTACTAAGGCAAACATTAAAGGAAATTTCAAAAATTTGTTTATCATGATTAATAGTTTTTAAGTCTTTCCACGGTCGGGTGTCCTGTGGAGAAGTCGTTAAGAAATTAATTTTAGTTGTACTTTTTTTAGATTTGAAGCTGCATTTTTAGCTTACGAATATAAGACAATCAAGAATGGAATATCCCCCTACCTTTTTTTAAATTTTCTTGAAAATATTTAAAATAATTATAAACAATTGATTATCAGTTATTTAAAATCCAGAATTTTAATTCAGAATTTTAATAAAAAATATTAGTAGCTGTTTTTTTAAAATAAAAATGAAAATGCACACTCCACTTTCCATCATTTTCCCGTTACCTTTACCAAAAGAACGAAGATGCAAAACCACTATTTATGAATAGCCTAACTACGAAACAAGAAAATGAGCTATTACAAAAAGTCAAGCAAAACGACCAGCTTGCTTTTCGAACCTTATTCGATACCTACTATTAAGTATCTCACGGTGACGGCTTATCGCTATTTGAATGACGGTGAAAAAGCAAAGGACATCGCCCAAGATGCTTTTGTCGAACTGTGGAATCGGCGCGATACCTTGACAATTACGACAGGACTGAAAGCTTACCTACGTCGTGCCGTCGTCAACAAATGCCTGAATTATATCAACCGCGAAAGACGCATTGACTTTTCTGAACCTGCATTATTGCCAGAAACACCGACTCAACTTAGTGCTGTAGAAGATTTGGAAGCCGCAGATTTACAAAAGACGATTCAGACGGCGATTGATACTTTGCCAGAGCGATGTAGAATTATTTTTTGCATGAGCCGTTTTGATGAAAAATTACATAGGGAAATTGCGGCAGATTTGAATATTTCAACAAAGACGATTGAAAATCAAATTACACGAGCCTTGAAGACTATGCGGGCTGCTATTGCAAAAATGGGCGTTTTGCTTACTTTTCTTTTGTCTATTTTTTAATCTAAATAGGGGACTTTTGAGACTCAGTTGTCTTATTAATGACATCTAAAATTTTCGCTACTTCCAACTATAAAAAATATGAATACAAATCATTACCTATCATCAATTTATCAGCAACTCCAAGGTACAATTGGCTCGGAGGAAGCAAACAAACTTCGTGTTTGGGAGGCTGCTTCGACGGACATGCGGCAGAGATTCGTCAGGCATGAAAAGCAAGCGCACAGCACGATTTGCCTTTTGATTTAAATATAGATTCCGATTTTGCCAAAGTGCAATCACGGCTTAATCTTTCTAAAAAACCAAACGCTAAAGTTTTGCAAATAAAGCCGCCTCGAACGTGGCTGCGAGTGGCAGCGGCAGTCGCCTTTTTATTGGTGACAGGATTTATTTTACAAAATATGCTGAACGAAAAGGTTGCTTGGAAAAACATGACGGCGAGTGCAGATATTCAAGAATTAAAATTGCCTGATGGCTCTATAATTTGGTTGAATGTGGGTAGTACTTTATCTTATCCTGAAACTTTTTCCGATACTGAGCGTACTGTAAAATTGACGGGGGGAAGCGTTTTTTGAAGTATCGAAAGACGCGAATCGCCCGTTTAAAATTTCGACTAATCGAACGACGGTAACGGTGTTGGGAACAGCTTTTAATGTGCGAGATTTAGCGACAGAAACGATGAATTCAGTGAGTATAAAAGAAGGAAAAGTAAGCGTGGAAGCGACTAAAAACCAGCAAAAAGTGATTTTGACTGCGAATGAAAAAGCGATTTATAATGCCGTGACGAATGAATTGATTGAAGAAAAAGATTTGAATTTAAATGACCTGGCTTGGCAGCGAAAAAAATTAAAATTTCAGGAAATGGCGTTTGCGGATGTAGCGGGTGCAATTGCGCAGCAGTATCAAATTAGTGTGACGATTCGGAATCAGAAAATGATGCAATGCCTCGTCAACGGACAGTATAATTTGACGACGAATGTGGAAAATTTATTGAAGAATATCTCGTCGATTTATAGAG
>JBLHWU010000182.1:0-13417 GCA_047629355.1 Saprospiraceae bacterium | reverse complement strand
TATTATAATCTTCTCTACAGTCTCGATAACAACAATCCGAGTCAGCTTCATCGATATCTCCATCTCCATCATTATCTATTCCATCACAGCATATTTCAACGTTATTAGGATTACAATCAGGATCTTCTGAGTCAATTAATCCATCCCCATCATTATCTATCCCGTCATCACATATTTCACAATTACAATCTGAATCTTCGCAATCAATTAGACCATCATCATCATCATTATCAATACCATCATCACATATTTCTTCTGGAGGAGGAGGGGGGAGGTGGCAAAAAATTACAATTTCCTTGAATTGTAATAATATCATCTATTGAAAGAACGTCATACTCTTGACCACATAAGATTTTAGCAGCTTTTTTTTCTCCTATTTGTTGAATAAAACACTGAATGAGTTCAGAATCATATCCATTACCCAAGTAGGATTCAATAATATTAAGACCGTTTATTAGTGTAAGGTCGTCTGTCAACAATAGGTTTCTTTCAGAAGCTTTGATAATAAGGGGAATGGCATCTTGATAAGTTCCCCCACTTGGTATCTCATATATATCAGAAATTCCATCTTGATTCATATCACTGTAACCAGTCCAAGTCCCACTTGAATTTGGTTCGTGAGTACTTGGCATAATAACAAAAGGATAGTCTTGATATGTAGATACAAAATTATCTCTTGTCTTATCCGAAGAATATGCCATCTCGACATAGGCAGGTACATCAATTGCTAAATTTGGATAATCTTGGCAAAATGTATTCTCTAAATCAAGAAACTCGTCCTCAGTTACTCCACCATCTGTTAATAACAAATCTCTAATTGTTTCTTCTCTTAGTGAAACACCTTTAGTTTCAATTAAATCTAATATAAATACTTCCTCTGACGATTTTGATTCTTCATCAAAAACCACTTCAAATAACATTTGCTTTAAAGAAGGATTCTTAGAAATAGCATTCGACAGAATTTTAGCAAACCTAACTTTAACTTGATCTATATCATTCAACTCTGATTGAACGTAATCTATATGACCAAGTACACCAACAGTTCTCTGGGATGACTCTCCAATAGTTTTTGATACTCGTTCCTTCTTACAGGAAAAAACGAGCAGGGCGACCACCGCCACCATAAATAAATACTTTAAAATTTTCATATTAAAAATAGGTTTTTTGACTCAAATTGGATAACCAAAAAGAGCGAAATTATAAAAATAGATAGTTATAAAATGGGTCTGCAGACCGTGACCTTATTGCAAATGATTGATTTGGAAATGACAGACAAGATTCTACCGATGTCTAATTCATTTTCCGATGTTTTGAAAGTAGCAGCTAAAAATTAAAATTTCTGATAGGATTATAACCGATGTAAATTATTTCAAAACAAAGATAAGACGGATTTCATAACAAAAATAATCACTTGTAAAATATAAGCTAAGGTTGTAACTTTACCACCTCAAGTAATATTAAAAACCAAGCAACTATGAAGAATGTTACTAAACTACACATGATTCGCCAAATAAAAGGCTACAAACAAGAATATGTAGCAGAACGATTGGGGATGTCACAAACCAATTATAGCAATATTGAAAGTGGAAAAACAGAAATGAAGTTGGATGTTTTGGAAAGATTTGCTAAAATTCATGGCATAGAACCAGCGGATATCCTACAGTTTGGCGAGCAATATATTTTTAACAATCACAACCAACAAGGCGGCGAAGCGAGTAGCGTCTCTACGCATCATCATTATTCGGATAAGATTATTAAAGTCTATGAATCTCAAATCAAATGGTTAGAAAAAGAAAATGAAGAATTAAAAACGGAATTAAAGTCTATAAAAAAGTAATAATAAGTACTATTCTTTTAAAAAAATAGCACTTATTATCGTGATTAAATGGATATTGAATTTTGTCCTTCTTTTGATTTTTCATTCAAAGTTCAAATTATTCCTCCGCCCCTTGATTCTCAAAATTAAACTTAAACCCAATCTTCTTATTCGGCTCATCATCATCATAATCTTCCCAATTCGTAATATCCGTAATCAACTCTTCCAAGTGCCGAATAATGAACGGTTCCTTCAATTCTTCTGGTCGATAAATGGCTAAAGTCTTCGGTGGGTGCGGCTTACCATAGTTTTCAATATAAGGATAATTGATAATCACAATTACCTTTCCATTAAACAATTGCTGGTAAATCAACGAACCATTGTGCTTAATCAAATGCCGTTTAATGGATTCATTTACTTCCTGATACATCCCACTTTTGACATCGCCCAAGGAAAAAACAACCGCTTCCAAATTCTCCAATTCCGCTTTGATTTCCACTTTACCTTCCAAACCAACTCCGGTTGAAACATCCGTTAGTTGTTTAATAATCAGGTCTTTCAAGGAGTCTTTCCAGACCTCGCGGTAAGCACGCGTATTTTTAACAATATCTTTGTAAGTATTGACTTTTCGTTGAAGATTGTAATGTTCCGTATTCATCAGCGTGTTTAATTTAAATTTAGGTGTCAGGAGTCAGAAGCGATAGGTTAAAAACCATAAATGTAGCTTCTTACTGAATTCCTTTAACTCCGATTACTAATACCTGAAAAGTTGTTTTTGAGATTTCTGACCCCTCATCTCTGATACCTCTCTGGCAAATATAACAAAACAATTTTAAAAAGGTTAGAACCTGAAAAGGCTTACTGAATATTTTTCAATTCAGTAAGCCTTTTACACTATATATAATAGCTATGATTTTAGATTATCAGACGCAGCCTAATCCTTCTCTTTCTCTTCCTCATTCTCTTCCTCCACAGCTGGTGGTGGTGTAGGTGCTTCTTCTTTTACTTCTTTAACAGGAGGTGGAGGTTTTGGATTTCTCGCTTCCTCTTCCTCTTTCATTGCCTGAATTTTATTCAACAACAAAGCTCCTTTCATCATGAAATCATCATGGTGATCTCGGTATTCATTGTGAATCATCAACAATCGAGCAGCATCGTAAGCAGCTGTACCTGGATAAATTTGCTTTGCAGCAATTGGGTGCAACCAGTATTCCTTATTATTGGAACGCAAGTAAGACCCATCCAAGCTGTAGTTGATAATTTTTGACAATTTATTCAAAGAGAAAAGATAATCTGTCTCTTTATTTAATTCTTTTTGGAGGTCAATGATGTTCATGTTGAAGAATTGAACACCAGAACGCTCACAAAGGAAAACATCTCGCCGACCATCAAAGGTGATGAGGGTTTCCAATCTATATTTACGAAGGCTATTCAACATAAAGCTACGAACCCAGTTGTGTACTGGTTGTAGGTTTTTGAATGAATATTGTAACGCTCTTTTATCGAGTTTATAATCCTCCATAAAAGGGCGCACTCTTCCCGTTCGCATGTTCACTACTTCTTTGACTCTTCCGATAGTATGTCCGAGTTCGTTCGTTCTAGAATAAACACTCACATAATCGACATCGCACCTGTTTTGCCAAGTTTCAATAAAGATTTTTTGAGTTCTGACTTCAAAAACAAGCAAAGAGATTTCGGCAATGGCGAAAAAATTGGGGAAGCCACCGTAAATATTGCCGTACTTCATTTCGAGGATTGCAAAATTATTGTCCACGTTGTATTAGGTATTGTTTTGGGAAAAAAAAAATTTAAGATTTCAATAGTTAAAAAGGTGAACAGCAAAAATGTTTATTCGTTATTCCTTTTTTATTAAAAACCTTAAAAAGAATGCTCCAATGTTTGAAAAAAAATTACTGAACAATTGGTTTTTTAAAATGAGGTCGCAAAATATGAATTTTACGCATATTCCAATTCTTTTTTTCAAAATTATTGGATTTTGAGTACAAAATTGGCGCATTTAAAGTTAAAAATAGCTTTTTTGAGACCTTTTTTAAAATATAAATTGGCCATTTTCATAAATTTTTTCTCCATCTGCGAAGATTTGCCCACCATCTTTCATACCTGCAATCATATCCCAATGCACAGAAGATTGGTTTTTTCCACCGGCTTGCAAATAGGATTGACCGATTGCCATGTGAACTGTTCCACCAATTTTTTCATCAAAAAGAATGTTTTTGGTGAATTTATTAATGTCATAATTCGTACCAATTGCCGCCTCGCCAAATCGACGAGTACCAGGCAAGGCAAAAATGTGATTTAAGAATTCTTGTCCACGTTTCGCTTCCCATTTTTGAATTTCACCATTTTCGACCCATAAAGTCACATCTTCCACTTCATGTCCCATATAAACTGCTGGATAGCTAAAATTAATCACACCATTTACCGAATCTTCCACAGGCGAGGTATATACTTCACCCGACGGCATATTGGTTTGTCCATCCGAATTTATCCACGTCCGTCCTTTCGTATTGAACTGAATATCAATGCCCTTACCTTTATAATGTACCTGCTCGCGACTGTTCAATAGATCAACAATTCGCTGCTGCTTTTTGCGCACATCCAACCACGCTTGAATCGGGTCATCTTCAAATAACTTACAAGCATTAAAGATGAAATACTCGTATTCTTCCAACGACATTCCTGCATTTTGTGCCGCCGCCTGCGTTGGATATTGACAGAGATTGCGTTTCAAATCGTAGGTCGCCGTCCGTTTATAATAAGCTTCTGACAATGGCTTCATCGCAGCTGAACGAATTTTACCTTTATCAGCATTATTATTCTGGTCTTCTCGCAAATTGAACGGCGCGCGGATATAGAGATATGCATCAAATTCATGCATCGCCTTATTCTGTAGTGTCGGCACATATTTAAGCTGCTCCTCATTGGCGTTATTGATAAAAATCCGATTTTTACCTCGAAATGCCAAATCAACCTCCACATGTGCACCCGCTTTGACACCCACCCGATAGATTTCTCGAATCAACGGTTCGGCAAGTGTTGTACTGGAAACGTAAAGCCGTTCGCCCGGCTGAATATTCACGCAATAGTGAACTAAAAGGTGCGCGTATTTTTCTAAAATATTTTTCATTATAGTTGTTTTTAAATTCTTGGGGTTTTAGGGGAAGAGGCTGGTTGAAAACCAGCTTCTTCCCCTAAACTCCTGCTCGCGCTGCCGCAGGCAGCGCGCAATTATTTTTCTGGAGCGAGAAATAGATTTTTTGCTCCAGAAAAGTCAAATAAATTTTCTTTTATCCAATTTCCTCTTCAATATCCACCACTACTTTCATCGCTTTTTCATAAGTCTCCGACATTGCTGCCGAATTGTCCATACCCGCAAATAAAGCCATTTCACTGGTCTGCAAAATTTTCATAAATGCTTCGATATTGGGTGTGCTAACTTCGAGTGCTTGCAATTTTTCGCACACATTATTTTTGGTCATTTCTGAATTAGAAATATTTAGTTTATCTCCAATATACCCCAATGATGCTCTTGAGATTTCATTGTAAAAATTTCGACTTTCCTTCGCATCCAAATGTTTTTTAGCTGTCAAAAGCCGTTTTTGCGCCACCTTACTTGCTTGATTGCTTTTTAATAAAGTTAAATCAGTATCTCCTCTTTTATTTAAAATTTGCTGATAAACCAATGCGCCAGTAAAACCCAAAACTGGCAAAAAAGCCAGTAACCAAAATGACAGCGAGCCAAAGAAGCTATTGCCTGTTGGATGCAAGTTAGTCTCCAGTTTTATGAAACGAATGTCTTCCTGCGCTTCTTGTTTCGGCGCAGCTTTGACATTGGAATTGCCTGTGCCTTTGCGTACACGGATGCTGGTTGGAGGTGCCTTTAACGTCACATACTTAGCAGAATCAATGCTAAAATAAGTGAATTTGGGTACGATGGTATATTGCCCCGCTTCTTTTGGCAAAACCAAATATTCCAACGTTTTAGTACCCGATAATTCTCCTTGTTTTTCTCGTTCCGATTCATCTAAAATAGACGGGTCATACACTTCAAATTTTTCAGGTACAGTCAAGGTTGGTGCTTGCAAACGCTTCAAATCACCGTTTCCAGAAATCCGCATTAAGACGGTCAAAGCATCGTCCGTTGTCAAATTACTGGGTTTCACACTGGTTTGTAAATCGTATTCGCCAACCGCGCCATTAAAAGATGCAGGTGCATTGGGTGGCAGAGAACGGACGCTAATTTCAACCTCCTTTGTTGCCGTCTGAACGGGGCGTGTTTTTTTTCTGAAAAAGAATCCTGTGGACTGCTGCCCCGGAATTTCTATCCCCAATTGCATTCTCAAAGGTTCAATTGGTAAGATACCCGCTTGCTGCGGAAACAGGGCAATTCGCTTCAAAACCTTCGTCGTATATTGAACCCCATCAATCTGTTCTTGTCCAATTGCACTATTAAAACGGGCGATATTTAGCGCATAAAAACCGGGATATTCTGGGTCATTCAACGTCGCATAATTCTCAATATTGACAATGGTGTAAAGTTTGTAATCCACCAAAACTTGCTGTCCGATGTAAGCATCTGTCGTATTGGGTTCTGCTCGGACAAAGCATTCTTTATCCGTGCCTGTCAAAGGCGAAGTAGCTTTACTTTTGACGGCTTGAATCTGAATTGGTTTCGATTTGAATCTTTTGCCATCTGCTCGAATTGTCGCTGGTCCAATTGTCCAATGCCCTATTTTATTGGGCATCAAAGTGAAGGAATAACTGATTTCTTGAGTCATTCGTCCATTGTAAATCTGTGTACTCATGGATTGACTCGGCCCAGAAATCACTTGGAATCCGCCAAATTTTGGGGGTTGAAAATTCGTTCCTCGCGCGTTTTTTAAAGTGAATTTCACTTCTAAAACGCTTCCAACGGCTACATTTTTAGCATTGGCAGTTGCTTCAAAACTGATGTTGTTCTGTGAAAACAATAAGAACGGAAGCAGTAGGAAATTTGCGATAAGTAGGAGTTGTCGCAGCATATTTTGAATGGTCATTTTAAAATGTTTCAACGATTCTGAGATTAAAATTTACATGTTTAGAAATTAGGCACAGCGTGCCGTCCCTCTTGCTGATGAAAAACTTAAGAGTGCCACCGCGCTGCGGCTCTAGAACACATTATAACCATTTTCTACCAAGAGGGACGGCACACTGTGCCTGTGTTTCTAAATTCTTTTATCAACATTTAAAAAGTAATGAAAATATTTCAATTCAAGTGCTAAGTAACGGTAAAATAATAAGTCCGCCAACTACCGAGTATTTCTTTTGTCCTTATTTTTCATTTTTGAAACAGTCATTATGTAGAGATAATTCCTATTTAAAAAGTAAACATCTTTTGTCATTTCGACCGAAGTGGAGAAAAAGACCAAAATAAACGTTGTTAGTTGGCGGACTTATTATTTTACCATTACTAAAAGTATTGAACCTATTTCAAATACACAAAAAAGGAGCATTGGTTTAAAGTTTAATTAATTGAAAAGTGCAAAAAGGCTATATTTTGCTATAAAAACCTCATTTTTGCACCGCAGATTTCTTCGATAACCTGCAATTGTCAAGAAAAATGATAAAAAATGATTGTACTTCATAATAAAGTTAACAGAGACGAGCTGAAACAACGTCTCAAGGAAAGCGATGAAAAACGGACAACTTTGTCGTTTTATCAATACGCAAATATCGAAAATCCGAAGCAGTTTCGCGACGATTTTTACAGTACTTTATCTGAAATTAGCGTTTTTGGGCGTATTTACGTTGCAAAAGAAGGTATTAACGGTCAGATTTCTGTTCCAACAGAAAATTTTGAGGGTTTTAAAAATAGGATGGATGCCGTCCCATTTTTAAAAGGCATTCGCTTGAATATCGCGATTGATGATGATGGCAAATCTTTTTTTAAATTAAAAATCAACGTTAAAAAGAAAATCGTTGCGGATGGTTTGGACGATGAATTATTTGATGTCACCAAACGAGGCAAGCACCTTTCTGCCAAAGAATACAATGAACTGACGGAAAAGAAAGGGACAATAATTGTCGATATGCGCAATCATTACGAGAGTGAAGTTGGCTATTTTGCTGACGCAATTCGTCCAGATGTGGAGACTTTTCGCGAGGAATTACCCTTGGTCGCGGAGCTATTTGAAGATAAAAAAGATCAAGATATTGTGATGTATTGTACGGGTGGAATTCGCTGTGAGAAGGCGAGTGCGTATATGCTACACAAGGGTTATGAAAAGGTGTACATGGTAAACGGCGGTATTATTGAATATGCGCGGCAGGTGAAAGAACAGGGATTGGAAAATAAATTTATTGGGAAAAATTTTGTGTTTGATGAACGGATGGGGGAGCGGATTGGCGATGAAGTTGTGGCTAAATGTCATCAATGCGGCGAGACTAGCGACAATCATGTCAACTGCGGAAATGATGCCTGTCATATGTTGTTTTTGCAATGTGAAAAATGTGCAAAAAAGTATCAAGACTGCTGTTCCAGAGAATGTGCTGATTTTAACCAATTATCAGAGGAACAACGAAAAGAGCTGCGTAAAACGGTGAAGTTTAACGGGGCAAAATTTGGAAAAGGACGTTACAAAGCTTTTAGGAAAGACGAAGGATTTGTGATGGAGTAGGAATCCTAAATCAATCCATTCTCCATTGATTTTCTCACTAAACCAACCGAATTTTTCACATCCAACTTTACCAACAAATTTCGTCTGTGGGTAATAATAGTGTTTAAACTGACAAACAGTTGGTCAGCAATTTCCTGAGCTGTAAATTCTTGAGCAATTAGCTCCAAAACCTCCTGTTCCCGTTGCGTAATTTTAGGCAGTTTCGACTTTTTAGGTGGATGTTCTTGCTGCCGAATATTCTCGATAATTTTAGCCGTCACTTGATTATTCAAAACTGTTTTACCTGCATAAGCTAAGCGAATTCCACGAATCAGTTCTTGTTGAGAGGTATTTTTTAATAAATAACCCGTCGCTCCTTTTTTTAAAATTTCGGTAATAATACTGCCTTCATCATTTGTAGTTAGTATCAAAATTTTCAAATCAGGAAACCGCTTTTTGGCAATTATTGTGGTTTCTATTCCATCCATTCGCGGCATTTGTAAATCTAATAACAAGACGTCAACTGGCTGATTTTCTAGTTTTTGAAGCGCCTCTACTCCGTTCAGCGCAGTACCAACTACGATAAAATCGGATTCTTCTTCCAACATGGATTTTAGACCGTCCAATAAAATTTGGTGGTCGTCGGCGAGTAAAATTCTTATTTTCATGCTTTCATATTTGTAACGTTGATTGGAATATTGATGCTAATATTAGTACCTTTATCCAAGCGGGCATCAATCAAACATTCGCCTGAAAGATAGTCGGTTCGCGATTGAATGCTATGCAATCCAAGGCCTCCATTTTTCATGATTTCTTGTTTGTCAAATCCCTTTCCATCGTCTTCAAAAGTCAGGTTTAACCAATCTTCTGAATAAGTCATCTGCACCACTACTTCCGAGGCTTCAGCATGTTTGTTGATATTGTTGAAAATTTCCTGCGCAATTCGGTAAAGCATGGTTTCTACATTGGTCTTAAACCTGGCTTCGCGGCCAAAAATCTGAAAAATAACTTCGTAAGACTGATGCGCCTGATGTTTTTCGCACAAGTCTTCCAATGCCCGTGTCAGTCCCAGTTTTTCGAGGGCGATTGGCATCATATTATGAGCAATTTTGCGCACTTCTGAACAGGCATCATCAATCATGTTTTCCGCTTTTCCTTGTACTTTTTTGAAATTGTTATCCAACCCAAGCGGCAGTCCTGCAATTTGATATTTGATGGAAGTTAGCATGTTTCCCAGCCCGTCGTGCAGGTCTTTTGCAATTCGACTTCGCTCCTTTTCTTGCCCTTCCAACATGGCATTCATGGCAACGAGTTGTTGTTGCCGTTCTAGTTCTTTTACCTTTTGCGCTTCCAATTGCAAGGCAATGTTTCGGGCTTCCAATCTTTGTCGAAAATAAAGGATGCCTAAAATTCCTGCTGATAAAGCGGCAAAAAGCAGCAACAACAAAATATTGCGCTCATTCTTAGATTTACTTTCCGCAATTTGGGTACGGAGCACTTCATTTTGTAGCACTTCGTTATTGTATTTCAAATCTAAATCAGCCAAAGCGGCAAGGTTTTTCTTGCTCAAAAGCAGGCTGTCTTCCAATTGCTTCCCTGCTTTGAAAAATTTCAACGCTTGCTGATAATTTCCACGTTCTTCGTGATAACGATGACTGATTTTATAAAACATTTCTGTCAAACCAGCATGGTTAGTTTTAGCAGTGGAAATGGCTAAAGAATCAAGGATAGATTGGGCGTTGGAATAGCCCAAAATGTTGATTGTTTTTTGAAAATCGGAGGTATCTTTATTGGCTTTTTGTATGTCCAAATTTAATCGTAGCAATTGAATTTGCGACTCAGCAATTCCTCCTTGAATATTCAATTTTATTCTCTTTTGATATGCTTTGGTCTGATAATCGAGTGCTTCGGAAAACTGCTGGTTGTCTTGAAGAGAGCGTCCTAAATTAAACTCTAAGCGAGACAATGTTGCTAAGTTTGTTTGTCCAGTTGTGGCAAAAATTGTTAGTCCTTTTTTTAATTTACCAATAGATTCTTGGTAATTTTTAATAGTTCTCAAATAAACTCCCCAATCATTCAGTATTTCTATTTTAATTCGGTCATGCTTAGCTTGGATGGCGTATTCCATGGCTTTTTGAAAATTCTCATCCGCTGCTTCATGTTGTTTAAATTTTCCCAATAAATTTCCCCGTGCCTGATGAATGGAAGCCAAGCCCCAACCATCATTTAAAGCTTCGTAATATTGCGCTGCTTTTTCCGCAAATAAATTAAAACTATCCACCTTTTCGGACACATTGTACAGACTAGCCATATTGAAATAAGCATCTGCAAGTAGAAGTCTATCACCGAAAGTTTTCGCTTCCCGAATTGCTTCCCATCCATACTTTGTGGCTTGTTCTCCAGCATAAGTTTGTACAGATATAGTGATTAAATGAGTCACTTTTTCCTTTGAATTGGGCATCGTGTCCACTACCATTTTTAGACTATCCAAAAATGGGTTTTGTGACATTGCTATCGGAATTTCTACTATTCCAAAGAATAAAAAACACCACCAAATTTGCTTCATGAATGAGGATTTTATAAAAAAAACAAATATAACACCTTTTTTAAAAAGTCTTTTCCCCTTAAAGTATGATTTTATCTCCTCATTTAGGGGGAGGAACGAAAATCACCCGATGGGGGGAAGATTTGCGAATGAAATGCTCGGAACTTTGCATCAACCACTTACGCCCAATAAAATCAATTTTAAAACTTAAAAAAAGTTAACTATGAAAAAGCTATTATTACTTTTTTATCGGTCGTTTTTCCTGCTAATATTTAGACAGACTAACCAGGTTTTACCAAAAAAAATTGGTCTATTCTTCTTATGTTGTCTTTCTTTCGGAAAAATTCAGGCACAAGCAGAAGTTGGTAACAATGACTTCCGTATCAGTGACATGGGAACCAATGGCAATACTAATTTGGATGCCAGCGAACCTTGTATCGCCTACAATTCCACCAATAATGAATATTTGGTGGTTTGGAAAGGAGACAATAATACGAACAATGAATATGAAATTTATGGACAGCGCCTTGCTGCCGATGGAACGGAAATTGGAACTAATGATTTTCTCATCAGCGACATGGGACCTGTCGGAAACACTAATTATGGTGCTCAAAAACCTAGTGTGGTCTACAATTCGACAGATAACGAATATTTAGTGGTTTGGATTGGCGACGATGATACCGCCCCGTTGGTGAATAATGAAATGGAAATTTTCGGTCAACGCCTCGCTTCAGATGGTACAGAAATTGGTGTGAATGATTTTCGGATTAGCGATATGGGACCAAATGGTAATATAAGCTACGGGGTGTTGGGTGTGCTTATTTCAGCAGTTTACAATTTCACTAATAATCAATATTTGGTCGTTTGGATTGGCGACGATGATACCGCCCCGCTGGTCGATAATGAATGGGAGGTTTTCGGACAAATCCTTGCGGCGGATGGTACCGAAGTGGGCAACAATGATTTTCGCATCAGCGACATGGGACCCAATGGTGCAAATAACTTTTCCCCAGTCACTCCGGCGGTGACTTTCAATCCAACGTTTAATAATTATTTGGTTGTGTGGTCGGGTGATGACGATACTGGGTCCTTAGTGGTAAATGAATCTGAAATTTTTGGGCAACGCTTGTCGAGTGCAGGGGCAGAAATTGGAACAAATGACTTCCGTATCAGTGACATGGGGACTGATGGTGACCCAGACTTTGATGCTGGCTCGCCCTCCGTTACCTACAATACGGTCAGCAATGAATACTTCGTCGTGTGGTCGGGCGATGACAATATTGCCCCCTTAGTGGAGGGAGAACTGGAAATATTTGGACAACGGCTGTCAGTGGTAGGTAGCGAAGTTGGATTGAATGATTTTCGCATTAGCGATATGGGAATTGACGGGCAAACTGCTGATTTCGCCAATACGCCCAAAGTGGTTTACAATGCAACCAACAATGAATATTTGGTGGCTTGGTATGGCGATGATGCCAGTGCCAATGGACAAATTCATGTTCAAATTTTGACCGCAGCAGGAACAGAAATGGGAATCAACGATTATCGGGTGAATGAAAACAACTGGGATACCGCTCTTTATCCTAATATTGCTTATAATTCTTCCAGCAATGAATACCTGACTTTGTGGTCAATGACCTCTAATATACTTCCATTTTCTTTTGGCGAGTATGAAGTTTTTGGACAACGGCTGTCTGCCAATAGCGTACTGCCCATTGAATTAATCGAGTTTTCAGCTGAAAGCCTAAACCAATCTGTAGATTTATCGTGGACAACCGCTTCCGAAATTGGAAATGATTATTTTTTAATCGAAAAATCCACCGACGGAAAAGATTTTTTTGTCATTGGAAAAGTGTATTCCCTAGGCGAATCAAATATCGAACAGTACTACTTTTTTGAGGATAAAACGCCTCTTCTAGGCGAAAATTTTTACCGGTTAAAACAAGTTGATTATTCAGGAGAAAGCAGTTATTCAGCGATTAGATTGGTCAACCTTTTTTCTTCTCATCCTGAAATCCAAATTTATCCAAATCCTGCTGCTCATCAATTCACGCTCGAAATGAATTTGCCGCAAGATAGTCCAGTTGACATTCAGCTAAAGGACGTTTTAGGAAGACCTATTAAAACGCTTTTTTACAATAAAAATCAAGAAAAAGGATACCAAAAATTCTTATTCAATATCCAAGATTTAGCGAAAGGCAGTTATTTTATAAAAATTAATATTAACGAAAATACTTATGCCAAATCGTTATTTATCCGCTAATAAAAAAAACGGTAGTGCTACAAATGTGCACCACCATTTATTGAAAAAGTGATTTATTACCGTGTAAACGAAGGTTCTTTTAAGTTTGAGCAGCGAGAAAATCGTAAGATTATCGAGCTTCCAAAAACACAGTGCGC
>JBLHWU010000181.1:0-13441 GCA_047629355.1 Saprospiraceae bacterium | reverse complement strand
CAATCCTGCTTTTTTAACCTGTCAGATGCGCCCCGTAAAAACGTTGCTACCTTGCCAAATTTCGACTTGTTGATTCTTGTTTTTACTATCCAGCTTAGGGTCAAGAAGTAGGTTAGGATAGTCTTCCGAAATTCTCAGAAAAGGCAACCGCAGCATGCCTTCATTGTCTGTACTTACGTTGTAGCTTCCGACTATTTTGACATTGCGCCGACGGATAATTATCGGTTTAGCCGTTGGAATGTCTTTGAGTTGAAAGGTTATTTTTTTAGCAGACATGGATTGAATCCGTCCGACGTAGCGCGTACCATCTTTTAGCTTTAAAACATTGATTTGATGTTCATTTTTAAGGTCTATTTTACCTCGTTTTTCTTGTCCAAATGTAAAGGTAGAAAAAAGTAAAAAGAGCCAAATACAGCAATAGTTTTTCATTCAGCAATAGTTTTTCTTTTTTTAATTAGCAGTAGTGAATCTACAAAAGTCTCTCTTGAAGACGGCGAAAAAGTAAAAATATTTTACCTTTCCCCCTAAAATAACAAAATGAAGCAACAAAATATCTTATCCAACCGCGCCGTCCGCTTATTCCTGCTACTCGGGGGCTTTTTTATCACCAATGCTTTGGTCGCTGAATTTATCGGCGTCAAAATATTTTCCCTCGAAGAAACAATGGGTTGGCAGCCTTTTAATTGGAGTTTATTTGGCATCAGCGGTACACTACAATTGACGGCAGGTGTCCTACTTTGGCCCGTCGTTTTTATCATGACCGACATCATCAACGAGTACTACGGTCCTCGCGGAGTGCGCCTCCTTTCTTACCTCACCGCTGGATTAATTGCCTACGGTTTTATCATGGTTTATGGCGCAATCGGACTTACGCCTGCCGATTGGTGGATTAGTGTCGGCGAAGAACAAAACATATCAAATATGCAGAACGCTTTTTCCGCTATTTTTGGACAAAGTAACTGGATAATTGTCGGTTCCTTGGTCGCTTTTTTGGTGGGACAAATACTGGATGCTGCTGTTTTTCACAAAGTCCGAACGGTGACAGGCGAGCGTAGAATTTGGTTGCGCGCAACGATTTCAACGGCAGTTTCACAATTAATTGATAGCTATGTTGTTTTGTACATTGCTTTCGGATTAGGTCCTCAGCAATGGTCTTTTAATCGTTTATTTGCCGTGGGAACGGTAAATTTTGGGTATAAATTGACGGTGGCGATTTTGTTGATTCCAGCTTTGTATTTGGGGCATTATTTGATTGATAAATATTTAGGAAAACCTTTGTCAAAGCAATTGCGTAAACAAATCCTTGAAGAGTAATTTTCCATCCTGCCACCTTTCAATAAACCATTTGTCTTTATAAAAAACACCTACTTATGCTAAAAAATTACATCACCATCATTTGGCGAACCATCTCCCGCCAACCTGCCTACGCCATTCTAAATCTCTCTTGCCTAACCATCGGTATCGTCGCATCCCTACTGATTTTATTGTACCTTGATTTTGAACTCAATTACGACCGCTTCCACGCCAACGCCGACCGCATCTATCGAGTAGAAACGCCTTCTCTCCTGCGCGAAGGTAAATTAATGGACGTCAAATGGGTACGAACGCCAGCCTTGACGGGACATTATATGAAACAGGATTACCCCGAAATCGAAGCTTATACTCGTGTTTATAAATGTTATATGGAAGACGCGGTGACTTTTGAAAATAAAGGGACAACCATCGAAGAATCGGATGTTTGGTTTGTGGATTCAACGGCATTTAATGTTTTTTCCTTCGATTTTATTCATGGAAATAAAGCAACCGCGCTGCATGGGCCTGACAAAGTAGTTTTAAATAAAAGCCTAGCTAAGCGACTTTTTGGTGATGAAAATCCAATTGGAAAAGTGTTGACCACGGAATTAACGCATGTTTTACCAGATGCTAAATCCGACTACTCCTTAGCAGTCACCGGCGTTTTTCGCGACCTTCCCAAAAACAGTCATCTTCGCTTAGAAGCCATGATTTCGGCGGAAAGTGACCCCAAATTCAAAGATTATTATTTCCGAAGATTCTCCTACAACACCTATGCTTTATTGCAAAAAAATGTAAATCCTGAAGACCTTGCACCGAAATTATCTGACTTATATGAAAAATATTTAGACCCAAATGAACCGATGAAATGGCACGCCAACCACAGTTTAGTTCCTATTACGGCAGTGCATTTAAATCAAAGTGGCGGCATGGCGTACATCTGGATTTTTGCAGGAATCGGTTTTTTATTGTTACTGATTTCTATCATCAGTTATGTCAATTTGGTCACCGCCCAAGCCAGCAAACGTTCGATGGAAGTAGGCATTCGCAAAGTCATGGGCGGCAATCGACGGCAGTTAATTGTACAATTTCTATCAGAATCTATGATTTTTACGGCGTTGGCATTGTTGCTTGGTTTGTGGTTGTCGACTTGGTTGATTTCTCCCTTGAATGGCTTGCTTAATTTGCAATTAGACGCCGCGAATTTATGGCAGCCACAGTCGATTATCGGCATGGCAACCTTGCTTTTTGTCATCGGTATTTTGGGTGGTAGTTATCCTGCGTTTTTCTTGTCTTCGTTTAAGCCCGTTTCGATTATGAAAGGTAAAACAGCGAACGGTGCGCCATTGCGTCGAATACTCGTCGGCGTACAATTTGCCGTTGTAATTTTCGTATTGGTCAGCACGGGCATGATTTATGAACAACTGCAATTTTTGAGAAATAAAGACTTAGGTTTTAATCAAAAACAAGTCGTTCGATTGGCATTTTCATCAGAAGAAGGATTGGAAAAATTGCCAGTTTTAAAAAATTTATTGAAAGAAAGTCCCTTGATTTCTTCGGCAGGAACTTCCTCCTTTAATCCTGGTGTCGGCATGTTCCGGCGGCCTTTTAGTGCGGATGGTTCGGACGATTTAGAGGTACAGTTTGTCTATTATGGTGACGTTGATTATGATTATTTTGAAACGATGGAGATGGAAATTATAGCGGGTCGAAATTTTTCTACTGAACATGCTGATGATGCAGAGACCAAAATTTTAGTCAATGAAACCTTCGGTCGCCAATTTGGATTAAACAATTTAATTGGTCAAAAAATTCGTTTTGGTGATAAAAACAACCCTGATTTCGTGACCGTTATTGGTGTCGTCAAAGATTTTCATCAAAGTAATTTGCACGACCCAATTGCAGGGCAGGCGTTTATTTTATCGCCTTCTTCCTATAATTTAGCGGTCAAAATCGACCATAATATTCCAGAAGCACTGGCGCATATTGAAAAAAGTTGGGCGCAAGTTTTTCCTGCAGAAGCATTGGATTATCGGTTTATGGATGATGTGTTACAGGAAGGTTATGAAACCGACCAAATCAGAGGACGCATCTTTTTACTCCTCTCGGTTTTGACGATTCTGATTACCTTTTTAGGACTGTTTGGCTTGGCATCTTATATGGTTAGTCAGCGAATCAAAGAGATTGGTATTCGACGTGTTTTGGGGGCAACTTTGTCCAATGTCGTGACTATGGTTGCCAAAGATTTCTTGATTTTGGTAGCGCTTGCAGCCTTGCCAGCCTTTGGTCTCGCTTGGTATTTTATTAATGAATGGTTGCAAGATTTTGCGTATCAGACGGAGATAAATTATGTCATTTTTGGATTGGTTTTGTTGGGGACTTTTGTTTTGACGTTAGGCGTTACGGGGCTTCATGCGGTACGGGCGACGGGTGTGAATCCAGCGGAGAGTTTAAAAAATGAGTAAATTCGAACAAAATTATTTTTCTTCCTCAAAAACTTCACCCGCCTTGCCGCAGGCGAGGCGCATTCTATTTTTTGGAGCTCGAAAATTTTGCGATTCTCTCGCCTCTTAATTTTTTAAATTACAATTTAAGGCTTTCACTAATTCGAAATTTAAAAAACAAGTCATATTAAAAACCACAATCATCAATCCACCCAAACCGTTTTCGCATTCATAAACTCTCGAATGCCGTGTGCCGCCAATTCTCGTCCATAGCCGCTATTTTTCATGCCACCGAAAGGCATTCGCGGGTCAGAAGCCGTCATTTTGTTGACAAAACTATTCCCAGCTTCGAGCTGCAAGGCTACTTTTTCACCGCGTTTTTTATCTCTAGTAATCACGCCTGAACCCAAGCCAAATTTAGAATTATTAGCCAATTCAATCGCGTGCTTTTCATTTTTCGCTCGAATCACCGAGGCTACTGGCCCAAACAGTTCCTCCTCAAACGCTTCCATTCCAGGCTTCACATTCGTCAAAATCGTTATCGGATAATAAGCGCCTTTATCTTTTGGAATCTTACCTCCAAGCACCAATTTCGCACCTTGTTTGACACTTTTTTCAACTTGTTCATGCAATTCATCTCGTAAATCATGGCGCGCCATTGGACCGATATAATTCTCTTTGTCCATCGGGTCGCCCATCTTGGCATTTTTCAACTTCTTTTTATACATTTTTAAGAAATCGTCATAAACTTCATCGACAATAATCAAACGTTTCGCAGCAATACAAGTCTGTCCGTTATTTTTCAAACGACCTTGCATCAGTTGGTCCGTTGCCTTCTCTAAATCGGCATCTTCAAGTACGATATACGCATCTGCTCCACCCAATTCGAGGACACTTTTCTTTAAATTTTTGCCAGCAATAGCAGCAACCGAACGCCCGGCAGGACCACTACCCGTCAACGTCACGCCAATGATGTGTTCATTTTCAATTATCTTTTCAACTTCCTCCGAACTGACATTTAAATTAGCAAAAAGCCCTTCCGGGAAACCTGCTTTTTCAAAAATTTCTTCCAATTTAAATGCACAACCTTGCACATTTGACGCGTGTTTTAAAACGCCAGCGTTACCTGCCATCAGCGCCGGAACGATAAAACGAATGACTTGATAAAATGGATAATTCCAAGGCATAACGGCTAAAACGACGCCTTGTGGTTGGTAGGCAATGTAGCTTTTGGTCGCATCCGTTTCGATGATTTCATCTGCTAAATATGTTTCTGCGTGGTCAGCATAATGACGACAAACCAGAGCGCATTTTCCAATTTCTCCGCTCGCTTGTCCAATCATTTTACCCATTTCCTGAGTCATCAGTTTCGCATATTCGGCTTTATTCTCCTCTAAAATATCCGCAACTTTGTGCATCAATTTAGCTCGCTTTTTGAAGGAAGTCTTTTTCCATTTTTGCCAAGCTTTATGCGATTTTTTAATTTTTTTCACAGCCTCTTTCGCAGAGCTTCTTTGGTATTCGGCTATCTTTTTTCCCGTAGTGGGATTGGTGGATATTGCTTTTGACATTATCATGTTTTATTAATGGTTAGAGCAATAAAACCATCAAACGGAAAGGAAAGTTCATCAATTCATTGCTTCACTTTTTTTTTGACAACAATATGGTTATTGAGGTGATAATGGATAAAACATAGCAGACTATTCCACTCGCTCGTTTCTATTTTTAAAAGGTTGGTATCAAAATTTTCAATATTCAACTACAAAATTAAGCGTAAATTTCCAGCTTTCATTAACTGCCAAACCTTCGTCCTAAGCACAAATTTCCAATGTAGCAGTAGTTCCATGTTCATGGGTCGAAACAAGACACTGCATCCGTCCAGTTGTTGGTGAAATCAGTCGTCGTTATATTTGTGAACAATTCATCGATTACCAAAGAGAAAAGAAAGGTTACTTTTTTCAAAAAATAGTATAATCAGTGGATTATTCCATATTAATTTAAATGCTATTTTTTTGATAGAACGGCTTAAAAACGCACAAAAAAACCGAAGCAATGAGTTTAACTTCATCACTTCGGTTCGATTATACTACTTTTAAAATGCTATTTTTTAGAAGTTTCCAACAACTTTGGATTTTCAAAAACATCAGTTTTTACGATGAATTTCAAGTCTGTTTTCTTCATTTCATCGGCTAAAAACCAATAACCAATACTTCCCACTAAGGCAAAAATAGCGACGACCGTCCACATTACTTTCCAACCAAATTGTTCCGCTAAATTGAAGCCCAACAATGGCGCAACGATAAACGCAGACGACCAAACCATCCCGTACACGCCCATATACGCGCCCCGTGTCGCAGGGTCAGAAGCATCCAAAGCATATGCACTCGCAAACGGAAAATTTATCATCTCGCCAAAGGTGATAATCAGCATGTACGCCCAAACCAATGCCATTCCAGTGCCTGGTAGCAAAAACGGTAAATGCGCAATCATTATTAAGAAAGTACCGATGGCACACATCTTTAATTTCGAGTATTTTTTGAGTTCCAATTGATGAATAATCGGCATTTCAATGCCCGCTAAGAGGAAACAATTGACGGCCATTACCATTCCAATTTGCCCTTCATCCATCAAAAAAACGTCTTTAAAAAATACGGGAATCGTGGTAAATAGCTGCATGAATGCCACCGCAGTTAAGAAGACCATCAAACTAAATAGTAAGAAATTTCTATCTTTATAGGGGGATTTTCCTGCTTTTTGTCCAGCGGCAGCAGTGGCTTTTTCTTCTTGCGTCCGTCGTTTGTGCGGTATCATGGCAATGAAAAAAACACCCGCTAAAATACAGGTTGTTCCATCGACGATAAACAGTCCATCGTAGCCAATTTGCAAAGCCAAAAAGCCACCAATCGCCGTACCTGCGCCATAGCCCAAGTTGATTGCCAATCGAAGCAAGGACATGGAACGGGTTCGGTTTTCAGGTTTAGACAATAAGCCCATTGAGACCATATTTGCGGGGCGAAAAGTATCTGCGACCAAAGCTAGGGAGAAATAAAGGATACAAAAACCTTCCAGAGTCGTCACATTTCGTAAGATGAAAAATCCGATACCTGTCAGAAATAAACTCACAACCTGGACTGTCCACGCACCAATTTTATCAGTCAGTTTTCCCCCAATAAATACGCCAGCCAATGACCCCGCGCCGTAACACATCATTACAATACCTGTTTCGCTCAGGGTAAAACCCAGATTTTGCGTCATATAAATCGTCACAAACGGCAACACCATCGCGCCCATTCGGTTGATAAACATCACGGTGGTTAGCAGCCAAACGTCTTTTGATAAACCTGATAGGGAGTCAATATAAAGTTGTAGCGAATTTTTTATCATGGTAGTTTATTTTTTGTATTGGGCTTTGGGTAAGTAGGTGACCCCAAATAATCGACACTTCTAGACAGGGCTATATTTCCGTTTAAGAAACTTAAAAAATCATTCAATAAAGGGATTATTAAAGGATTTTTTAAATTTCTTAAACAAAAAATATCCGCTGTCAAAAGTGTCGATTATTTAAGTCACCTACTTATTAGGTACTGGGTTTGCCCAATACCTAATATCCAGTATCCAGTATCCAGTACCCTTTTTAGTCAGAAACCTGACTTTTAGGAAAAACTGGTGTAGCAAAAGCATGGTAGTTTGAGAAAAAGTTTATTATTTGCAGTTTGAATAGAACCTAATTCATTTTTGACGAAAAAAATTCCCGATACAATGAAAAAAATAATTTTACTTTTTCTGACTTGCTTTTTATCTACTTCAGGGCTGTTTGCCATTCGTGCCAGCGTGACGTATTCCACGTTTAAAGGTCAAGCCGCTAATTTTGTGGAAATCCACTTGCACGTCGTCGGGGCTTCTGTTGATTTCAAACCAATTGATACTTTGCAAATGCAAGCAGCTGTCGATGTGACGTTGATTTTCAAAAAAGGGGAAGAAATCGTCAAATTTGACCGCTTTCGACTAAACAGTCCGTTGACACCGCGTGCGATGGATTTTATAGATTTAAAACGCTATGAATTGAAAAATGGTTCTTACAATTTGGAAGCAAGTTTTGAAGATGTCAATTCGCCAGAAAATAAGGTGAGTTACGATGCAGATTTCAAAGTTTATTTTTCAAAAGAACGGGTACAACAGTCTGATATTCAGTTGGTTTCTGTTTTTAGAAATGCCGAGCCAGGGGAGAAGAATGCCTTTATAAAAAGTGGTTTATACTTGGAAAATGCAGCATTTAATTTTTATGGAAAAAATGCGGAAAATCTGACTTATTATAATGAAATTTACAATACAGAGCAGAAAATTGGCGAAGATTTTATGATGTCTTATATCATCGAAAAACTGTTAGGTAATGATAAAAAAGAAACGGTGCTAATTGGGCACAAACGCAAAAAACCAGAACCTGTAGTGGTTGCCTTGCAAAACATTGATATTCGAGAATTAGATTCTGGCAACTACAACTTAATCGTCGAAATTCGCGATCGAAATAAGGGACTTTTAAGTAAAAAGTCCCTCTCTTTTCAACGTAGCAATCCACGCCTAAATGCGGAAATGGAGGAACTTGCCAAAAATGCGGACGTTGATTTAGAATTTGTGGCAGACTTGACTGACCAAGATTTGCGGTATAGTTTGAAAGCACTTTATCCGATTATGGGTGCGGAAGACGGCGAATACATCAACGCGATTATTGCCAACAAAAAACGAAGATCGATGCAGGAATACCTTTTCGGTTACTGGGCACAAATAAATCCCAATAATCCGAAAGTGCCGTATGAGGGGTATATGAAGGTTGCACGGGCGGTTGATAAAACCTATGCTTCAGGATTTGGTTACGGATTTGAGAGTGACCGTGGCTATATTTTCATGAAATATGGTAAGCCGTCAGATGTCGTAACCGTAGAAGATGAACCGGATGCGCCGCCTTATGAGATTTGGTCGTATAATGATTTTCCAAAAACGCAACAGAGCAATGTAAAGTTCCTTTATTACAATCCGACTTTGGCAACGGGGCAGTTTCAATTACTGCATTCTACTGCAAAAGGGGAGGCGAATAATCCGCGTTGGGAGATTCAATTGTATGATTTTTCTACAGAAGACAACGCCCAAAATGACTATGGCAGAGTCTCTGATGCTCAGTATATAAAGGGCTCTCGTCAAAGAAATTTTTCTTCTCGACGGGCTCGACAGCTATTCGAGGACTTTTAAAATACCTCGTCTGTCTACTTGGATTTGTCGAAAAAAAGACGCGATACCTTGATTGGTATGGCGTCTTTCTTTATTTTGCCCCAAAATTGAATGGTCTATGCAAAACGAAGAAAAATTATCAGCAGAAAACATACAGCAAAAGAAGCCCAAATGGTTGCGGAAATTGGAGGAAGAAAGTTGGCAAGCGGAGTTGATTATTTCGGGAATCGCGATATTTGGCTCGTTACAATTACCACATTATATTAATGAATTGGTCGATTTTAGTATTACTTTTTTTCAAGCAGAAAACTACCTTTTAATTTATATGTTTTTTATTTACTTGTTTTGTGCAAGTACTTTTTTGATAGTTTGCTTTGTGACGCATTTTATTTTACGGGCAATTTGGATAGGCATGTTGGGACTCAATTACATATTTCCAAAAGGAATAAATTACGAGACTGACCAATACTCCCCGATTTTTTTAGAGAAATTAAAACAACGATTTCCTAACAATCACGAAGATATTATTCGTTTGGAAAAAGCCTGTAGTGCCATGTTTGGGGTCGCTACGTCGGTGTTGATGATTTTGATAGCCATTAATATCAATATTTTAATTTTAGTTGGCTTGAAAACTATTTTGGGACTGTTCTTACCTTCCAAAATATTAACTTTTTTAGGTATAGCTCTTTTAGTTATTCTTACCTCTTTTTCAATAGTGATTTATTTTCTAAACCTAAAACGCTTTCACGACAATGAAAAAATTCAATATTGGTATTTTAAAACAGGTCAAGCTTTTAATAAAATAAATTATAATATCCTCTATTATCCCGTCACGCGGATTACTTATCTTTTTGTCACCAATTCAAGTATTAAAAAATTCACATTTGCCACGTTTGGGCTGTTCTTTGCAATCAGTATCATTGCGTTTTCTCAAATGATAAACTCCAATCTTCCATTAATGAGTACGCCAACGACACTGGTAGAGCAATTTTCTCGTACGGACCGAATGAAAACGAATCACTATGAATCGAATTTAGATGGTTCTCAAAAATTATTATCTGCGGTCATTCCTTCTGAAAAAATTAACGACAATCTACTAAAAGTCTTCGTCCCTGTCTTTTTTAATGAAGGGATTATGATGGACAGTCTTTGCGGCGAATGGCAAAAAGATGAAAAATTAAATAATGATAAAAATCTTTTAAAACGTCGTATGCACTGGCTCAATTGTGCACATCAATACCATCAATTTTATGTAAACGATAACCTCTACACATCTGAACTAATGAGATTTGATCATCCTAACCAAGGTGAAAATGGCGTATTGACTTATTTGCCAACTGAAAAATTCAAGTTGGGTAAAAATATTTTGCGCATTGAAAAAGTTAAAAAGGATGGAAGTGTGTATCGAACGATTCGGATTCCGTTTTGGTTTTGATGATTTGCAAAAAATAATTAATTCTGAAAAATAATTTTATTTTTTTAATAACCCTTAAATCTACATAAAAACTTGATTATCAATAGTTAAAAACTAAAATCCATAACCTGCAGCTAAAAAATCCGCAATCCGTAACTCTTAATCCGCAACTCGAGGCAACCCTTTTCTAACAATCTTCGTGTTAACAATTGAAACCTAAAAATGACGCGTGAACAACTGTCAATAATTATTGAAAAATGTAGAAACAATGACCGCGATAGTCAGCGGCTCTTGTACAAGCATTTTTATAATTATGGAATGACGGTTTGCTTGCGATATGCGGCGCATCGAGAAGAAGCGAAAGAGATTTTAAACGATGCGTTTGTTAAGGTTTTTACCAAATTGAATTTATATGACCCGAATTTATCTTTCAAAGCTTGGCTCAATAAAATATTGGTCAACACGGCGATTGATTATTTTCGAAAAAACCAATCGAATCCGCAAATTATGGATTTGGTACACGCACAGCATTATGAAGTAGCAGCAGATGCACTTCAAAACTTGTCAATACAAGAGGTTTTTCAAATGGTTAATCGTTTATCGCCTGCTTATCGAATGGTTTTTAATTTATATGTAGTGGAAGGGTTTAAACACCATGAAATTGCAGAAAAATTGGGCATTTCGACCGGAGCGAGTAAGTCAAATTTGTCAAAAGCAAAAATGCGATTGAAAGCGATGATTACACAGGCGAATGAATTCAATGACAATAATTTAAAACAAAATGGATTGTAGAAAGTAACGCCTACTTTATCAATCAATAATCAGTAACTAATAACCAATCACTTTTTGGACAATTTCGATAAAATACTCGCACAAAAGTTGCAGCAAGAGCAGGAATTTGATTTCCGTGAAAGCGACTGGCAAGATGTTGCCAACACGTTGGATGCTGCGGCGCCTGCACCGAATGCTTTTGCCTGGAAAAGTTGGGCAGCAGCGGTAATTTTAGTGAGTTTATTAGGTGGTATTGGCTGGTTAGTGATGGCGTTAACAGCCGCCAAAAATACCATTCAGGAGTTGAAAAGTCAACCAGTCGAGGAAAATTTCCGTGTCGATACAATATACAAAGAGGTCGCCGTCGTTCGAGTGGATACCGTTTTTAAAACGCGTACAATTGCAACAGCAGCAGCAACCAATATATTTGCGACAACCCCATTTTTCGCAAATAACCAAAAAATTAATACGCATGATATTAGTGTAACCGGGGCTGGAATACTTGGCACGAGTTTTTTCAGTCCCTTTTTTAATGCAGACGGTAGACGGCAGACGGTGGACGGTAGACGGGGCGGAAGCATTGGAGTATCTGCGGAGGAAAAAGATGTTGTTTCGGCTGATTTGAAAAAAATGGCGATTTTGGAAGGGGAAGCACTTGCCTATCCTGTGACTGAATTGAAAATTAAAGAAATTTCGACTTCGGAATTAGATTTAAATAACGACCCACGGCTACGAGATTATATGCGACCAATTGGTGCGAAAGCGGGCGTTTCTGTTGGGAAATCATTTCTTACTGCGAATGGATTGACCAATGTTTCCAGTTCGAATGTAGGTTTGAAAGGAGAGGTTAATTTTGTAAAGAATATAAGTTTGGTAGGCGCGATTGATTGGTTTAACTTGTCTTATCAAACCACTGATTACACCAACTTAGGACGGGATATTCAGATGCCAAATTTGGAAGATTTAGGTAGTGCTAATCCAAATGATTTGACCTTTGCTTCTGTTAGTGAGTCTTTTACGCAGTATAAAATTGGATTGAAATACAATTTTCAGACGAAGACAACAGCAGTTCCTTACATTGGCTTAAGCTACTTGGCTTCTACCAATGTCAAAAAAGATTTTTATTATTTTTATGATATTCCTGCGTCGCAAGGATTGGATGTGCAGTTGGAGGATAGCGACCGTTTTAATGATTTTCACTCCAATGGATTTGGTTTGGATTTAGGGGTTGAGTTGCAGACGCAGAAGTGGTTGAGCTTGCAAATTGAAGGTTACTATCACTTTATTACGCCAGAAATGCGAAGTCAATATTATGATTTATTGGGCATTCGATTGGCGGCTTTGATTAATTTCAAAAGGTGATAAAATGCAGTCGCGTTTACTCCAACCCTAAAGGGAGCGCGACGAAATGTACGAAACAATTTTTATGATATAATTATATATGGCGACTCGGTGGAGTCGCCTTTTTTTTGTTTTTTTTTAAAGTCTCGTGCTAAAGTACGATGGACTTCAATCCACCTAAAAATATTTGGTGGATTTTACAACGTAGACTGAAGTCCACCGTAAATGATGATAGCAGCGACTAAGGCGCGGTCGAGAACAAACATATGGCTTCAATTTTTGGTTCTTTGACATATACCGTGCTTTCCAATAGAGCTTGGAGTTCGAGAAACCTCCAAGCTCCGAAAATACTGGTGATTGGAGCGTTCGCAAACGCTCCAATCACTATTGAAAACATCATTTTACGGGATTTGTCAAAGAATCCAATTTTTTTATTCTAAAATTTAGAATATCAAAAATTCGGATTTCATTATTCTTTTCTAAAAATAAACAAGACCATCAACTGTAAAATTTTAACTTTGCAAAAAAAAAACTAAATTAATAATGGTAATCAACAAAAAAGCATTCCTACTCGACGAATTGCCCAAAGCATTAGAAAATTTAACACCCGATACCGCCAGTAATTTTGGGTTAATGACACCACAGCACATGGTCGAGCACCTCGTTTGGGTCATCAAAACAACTGCAAAAAAGCACGAAGGCGAGCGCGTTAATCCACCCACCAAAGGGCAATTGGGTTTTCAAAAATTCATCGAAAGTGGATGTGTCTTACAATATCGTCCAAGTGACAAGACTAAAGCAGATTTGCCGCCGTTAAAATACGCTTCCCTTGAAGAAGCAATTGCTCAAATTCCAGCTGCAGTTCAGCGGTTTTATGATTTTTGGGACGCCAATCAAGCGTACACGCCTTATGGTTCATTTATGGGAGAAATGTCTTTTGAGGACGTTGAATTGT
>JBLHWU010000180.1:0-13457 GCA_047629355.1 Saprospiraceae bacterium | reverse complement strand
TGGTATTGCTTGGCAAATAGCGCAAAAAAACGTTCCCTACACCATTAAGGAAGCTGCTCTCTTATTTGAAACGAGTAGCGACAAAGCACTCGATAAGGTCATTACTGTTTTCGCACCAAAGGAAGTTCGCTTAGAAAGAGTTATTGCTCGAGATGAATCAAATCGCGCTGCGGTGGAAGCAAGAATGGACAAACAAATGGATGATTTTAAAAAAATGCACCTCGCTGATTTTGTTATTTTTAATGATGGAAAACGTCCTTTAATTCCGCAAATTCATCGGTTGCATCAGAGAATTTTGAAATTAATTTAACACAGATATCAGGCTATATAAGAGCGTACCCTTGTGGTCGCCCAGCATCCAACAAAGACCTGACATTGGGCGACCACAAGGATACGCCCATACGAAAATACTGGACATTCATTCACAACCATCAAAAGAAAACGATTTTATCTTAATTTTTAATTCCTTAAAAACCAGCAATTTACCTCATTATTAATTTTCTATCCTCTATTATCTCTTCCCCTTGGCATTGTCTTTGCAAATATTACTAAAAATAATATGTCTTACATTTAGAAAAGAAAACCTACCGAAATCTATTTCCTGTTTTAGCAACACTGAACTACACAAAAAATTAGTTGAAATTCTATTTATCAAGTTTTTAAAGAATGCTTTTAGCTTTTTTAGAAACTACTTTTTTAAAATTTATTCGGAATCACTCTTTAAAGCGTTCGTGCGCCTTGAATCGTGAGCCGTGAATAATCCTATGACTATGAGATTTCTACAAGACACATTCGTATGTGGACGGGCTTTGTTAATGCTTTTCTTCCTGTCCTTTTGCTTGGTAACAACCTTTGCCAATGACAATTCTCCAAAAAATAACGTTTTAAACAACGAATTATGCGATGATTTCGGCAACGAATACTTCGTAGACTTTACCTGTGATAATGTGACAGACGGAGGTGAAATTGAAGGCGACGAAGTGGGTTATCCCAGTCCAATTTTCGACCCGACGCCTATTCTTAACGTCACATTACCTTCTGGTGGAATGGGCACAATTGAGTATCTCTGGATAAAAACGATTTATAATCCAGCTTTGGGAACAGCTCAATGGGAACCTATAATTAACTCTAATTCAATAGATTACGACCCACTACCAATGGATATTTCTACTTGGTATCGACGATGTGCTCGACGAAGCGGCTGTCTCGAATATGTAGCGGAATCAAATATAGTAGCGAAGATGGTGCTGCCCTGTGATAATGTCACAGCTGGCGGCTCAATTAATTTTGACCAAACGGGTTGTGCGCCATTTAACCCAAGTACCTTCATCAATCTGGTCAGTCCTTCTGGCGGCGCAGGTGATTTGGAATATTTGTGGTTTATGAGTACCGAAGATGTACCTTTTAGCCCAACGAGTCCAAATTGGTTTGAAATTACGGGCTCAGATGCCGATAATTACACGTCAAGTGCATTGACGCAAACGACTTATTTCATTCGATGCGCACGCCGTTTTGAATGTACAGAATATACTGGTGAAAGTAATATTATCACAATTAAAATCGAATATTGCTGTGATAATGTAACGGCTGGTGGGATGATTGGTGTTGACCAAGAAGGTTGTTCTCCTTACGAAGCAGCGACTTTATTTGAATTGGTTGCCGCTTCAGGTGGTACGGGCGATTTAGAATATTTATGGTTTTGGAGCACAGTTGACGGGCCATTTAGTCCAACTAGTCCAGATTGGAATGAACTTATTGGTTCAAATTCATTCAATTACAACCCTGGCACTTTGATAGAAACGACTTATTTTATTCGTTGTTCCCGACGAGCAGGATGTATTATGTACGATGGGGAAACGAATATTGTTGAAATTATCGTCAATCCAAGTCCAATTTTAAATACAGAAATCACCGCTGAAAATGCATGCTTCGGCGACGCAACAGGAGCGATTAATTTAACAATCACTGACGGTCTTGCCCCTTTTCAAATCAATTGGGACAACGGCATCGGTGCAGTGGAAGACCCACAAAACTTAATAACTGGCACCTATTCAGTCACCGTTACAGGTGCGAATACTTGTACTGCGGAAACGAGCGTAACCATTACTCAACCTGATGAAATTGTTTTAAACTTAGCCTCCACAGGTACAGGTTGCCAAGGCGGCACAACGGGTTCTGCGGCTGCGAATCCAATGGGCGGAACGGGCAATTACACTTACCTCTGGAGTGACGCGAACATACAAACGACGATGACGGCGACTAACTTGTCTGTCGGCAGTTACTCTGTAACCGTAACGGATGAAAATAACTGTACTTCCGTTGGAAATGTGGTTGTAGAAGCTGGCGCAAATATGGTCTTGACCTTCGAGGTTCAAAATGAACTTTGTTTGGATGAAAATAACGGTTCAGCTACCGTAAATATAGCCAATGGAACACCGCCTTACACCTATCAATGGGATGATGCTTTGACGCAAACAACTCCAACTGCAAGCAATTTAGAACCAGGGCAATACAATATAACTATCTCTGATTCAGCAGGTTGTGAAGAAACAGCGGCGGTTGAAATTGGAGAAGGTGAGTCTGTTAAACCAAATTTGAGCGTGACGCCACCAAGTTGTTTTAATGGAAATGACGGAACTGCTTTTGTCGACGAAATTATTGGTGGAACACCTGACTTTACTTACCAATGGAATGATGCGAATACACAAACAACTAGCATTGCAACGGGACTTTCACCAGGTAATTATATAGTAACAGTGACGGATGCCAACGGCTGTTCGGCAGTGGAAAATATTCTTGTTGAAAACATTAACCCAGTAGTCGTAGCACTTTCTGGAACGAATGAATCTTGTCCAGATGCGGCAGACGGAACAGCGACAGTAAGTTTGGTGAACAATGCAACAGCACCGTTCACTTACTTGTGGAGTTTCCAAAATCAAACGACCTTTTCTGTTGAAAATTTACCTCCAGATTTATATTCAACAACAGTGACCGATGCAAATGGATGCACAGGGGTAAGCAGCATCCAAATCATGGAAGGAACGGGTCTCGACCTCAATATTTTTGGAACAAATGAGGGCTGTGAAAATGCAGCAGATGGTACCGCGACCCTCGTGTCGATTAGCAACGGAACGCCACCATTTTCTTACCAATGGGACGATGCAAATTCGCAAACGACGGAAATGGCAACAGGACTTTCCGCTGGCACATTCCAAGTCATCGTGACAGACGCGGCAGGCTGTACAGGTTCAGCAGGCGTAATTTTATCAGCAGGAACTTCTTTAAATTTAGATATTTCTAAAACAGATATCCTCTGTGGTGGCGATGCGAACGGGACAGCGACAGTGATTTCAAATAATGGAACTACGCCGTTTACCTTCCTTTGGAATGACACAAATACACAAACCACAGCGACGGCGACCAGCCTTGGAATGGGCGAATATCAAGTAACTGTAACGGATGCAAGCGGCTGTTCAGCAATAGCAACGACGACAATTACTGCGCCGATGGACTTGGATTTTTCTATTCAAAACATGCCTGTACTGTGTTCAAATGGAGAAACAGGAACGGCGGAAATTATTATTTCAAATGGGAATACTAACGACTATAATTTCCAATGGAATGATGCGAACAATTCAACAACAGCAACGATTAACGGCTTATCCGCAGGTTTTTACGACGTGACGATTACAAATGCAGATGGCTGTATGGATATTGGTCAAGTAGAAATAGTTGGTCCTGCGCCTTTTGACATTACGATTATGACGGCGAGTACAAGCTGTAGTGATTCCAGCAATGGTTCGGCGATTGTCACAGTAGAAGGAGGAATGCCACCATATACTTATCTTTGGAATGATAATAATGCAACGGCATCCAGTTTTTTGACCAATGCCTCTGGCGGAACTTACGAAGTTACGATTACAGATAATGTAGGTTGTACCATCGTTGAAAGCGTAGCTATTTTTGCGCCAAGCCCATTAAATTTAGAATTTAATTCTAATCCTGAAAGCTGCCTTGGTAGCCTTGACGGAAAAGCTTCTGTGAACGTATCGGGCGGCACAAGTGGCTATAGTTATCAATGGGACGATGCTAATAATTCGACAACTCTAAATGTATTTGGCTTAGAAAATGGCACATATTCACTAACGGCAACCGATGCAAACAGCTGCACCATTACAGGTAGCGTAGCGGTAGAAATCAACTCTACTTTAGCGATTGAAGTCAACTCTACAGATTTGACTTGCGCAGATGCTAACGATGGTTCGGCGGCAGTGACAATCACAGGTGGACAACCTGATTTTAGCATTCAATGGAACGACGATGGCAACTCAACGACGGGTACCGTTTCTAACTTAGATGTTGGATTTTATAACGTAACCGTAACGGATGCAGCAGGCTGTACGGGAACGGGAACGACCGATATTTTTGAACCTGCACCAGTAGAAGTTTCGATTACAAAAGAAGACGTTATTTGTAGCAATAATACCGATGGTTCAGCGACGGCAAATGTGACGGGCGGTACAGGTATCTATTTTTACCAATGGAATGATGCCAACAATCAAACTTTACAAACGGCTGATAACCTGCCAGTTGGAACATACCAAGTTGATGTAATGGACACCAATGCTTGTCTCGGAACAGCAACCGTAGAAATTGAATTCACCTCAAATTTAACGGCCATAGCAACAACTGAGAACGTTACTTGCAACGGCGATGCTAACGGTTCTGTCACCGCAAATCCTGAGGGCGGCATCGCACCTTACACCGTCGTATGGATGGCGATTGGTAGCGGCATAACCATCAATAATTTGCCTACCGGAACGTACAGCGCGACGGTGACGGATGCAGTCGGATGTACTGCAGAAGTAACCGCAACAGTGACGCAGCCTGTAGAGGTAATTTGTGCGGCAGCAGTGAGTGCGCCAATCGTGAATTTTGGTTCAGCCAACGGTGAATTGTCCGTTAATCCAACGGGTGGTAATGACACCTTTACCTACGAATGGAACGATGGTCAAACGACTCAAACAGCGACTAATTTGGCTGCGGGCACTTATGCTGTAACAGTGATGGATACAAACGGCTGTAGCTGCGTTTCAGATATTGAATTAAACAATCCTTCTAAAATCGGCGACCTCGTTTGGGAAGATGATAATGAAAATGGTGTCTATGAATCTAACGAAGATGGTATAGCTGGCATCACGGTTACCCTTACGGGAACAACGGCAACGGGCGTTTCTATAAATGAAACAACAACGACTGATAATAATGGAAATTACGTATTTGACAATTTAGAAAATGGAGAATATCAAGTACATTTTGAATTGCCAAACAACAATCAATTCACTTCACAAAATGTTGGAAATGAAGGGATTGATAGCGACGCTAATTCAATGACAGGCTTGACCGAACCCTTTCAATTGGGCGTCGGTGAATGCAATAACGACCTAGATGCAGGTATTTTCCAATTGGATGAAAAGGTCAATATCGGTAATTTTGTCTTCTTCGATAGCAACCGAGATGGGATTCAGGATAACAATGAAGCGGGCGTGAATGGCATTACCGTACGCTTATATTCTGTGTTGACCAATATAGTAGAGGCGACACAAACGACTAATTTCACGGGCATGTATTTATTTGAAGATGTGACGCCGGGACCATATTATATTGAATTTGACCCAACGACTTTACCATCCAATTACGTATTCACTTCCCAAGATATGGGCGGTGATGATGCTTTGGATAGCGATGTGGATACCTTGACGGGACAAACAAATGTTTTTGAAATTTTTATCTTCGACACCGACGATTTGACCTTCGATGCGGGTGTTTATGCTAAATGCGACAACGTAACCCAAGGCGGTGAAATTACTGGAAATGAAGACTTGTG
Organism: Saprospiraceae bacterium; assembly: GCA_047629355.1. Taxonomy (GTDB): domain Bacteria; phylum Bacteroidota; class Bacteroidia; order Chitinophagales; family Saprospiraceae; genus CAYUNA01. The sequence continues at coordinate 7,570 of JBLHWU010000180.1, read as the reverse complement.
CGGCATCGGCGCTGACCCGAGTGTGATTGCTAATTTGATTGACCCATCGGGTGGATTTGGCGTGTTCGAATACCTTTGGTTGCAAAGTAGCATTCCTATTTATAATGGTCAAGGCGACCCGAATTGGGACATGATTCCAAACTCTAACGCACCATTTTACAATCCTGGTCCGATTACGCAAACAACTTACTACATCCGTTGCGCACGCCGCGAATGTTGTGAAGATTTCCCGGGCGAATCAAACATTGTGGTCAAAACTGTGAAGCAAGTTCCTTTGGCAAATATTGAACCTGGACAGAATATCGTTTGTGTAGACGAAGACATTAATTATACCGCAACGAATGCTGGCTTTGGCTCGGTTTATAGCTGGGATTTTGATACCAATGCTGACCCTGCAACGGCATCGACGCGAGTGGTAAATAACGTAAGCTGGAGTACCGTCGGTCCTAGAACGGTTAGCTTGACGGTTGCGAAAGACGACTGTTCTTTGACCGTAACCCGCAATATTTCGGTGGTGGATTGTCCTGCCCCTCAAGGTTTGGTTGGTTTCGATGACTTTTATATTGAAAATCAAGAAAACTACTTGAATTTGAACTGGCAAATGACGCAAAACTTACCATCAGGCTTGTTTTACATCCAACATTCAAATGACAATGAAACGTATGAAACCATTGGTATGATGAAGAATAATATAGAAGAAATTACATACGCTTTTATGGATGAAAATCCACGTCGTGGCGAAAACTTCTACCGCATCCGATTTACACCGTTTGAAGGGGAAAGAATCTATTCTAATATCGAAATGAGCTTCTTAGAAATGGATGACATGCGTTCTATTAATTTCTATCCAAACCCGTTCAATGAGCGAGCAACGATTGAATTAACGGAACGACAAGAAGTACCTGTTTTTGTAAATTTGACCAGTAATTATGGGCAAGTTATCCAGACGTTAGAAATTCCAGCGGGTGATAAAACGGCGATTTTAAAGGTCGATGATTTGCCGAATGGCATGTACTTTTTGCAGATTATTCAGGAAGGACGACGGGATAGAGTTGAGCGGATTTTTAAAGCGGATAGATAGACCGTTTAGTTTTAAAACATGGTGATTTTGAAAATCACCATGTTTTTCAAAAGTACGCTTAGTAACGATGAAAGAATAAGTTACTCAACTGGACAGAGGATAATTTTTCTCAGTTTTTGCTTGAAAGAAGGATAATTGTTGATACTTTGACTGATTTCAAGTGAAAATTGAGGATAATTTGTCCTATCCAGTTGGGGAAGTTATTTTTTCACCGTTACTTAAGTAAGTAACCTACTTAGTAGCTATTCAATGAAATAAAATTTAGAATTTCATAGCATAGTTATTTGAAGGGTTGTCCGATTGGGCAACCCTTTTTTTTATTGGTTCTAAATGATTTGACAAAGGGAGTTTGAGGGGTAGAATCTAGTTGCAAACCAGATTCTACCCCTCAAAAACACACCCCGCGCTGCCGTAGGTAGCGCGTTTAATATCATTTAGCCACTTTTTATTTAACTTTGTTCAAAACTTAAAATATGCAGCCTTCCATTATTTCTAAAAAATTAGCCGCCAATCAAACGGTCTTCCAAGCACTATTTTCCAACCTTACCAAAGAAGAAATCCTTTGGCGTCCCAACCCCGAATACTAGTGCTTGCTGGAAATTATCTGTCATTTATACGATGAAGAACGGGAAGATTTTCGCGCGCGCATCCAATCTATTTTGGAAAATCCAACTGTGCGGCTACTGCCAATTTCTCCTGTAAAATGGGTAACGGAACGCGAATATATAAAGCAAGGTTTTGATAAAAAATTAGCCGCTTTTTTAGAAGAACGAACAGCTTCTATCGCCTGGTTAAATAATTTAGACCATCCAAAATAGGATAATTTTTACAATCATCCAAAAATGGGAAAACTATCGGCACGGCATTTTTTGATGAATTGGTTGGCGCATGATAATTTGCATATTCGGCAGATTAAGCGGGTGAAGTATTTGTATTTGAAGGAGTATTCCAATGAAGATTTACGATATGCGGGGAATTGGTAATCTAGTCTGCAAACAACTCCTCCAAACTATCAAACTCCTTCCGAAAACTAAACCCTAAGCCATATTTATTCCGCCGCCCTCCAATATCCGGCTCCGTCCGCTGATACACCCGCACCCGAAATTTCCGGTCTTCCGTCAGCACATATTCCAACATAAACTCGCCCGTCAATTGCGAAGAATTGGTCGGTACATCCGAAAACGTCGTCGTGTTCCCCCAATCCACATTCGTCCCCGCATGAAAAATCAGGCGGTCATTTCTGAACAGCAGCTTCATTCGTCCTTGAAATTCATTCCCCGATTGCGTCAAATCCGTCGCATCGCCCAAGCCCGTCATCGAATAGCGGCTCAAAGAAAAGTCAAAATCAATCCCCGAAATCAGTCCGTCTTCCGACAGCCATTCCGAAACCAATTCGGTGACATAAATCGAAAATTGGTTGGCAATCATCTCACTCAACGTATTGATGCCAATGTCTGCCGCTTGAATATTTCCACCGGTCGGTAAAAATTGTCCACTAATCAGTAAGCCAAAGACTTGTCGGTTCAGTTCGTTTTGATTTTGTTTTATCGTCCGCAATTTCCCTTCCGTATACCCTTTCAAAACGGGCGGTAAGTTCGGAAAATCAATATCAAACTCAATATTTGGATTGAATAAAGAACCCGTTAAATTCATTTTTAAATCAACTGGCGATGACGTCCGCGAAGCATCTACAACGGTTTGCGGTGCACTGACGAGCAATTCTTGAATAAAATTATAGGTCGAAGCACTTAGTTTTTCGTATTTCGCACTGATGTCAATTTCTGCATTAAATGGGTCGCCGTTCCAGCGAATCGTCCCGCCTTTTTCAACCACAAATGGCTTATTGATACCAAAACTCATCAGCGTAAACAAGTAATTCCCTTGGTTAATCGTATAGTTGCCTCGCATTTCAAATTCACCTGTTCGCGTCATCAAAATATTCAAATTGCCTTCGCCATTTCCTTTAATTACATCGCCCCATTGTCGGTCAAAGATCAATTCAACGTTGGCGGCCTGCGTCAGTTCAAGATTCATTTCCAAGTTGAGACCACTGATTTCTGGAGTGCTATTCTCCGTCGTTTCTTCAAATTCATCTTCAAAAATAATAAAACTCTCCACCACCACCTCCTCCGTCTCCGAAGTCACGGGAATGACCACGTTTGTGCCCTCCGTCGTGGTCGCCGTAATCTCCGCATTGGTCTGTGCAAATGGCCCAGAAAATCGCACAAATCCACGTCCCATTCCACGCCCGTAAAAGGTCGAATTCATCGTTTCGTCAGTGTTCATTGCAAGGAAAGTCTCGTCATTGGTACGCATCTTAATATCCAATTCAAAATCCAGTAGATGATTGTGCGTCAGTCCGCCGTTGACCGTCGCCGTGTTGCCTAATTCGTCAGAAACAATAGCATCGAGCAGCACAATTCGGTTATTATCCACCAGTACTTTTTCCTGTTCGAGATAGTAGCGAGTGTTCAAAAAATTGACGGTAGTCGCAACTTTGGAGGCTTCCGCAATACCTTCAATATTCAGTTCAGAGGGTACGCCATAAAAGCGAATTTTATCCGCATTCACCGTTCCAACCGTATTGGAAATAGTTGTTGATAAAACGTATTCTAAAAACTGAACGGGGAAATTGGCAATGCCCACATCAAAGTCAAAAAAGTTCTTAGGAACCGGGCGACCTTTCTTCAAAGGAACGGTTGGCAAGTAATATTTCCCCTCCGCCGTCACTTGAATATTGCGCTGCTTTTCTGTCAAAGACAAGTAGGCTTCGACGGGTTCTTCCAGGCTCGGTGTCTCCGCATCTAAGCGCAAAACACCCCAATCATCATCATTTATCAGTAACGTATCAATGGTTAAATTGGCGGTCAATTCTTTCATTTCAAACAGGTTTTGTACCTGTGCTTTCAAATCGACGCGACCACCAAATTGCAAGGGGTCAATCTTCGTATAATTATTTAAAAATGCCAAATCGACGTTTTCAATGGACAATTCTAAACCTTTCTCTCCGATGCTATTCAGCTGAATTTTCTTGTCTTCATTAAAAATTCTAAAATCCTTCGTTTCAACTTGTCTCTTGCCGATACGTATGTAATTATTCTCGGCGATGTCCCATTTTTCATTCAACAAAATCAAATTCGAAGGTAAAAACTGAATTTTATACCCTTCCTCCCCATCCAAAAAGAAGAGTCCATTCAAGTTCAAGTTATCTAAAACCTCGTTTAAATTAATGGAACTCACCGCAAATTCAACCGTATCTCGATTCACCAAACCCAGCAAAGTAATCGGTGCGAGTTCGGTTTTTCCATCAATTAAAGTATTAAAAATTCCGAGGTTAAAATCAATTTCCGTACTCCGCATTTTCGCAATCAAAACGATATCGGCTAACTGAACATTATCATAAACTAGCGTATCAATATCCAAATCAATGTGGACTTCATCCGTAAATCCATCAAAATTCCCAAACAGTTTAGTGTTGTTTAAATTGCTCAATTTCGGGTCAATTAGATTGGGCAGATTTTTAGTATCAAAAAAGTCGATTTTGAAATCAAAACGACTTGAATCCAGCGCAGGAATATTACTGACAATATCAAATCGGTTCGCAAACTCTGGATAATTTCTTTCAAAAAACTGGACGAAAGTCTGCGGAATTTCTTCAATATCAAAAATACCATCTACCTCTAAATTCACAACATCGGAAGCAATCGAAAACGATTTCTCCCCATTGGCAAATACTTCTGAATTCAATGAAATGGAATCAATTAAATACGTTTCTTCCTGATTTTTAATGATTTGCAAATTATAAACCACCGCACTTCCCTGAATATTCGTTAAATCGGCATCTGTTAATTTTAAATCAAAATCTCCAGCGAAAGAGTAATCTTGTTTGGTTAAATTAAGAGCTTTGAGGTCTAATTTTTTAATTTTAGAAGAAAAATCAAAGGCAGGCAAGCTGTCCCGATAATCAATTTTCCCTTCAAAATCCAGGGCAATATTTTCATCATCAATCGACAAATCTCCGTTAAAAAACTTCTGATTCAACTGTCCATTTATCGCCACATTTCGATAGTCATATCCTCGAAATTCCAAACTATCAATCGTCGCTTCCAATTTTGCATTCGCCGTTTGCAAAGTCAAGCCCCTACCCTCTTTTACTTTGGAAACGAAACTAACTTTGCCCAAATCATCACTCCCTGACCATGCGCCCAAATCGAAGGAAGACAGCGACAATTGCCCCGAATATTTAGCGTCATTTCGACCATTTTTCAAATCCATCCGCATATTCATCTTAGCCCGTCCCAAATTGGTTGTCAAATTTCCATCGGCAACAAAATCCACGAAGAAACCATCAAATCTTCCATTAAAATTAATATTTTGAAGCTTGTCAAAATTTTCGGGTGGATTGAAATCAGGAATCAATTGACGAAGCGTTGCGACATCAGTCTGCAAGCGTTTTAAATCAAAATTCATACTAGCTTCATCCAAAACCGTCAAATCCCGTGACCGAAATTTTCCGTCCAATGTCAGTCGTCCCGGCAGTTGAATATTCAACTCTCGACCTTCCAAACGATTGACTCGCCCTTTAATATTTCCATCAATTTCAAATACTTCTGTTTGGTTATTGGCAAAAAAGGTATTCTCTCGCAATTTCGGCGCAAAAACCATAATATCAGATAGTGCCAGGTCCGAGTTTTTAATCTTCAAATCCATCCGTACTCGGTCCGTAAATTCCAACCAATCGCCGTATTCTCGATATTTAAAAATAAGGGTATCACCGACGTGACTGTCAGGCGTTTTCAAATCTAACTCGTTGAGTTGCATCCCTGTGCAACCGACCCATGCTTCTTCTGCTGATAATTTTTCAAGGACAAATCCACTCGTCGTCTCTGCTGAAAGTCCATTCACTTTTCCTGTAAAATCCCATTCTGAATATTCAAAATTTTCAATATCAATATCAATGTTAAACACCCCTATATGGTCAAAATCAAGTACATCAAACGGCGTTGTTTTGACAGGACTGCGTTCAAAATTATCCATATCAAACTGCCCATTCGTCAATTTAAAATCTTGAATCGTTGCCACAAAAACTTGGGTGTCAGGCTCGACTAAAATTTCCTCGATAGGCGGTATCAAACCCACGCTATCTTCGGGCGCATACAGCAGCGGCAATGCCACATAATCCGTCAATCGCACCCTCGGTCTATCAATCACAACAGATTTAATTTCCACCCGTTTGTTTGCTAAATCAAACTTATCAATCGCAATATTTCCTTTACCAACAAATATTTCCAAATTTTGTCCAATCGTCAAATCTCGTTTTATAAACTCAACATTGTCCAGCAACAACCTATTTAGATTTAAAACCAATGGCGTCCCGCCGCCAGTTGATTCTTTCTTGTCGTTTTGCGAAAGCTGCGCAAAGACAAACCCAATATTCGAATTCGTTGCCGCCGAATCTTTGCTAATGTACAGCTTCGCGTTTTGCAAACCAATCGCATCAATGTCTATCCGATTTTGCAGTAGCGTCCATAATCCAGACTCTAGTGAAACGGATAAATTCGCAGCCGAAATCATGGTGTCGCCCTGCAAATCTTCCATATAAAAACCCTTCAAATCAGTGCCACCGAAGAAATTAAAGTCTAATAAATCAACTTTGACCACGGTATTCAATTGGTTGGACAGGTAAGTGGTGGCTTTTTGCGCCGCCCAATTTTGGAAAGTTTCCGTATGAATGAGTCCAAAAATAAAAATCAACAGAAAAGCCAGCCCCTGCAAGATTCGCTTGAGGCGTCCCGAAATTGGGTTGTTTGACCGCTTTGGTGTCAGCGGTGTTTCTGGATTCGTATTTTCTGGTTGTTGTTTCAGAATTGGTAGTTGTAACTCAATTATCAGAGGTCAGAAGTCAGACCGCTTTGCTGTCAGGTGTCAGAAAATCAGTAATTCTCTAACTTTTGTCCTTTGATTATAAAATGGTCTGGCTTCTATAATTTTTTTATCACAAATAAAACTCGAAATTACGGGTTTATAGTTTAATATTAGGTGGGTTTTAACGAAAGTTTTTTATAATACTGAAAACTCAACAGATTTTAAAATAGTTGATTTTTCATACAAATGACCCAATTTAACTCAACATGGAGTGGTAAATTATAACAAAAATTTGCTAAAAAATTAAGAAACGAGAAAATCGCAAAATTTTCGAGCTTCAAAAAACATAATGCGCACTGCCTGCGGTAGCGCGGGTGGAATTATTGAGAGATAAAAGTGATTCATACCTAACTTTATTTGGCAAAAGGTCAAAGTGAAAAATCTGTTGAGTTTTCAGTATAATAGACTTTAAAAGCCTGTTCCCCATTTTCTTATTATTAACTTGGCGTCTGTCAATTTTTCATAAAAGGTTGATATTGAATATTTTAGATAATTTTTCCTTGCAAAAGGTACTAATATATCAAGTCCGTCAGAATTGTTTTATCAACTTCCTGGTAAATAATA
>JBLHWU010000179.1:0-13510 GCA_047629355.1 Saprospiraceae bacterium | reverse complement strand
CGTTCAAAATAGGCTAACATTTCATCGAATTCCTCAACTGTCACAGATGTGAGTGATTGGAAACTTTCTGGGCGACTTCGTATTTTTATATAATCCATTTTTTGCGCTTTATTTCTCTTGTGCGTGAGTATAGATTATTTTTGCAAATAAAGTCTAGTGGCAACTTGAACATTGTGACCCAATTCAAGTTACTGTTGAAATCGTGCACGCATTTTTTTGACTTTTAAAGTGAGTGTGGATAACTCTTGGTTAAAAACCTTGTAAAATGAAGGGTTTTAGTCTTCAATATACGGTTTTCATCTCTCTTATTGTAGTCAAGTACTAACTTAATTCATTGATTTTTAGAACATTAAGTGTTTCCGTACAGACACTACATAGTAGTGTGTATGACTTTATTATTTGTAATAAAATAAATTCCTTCTTCTATTTTATCCTCATTTAACCACTACTTTTTATATAAAATCATTTTTATTTGTAATTTTTATATACTTCTTTAGTTATTTTCAAATAAAACATATAAATTTATCGTGGTTTTTGGTTTAAAACCGACACCATGAGAAAGCATAAAGCGGTTAGCTGACCATCAGTTAATCGCTTTTGTGATTTGAAGACGGCGCATGGTTATCTGCTCACGAGGCATACGAGCATTGATAATTTACACGACTTTGTTTGGAGCGACTTCTTGATTTTATTAGATTTTTTTAAGGAAGCACTTATCTTTTCTGCTTGGTTTTCACATTTTCAAATACTTCTTTTTCAAATTTTCAAATACTTCTTTTTCAAATACTTCTTTTTCAATATATCCAAGTCTGAAAGCGATAATTAGTTGCGTAATTAACTCTGCGTTTGAGCCTTTTGCAATATTGAAAAAATGATTGAATCCTTTAAAAAATCCTTATTTTTAGTAATTTTATAAATCCCTTCCACCAAATCCATACGGTCTTACCAAACCCATACTAGTCTTCTATTTTATTAAAAATCAAATCTCAATCGTGCGCACCCATGAGCCGAATACCGTGCGCCGTTAAAACGGATAACCGAGTCCAATATTCCAAACCACATTACTAAAGTTCCATTTGGAAAAATCCACCCAATACGAATTCCCTCTATCAAAATCTGGGTAATTGTTTTTAATCGGCGTGCCAAGGTCTAAGCGAAAGATAAAATACGTCAAATCCCAACGCATTCCTACTCCACCGCTGATGGCAAATTCTTTTAAAAATAAATCATTGGTAATTACGCCGTCTTCGTTAGTTGTACGTTGGAGAACAAGAGTCGAACCAGGGCGTTCTTCTTCATTAATCACACCAAGTGACCAGATATTTCCAGCATCAATGAAGAATGCACCGTTAATTTTTCCAAAAAAATCGACGATGGGAAAGCGATATTCGAAGTTGGTTTCAATTTTAAAATCACCCGTTTGGTAGAATAAATTTCGACTATTTTGGTCTAAGGTCAGCGGGTCCAGAAATGAGCCTGGTCCAATAGCCCGCGCATTCCATCCACGCAAACTTTGCGGACCACCGACAAAAAATTGTTTCACATACGGAACAGTTTCTGCAAAGCCAAATGGCACGGCAATTCCCATATTCAATCGCGCCACAAAACTCCGCTCCCGGGTAATTGTCCAATAGCGCCGCAAATCTGCCTCGATTTTGATGTATTGCGCAAAATCGGCTTCAAAAAGTTGAAATTTCGTGTCTTTTTTAGCGGCAGCATTGTAAATTTTATTCGCACTCCAAATTTCCAAACCAGACAAATCCAATTCTCCATTTAATCTCCAAAAATGCCCTTTCAAACTTGGTTTGGTCGTCGCAATAAAACTCAAATCTTTGAATAAAAAACCCGTTATCAATTGTGATTGAAAACTACGTTCCAAGAACAGATTTTCATCCAAAACCACTTGAAATTGAGGTTGGACAATCGGAATCAAAACATCAATTCCAAAATTATTGACATCCAATCGACTCCGCACCGTCCGCTGCATCGTAAAACCATAGGAAACGTTGGAAATATACAGTTGATACCGATTAATTAAAATCTGCTGATTGTAGCCCGAAGACAACCGACTCGTCGCTTTTGACCGCAATTCGTCGTAATTTTTTTGCGACATCAACTTCAAATTTTTCAAGCCCCGATACAACCTAAAATAATCTTCAAAACGTGGAAAATTCCAGTCGAACTGGACTTTAAAATCCAAGGTATTGATGACATTCGTATCGGCAAATGGCGCCAACTCGAGTCCCAAATCGACATTCATGACGAGTAATTCTGCCTTATTTCTAAAATTCCGATTTTGTAAGGACGGATTTAAAGAAAGTCCTAATAAATTCTGATTTCCTCCAGGAATATTCCGTTCTGACAAGTACCAATCTCCGTCAAATCCAAAGGCCCATTTCTTATTAGCGGTCAAATAAATTTTAAAATTCAATACCCCTTCTTGTTCGGGGTCGGGCTCGTAGTTGATGTTGACAAAACTAAAAACGCCCAGAGAATTCAGTCGCCGATAAGTGTCATTCACATCGCTTTGACGAAACATTTCTCCTTTTTCCAATAAAACAGACCGGAGTAAAACACGTGGCTTAATGCCAAATGGTTGCCCACCTGTTACAAAATAAACGCCATCAATAATCGTATCGGGTTCTACCGTCAAAAAATTCGCAGCCTTACTTTCTGGATAAATGGTGATGTCGCCAATGGTGTATTTTCGGTGGATGGAATCGCCTTTAGGGGCAGCAATTTCGAGGCGAATGTTTACGCCTTGTCCACCTGTGTCACGAGCGATTGGCTTGCTGATATATTGCGGCAGGAAGTAGGCATATCCATCGTTTCGGAGATGCTGATAAACGCGGTTGACTTCCTGTTCATACAAGTTAGCATCGACAGGTGCGCCGGGTGAGAGTCGCGATTTATTGCTGATTCCCGCCAGTGATTTTTGTATCGCAGTGTCCTTGGTTTCAAAGCGCATTGTGTCCACTATAGACTGCCCATTGGGTTCGATGACGTAGATGACTTCCACCTTTTGCCCCTTCCTTTTATAACGCGTATAAAAACTCACATCATTGTGAAAGTATCCCCGTTCAAACATGTAGTTTTTCAATCGTTCAACAGAAGCTTGCGCTAAATTTTCATCATAAAAAATGGGATTCTCCCCTATTTTTTCTCTTAAAAATTTATTAGCACCCAGTCCAACTTTATTCCGCCCAACAGTATCCATCGAATGAAAATAAAAATACTGCCGTGGAATTGCAAAGAATTTTTCGTTGGGTTTTTGAACGGCTAAATTTGCCATTTCATAAGCCAAATTCGATTTATTGGCAATTTGACCTTCTTGGTCTTTCGCAAACTGCACAGAATTTTTGGACAAATAAACTTGGTCGCCTTTTAGAAAACGAGTGGTATTGCAGGCGGTTAGCAAGCAAAAAATGGCGATTAATATAAGATATTGAGTTGTTGGTCTGATTATTAGAATGTTTTTGAAATCCAAATGTAGGAACAAAAACGAAATTTCCGACCATTCCTGTAGGTAATTTCCTAACTCTTAACGTGACTATTTTTCTTTACTGGTTGTCTAAATTTCAACTTTGGATGTTTCTAAGCAATTATTTTAAAAATACTGCCCAAAACCTAACACAAAACCACGTTCCTCAACATCTCTCAAATCCACTCCATAATCCAATCGCAGTACTGCATCAAATGCTTTTTTATAAATAATGCGAATCCCGCCACCCGCAAAAGGACGCAAATTATCAATTTCGGTCAAATCGCCTAAATCGCCACCAGGATTTCGCCAAGTCCCCACATCAGAAAAACCGACGACTTGTCCTGCAAATAGCTTTCTATCAAAAATGGTATGGCGATATTCCAAATTCAACACCAATACGCCCGTCCCTCGGTCAATACGGTTGCCTGCGCCCCGAATATTGACGTGGCTATCCAATACAAACGGCGCAAACGGCGTATCATTATTAGTCGAAAGTCCCAATCGTAGCCGTCCACCAAGATTGCCTTTTTTACCAATTCTTTTAAAAAATTTGGTATCATTCAGAACGATACTAAACCACGTTCCATCGTTGATGTTATTTACAGTTTGGATATTTATCGTATTTAAAAAACCAAATAAATAGAAATAATGGTAATTGATACGATTCAGGTTGTGCAGTAATTTAATAAGTGCTTTCGGCTGCTGCAAAGTTTCTGGACCAGGCGGATTTTCGATGGATTGTTGGGCACTTTTCCCATAATCTTCAATAAAGTAAGAGCCCCCAAATTCGATATTGTGATTAAAACCTAACTCATAAATTGTCGTCGCGCCAAAGCTCAAATTATCGTAATCATACAATACTTCGCCTTCGTCAAAATACAGTGGTTCGCGCGATGCCCATTTCAAAAAACTCACCGATGCACCCCAACGACTGCCCTTGATATAAGGTACTCGATAGTATAAGCTAAAATTATTTCGCCAGTCATTATTTTGATAAAAAGCAGATAATTGCATCCCTTTCCCCAACCAATTGAGGTCGGTAAAGCCCAATTGAAACCAGACGTTCCCCTCTACCCCACCAAAATTAACAATCGGAAAAAGCGTCAAAGCTTCCTCGATTTCATAAGTGATTTTAACATCATTTCCAGTGGTATCTATTTGAAATTCAGCATTGGCAACCGCGTTCAAATTCTTCAAATTTTGCACCTCCTTTTCCAGTTTTTCAAAAGAGAAATCAGCTCCAATTTCATTTTCTAAAAACCGTTGCAAATACGTTTCTTTCGTCTTTTTCAGCCCTGAGAACGCTACAAACTCCACGGACAATTGCGCATTTAAAATATTGATGGTCAATATTTTAAAAACAAAAACCAATAGGCACGTTATCTTTAATTTAAAATTCATTTTACAAATTAACAAAACGCAGAGAGGAGCGATAATTTTTTTTCAATTCATCACTCCTCCCCGACTAATTTTAAAAAAGAAGTCAGACCGTATTTACGGTCAGATATCAAAGGTCAGAAAAATTACAATTGCTATATTTCTGTCTTCTGACAGTAAAGCGGTCTGTCTTCTTTTTTTTAAAACAGCGAGAATCGAAACCCAAGATTATAAGTTGCTGCACTTCCATTATTCTCTTGCAAAGACTTGTCCGTAAAAGCGGTATAAAGCAACTCTACTTCGACGTCTGAAGTAATCTGATATTTCGCACCGACGCCTGCTTGCGCAAAATAATCGGTATTGCCATCTTGCCAGCGTGGTGTGTAATTTCCCAGTACATAAATCGTTGTTTTTGGTGTAGGAAAATAACTTAAAATACCAACGGCAGACGTTGAAAAGCGGTCGATACCGCCAATGTCTTCAAAAGTAATATCTACTTCCGTGAATAATGAAAATTTATCATTCAAGGTAAAATCATTGAAGAATTGCGTTAACCACGTTGAACCATCCCAATCAATATAAGGCTGTGTGGCAGTTTGACCCAAGTCGCTACCGATTGGAATCCAAAACTGGCTTTGTATGGAAAAATTTGGCAATTTAGCCGTCGGTGCCCAGCGGATTTTTGGTCCTGCATTCGTGAATCCAGAACGGTTATTCGCATCATCCTGTGAGCCTAAGACTGAAAATGGCGATAAAGAATCATCCCCAGAATTGACGCGTCGGTAGCGCAAATCAAACCCTGCATTGAACCGATTAGTAACACCGTAAAGAATACTCGTTGTTGACGTAAAAAATGTTTCTCGTGCGTCAAAACCACTGTCTTTTCCACCCGTTCGTCTCTTTTGCGTATATAAATTATTGAATATTTTCGCTTCGACTGTTCCTTTTGGAATCGCTGAAGAAACGACGTAGCGATTGGCAGAATTTCCGTCATTATCCTCAATTTCTAGGGTAGATATACTTCCCGTTTGCTCATTTAAGGTCCAATCATATTCATAAAAACTAACTTTGTAATCAGTCGATATTTTGGTATTTCTATATTTGTTGATGAAGTCAATTGCAGTTGCTTTGTTTCCACCAAAATCACTGCTGTACCAGTTGAAAATTTGACTCAATTGCACTTGCGTCTCTGCATTATTGACTTTCACAAAATTAGGGTCGTTCAATCCCAATTGGGTCTGCGTTTCCTTCTGTTGCTCCAATTTTGCTGGCGTATACGCAAAATCCGTAATTGGTGGACAACCCAATGCGCCACAAACCAAGACAAAGTGGAAGCGCGCATCGCCAAACTCTTTCAGCAATAAGTCTTTTTCTAATCCATTGAGCGTTATTTTTTTACCACCAACGGTATGTTTTTTAGTATCAAAAAAACCACTGACCGTTTGTACAGAATTGGTTGGATATACTTCTGAAGCACCTTTGATGACCAATAAATTGTAGGCATTGATTAAAAATGCTTGCTTGGTCTTGCCGCTTAATTTGGATAAATCTTGATTGGCAATTTGCGTAATGAGTTTATTTAAATTAGCGTCCGTTTTCGCTGCTTGATAATTGATTTTTCCTTGTCGAACGTGCTTTTTCAAAAAAACATCTGTCTGATTAAAAAAAGCGTCCGTTTGCGCATTACTGCTAAAAACGATTGCCAAAATGAAGGCAACTGTTCCGATGATTGATTTCATGTTAATTTAGTTTTGTAATATTAAAATCTGCTTTGTGAACACTATCAATCAAATTAACGTTTGAACATCTATCATTAAAACTACTTTAATGTTTGAGGAAAGACAAATGGGTTAGAAAAGGAGAAATGTTATGGTTTTGTGATGAATTGCTAGGAAATTTGGATATTTGGCACATAAATATTCTGTAAAGCCCGCTTATTTTTAATTTGAGAAGCTCGAAAAATACAGTACCCCTTGCCTGCGGCAAGGCGGATGATTTTTTTGAGGGATAAAAGCGGTTTTTGCAAACCACTTTTATCCCTCAAACTCCCTTTGCCCAAATATCCAAGCCTTAACTCTCCTGCGTCTGCGTCTGAATCCTTGAAGACTCCGTATTAATCACTACTTTCGTAGAATTTGAGCCAGCTGGCAAATTTCCAGAACCACTCACCCGCACAAATTTCCTCAACAAATCAAACCAAAATGGCGCACCTAATGAAATCGCTAAAGCTGTCACGAACCAACCTGCAATGCGTTGCAGCCAGTCCCAAACACTTTGGTCTAAAAAGGCAAAATCCTCCCGGTGAGTCCGCCAACCTAAGCCCAACGGATTGCGGGCTTCGTCAATATCTTCTTTGAGTAATTTATCAATTTTTTGAGTAATTTCCTGTGCATTCGGCGCGCGCATAGAAGGTTCAGTAATCGTTTGTTCACTTTTATTGACAAAATCCGTCGCCAATCGAACGACATCCTGTCGTGCCGAAGAATTCGTCGATAATCGTTCATAAATGCTAAAAGTATCTGCATTCAAGCCCACAGCAATTGCCAATCCGAAAAGGAAAGTAACCAGTTGAATGTGCTTTTTATACCAACCACTAGCCCGTTCCATCAATTCATTATACCAACCTTGCACACTGCTTTTGAAAGTATCCAAATCTTCGTTGCTATCTTCCCAAAGTTGGTCTAAGACCTTACGCAATCGGCTACTTTCAGGAATTTGATTGAGAATATTTCGGATATTCGGCTTGCCATCCAAGACCGCAATCAACTCCGTGTACCACATGTCCACTTTCACTTGAAAAATCTCCACTTTGCTATTGGATTCTCGCCAAAAACTCCAAACGACATCCTGCAATTTGCTACCCGTAGGCAGAGAATTGATGAACGCTTCGACGTTGGCTTCGCGGTCTTCTTTGTTGTTTAAAACGATTTTTAATTCATCCCGCAGATTGGTTGCCTGCATTCTAAAAATTGTGAGTGAACCTTTCGTTTCATCTTTCAAATCATCCAATGCAGACCGAATTTTACTCTGTGGCGGTAGCTGACTTATCAAATCTTTCGCCGTCACAGTCCCCCGCAATGCCTTAAATAAAATATTGACAAATGACTCAGAACTCAGGTAAGACGGAGCTTTAGAAAGACGACCAACAACTTTTCCATCGTTTTCCAATTGCTGATACATCGCGTTGTCTTTGAAACTGGCAAAGACGGTTTTGTCCTCTTTAAATTCCAAAATTTTCTTCAAGCCTTCTTCCAAAAAATACCCGCGCCAACCCCGCCAAGACGCCATCAACTCGTTCAATGTCGTGACTAACAAACTTAATAAAAGGTAGGTAAAAACAAGACCAATGATTACTTCTAGCATATTTATTGTGTTGCCAGTTACAGGTTCCGAGTTGCGAGCTGCGAATTGCCAATTAAACGTATTCCTAGATAGATATACGTTTGATTGGCAATCCGCAACTCGTAACTCACAGTTCGTAACCCTTTTTTAAAACCGAAAAATAAGCATTTTTTGGAAGAAGAAGAAAAAATACATTTTAAATTTATGTATTTTCAGACTGAAATTCGTACTTCGCAACTCGCCTACTGCATATACTCCCATCCTGTTTGGTAGCCGCCATTCGTTTCCACATATTCCAGTAATTTGTTGTAAAAATCATGTCCACCGATTGTTGCGCTATCGCCAACCATGACGAGTAGTTTTCTCGCCCGCGTCATGGCCACATTCATTCGACGAGCGTCTTTTAGAAAGCCAATTTCGCCGCTACTATTCGAACGCACTAAAGAGATGTAAACAATCTCTCGTTCTTGTCCTTGAAAACCATCAATCGTGTTAACTGTAATCGGTAAACCGACCAATTTTGGGTCTTCTTTGATGGCTCGTTTCATATAAATCACCTGCTCCCGATAAGGGGAAATAATGGCAATCGACGGCATGATTTCTTCAACACTTTTCATTACTCCTTCTTCGTTAAACCATTCCGGATGTTCCTCTGCTAATGCTTCATCGTCCTGCACCGTTTGCCGTCTATCGTCCACCGTCTGCCGTAATTGATACAAGTGTTCGCATAAAAGCATAAATTCTTCTGGATTGTATCGCCCCCTAAATTGCGGATTAAATTTCTCTTCAAAACCACAACCTGCCGTATCAATAAAGACCAAAGAATGGGCTTGTTCAATCGGCAATTGATGATTTTTTACACTTTCCGCTGCCTGTAATTTTCCACCATAAAATTGCTGATTGGAAAAGCCCATAATCGACTCGTGCATCCGATATTGCGTATTCAAAAGGCTGACATCTGGCAAACGTTCAATCGCTTTTTCCAGTAAAGTCACGTTAAAACCGCCCTTTTGCGCCGCCCGTGATTTGACTGTTGGTGGCAACTGAAATGGGTCACCTACCAAGACTACTTTCGAAGCTTTGGAAATTGGAATCCACGTCCCAGGTTCAAGTGCTTGCGCGGCTTCATCAATGACGATGGTTTTAAATTTCAACCGTTCCAACATTCGATTGGACGCCCCGACCAAAGTGGCGGTAACGACTTGCGCACCATGCAAAACTTGGTCAATTAAACGTTCCTCTAATTGATTTGCCCAATGCCCCAATTCTTTCGCTTGCTTGTGCAAATGCTGCCGTTCCTTGCGTTCTTCATAACCAAAGTTGCGCTTAAATTTCCTTGCCTTCCGCCGATATTCTGCTGCCTGAATTTTTACTTTTTTAATATTTTTCGCTTCGGGATGATGCGTTAATTTCGACTCTAAAGTATGCATGATGATACTTTCATCTACCCGCGAAATATTCCCCATCCGAACGACCGACAAGCCTTGTTCTGCCAATTTTTCTGTCAATAAATCTACCGCCGTATTGCTCGGCGCAGTCACCAAAACGACCTTCTCCGTCTGCGTCAATTGCTTGATAGCATAGACCAAAGTCGTCGTTTTGCCCGTACCTGGAGGTCCGTGTACCGCCACCACATCTTGCGCCGAAATAATCTTGCGCACCGCCTCATTTTGTGAATCATTCAAGTGTGGAATCTCCACATAATTTTCCATCGGTAAAAAACGAGCTTCCTCTTTCCCCAAAATCACATCCCGCAACTCCGCCAAACGGTCGCCCTTCGCTTTCATTACCCTTTTCATCGCGAACTCCATCTCCCGATACGTGCGGTCGTCAAACATCAAATCAACGCCCAATAGTCCTAAACCCAACCAATCCGGCAAGTCCTTCGCATTCAGCACAATCTTCATCTTATTGCGCTCGACGTATTGGATAATACCCGTCTTCTCCGCATTCTTCACCTCTGGCTGCTGCGTAAACAGACTCACCGTTTTGCCCGGACGAAACATGTGCGACGTATCTTTGTCCCCCGTTTTTTCGACGACGACAAAGGCACGGTCGCCAATGGTATAACCCGTTTTGACCGCTTCGACAGGATACCAAGAGTAGCCTTTTTCCTTACGTTCTTTCAATGGGAGTTTCTGGATGATTTCGCGGTATTGCCGGAAATCTTCTTCTTTTTCGATTTGGAGGAGCTTGAAAACGGATTCGAGCTCTTGCTGGATTTTTTGCATGAGTGTTGATTTGGGGCAAAGGACGGAAAAATTATTTGGAAATGGATAGGGAATTCTAAGATGGAAAATTTTATTAAAGGTTGGAGTTGGTAGAAAATAGACTTTTTCAATTTCTTTAAAGAACGGCTATTGGGCTTGATAGCCGTCGCTTAGAAAAATTCCACCCAACTTTCAAAACTTACTAATTGGACAAAAAATACACTATTCGTCTTTTACAAGAACTGGAAAATAATCTGTTCAGAAGCGGAAATCCATCCCATTTTGAGCTGTGGGCTAACCGGAAACCGTTATTGTTGTTACGGTTGTCGGGATTGTTGTTGTTGCGATTAGACACTCGGCAGTTCTTGGCATTGTTGTTCCAGCTACCGCCGCGCAAAACACGATTAGAGCCCTCAATTATTCCCCAATATTTTGGTAGTGCCACAAATGTGCACTTTTACAGTTTAGGTGCTTTTGTTTATCCCTTAATACCTCTCCCGCGTTGCCTGCGGCAACGCGCACTGTGTTTTTGGAAACTCGATAATCTTACGATTTTCTCGCTGCTCAAACTTAAAAGAACCTTTGTTTACAAGGTAATAAATCATTTTTTCAATAAATGGTGGTGCACATTTGTAGCACTACCAATATTTTTAATGACCAATTCTCTCAATTGATAAGCTGAAGCATGTTGTGTAAAAGCAATTAACGGAATTATATGCCTTTGGTATTCCTCTTCTGACCACATTCCGGTTTTCAATTGAGTATAATACTGACTCATTTTTCGCTTAAATCGCTGCTTGCTTCTTTGGTTAAGTTTGGTGTAATTGTCAAAAATTCTATAACCAATAAAACTCAATCCCTGATTGCTTCTATTTAAAAATGATATTTTTAATTGAAGTGATAATCGGATTTTAAGAAAATTGGCAATCAATCTTCTTGCTTCTAAAAGCACAGATTTATCATTACTCCATAAGACCATATCATCCATATATCTGACAAAAGCTGGAATTTTTAAGTCTTCTTTCAAATATCTATCAGCATACGCTAAATAATAATTGGCAAAATATTGACTCGTTAAGTTGCCAATAGGAATTCCCATTCCTTCCTTCGTTTCGTAGGAGTCAATTATGGTATCAAAAATAAGCAATAATTTTTCATCCTTAAATCTTCTTCTCAATAAATCCTTCAATACAGTATGATTGATGCTATCGAAATACTTCCGAATATCTAATTTTAAAAACCAAGCATATTTCTTTTGAAAAGTTTCCGCTCTATGAAGCGCAGCATAAGTTCCTTTATTTTTTCGGGTGGCATAGCTATCATAAATTTGAAAATTTTCAAATACTTGATGACAAATATTCATTAGGGCATGATGCAAAACCCGTTCTTGAAAAGAAGCGGCACAAATTACTCGCTCCTTGGGGTCATAAATAGTGAAATAATGGTAATTGCCTACATCCACTTTCCCTGACAAAATTTGCTGCCTTAAAATAACCAGATTCCCTTCTAAGTTTTTTCGGAAAGCCTTCACCTCCTCCTTTTGCTCCTTTCCTTTTCGAGCTTTCCAAAATGCCAGCCGCAAATTTTCTGGGTCGGCTATTTTTTCAATCAGATTTCCCGCTCTTTTCATCTGCTGTTTGTTTGTGATACATTTCTAAAATGCGCTTTCCGTATTTTTCTACTTTGGCTTGACCAATGCCTTTTATGGTTAAAATATTAGCTGCGTTCAATTCTTCCAATTTGGCAATCTTAGCTAATTCTGCATCCGTAAATACCGCATAAGCTGGAATAGCTTCCGCATTTGCAATCTCTTTTCTGTGCACCCTCAATGCTGAAAAAATAGCAAATATACCTTCTGTCAGCACCGCTTTATAATCTACCTTCTCTCTTCTACCCGTCGAATTAGTTTTTGGTACATGCTGACTATTAAGATAAGAGATACTATAACACCAATAGGCAGTTTGCTGATTTTGATATAATTCCTGTTTCACTTCCAATACCTTATGCCCCCGCAAAAAGCGATTCATTTCTTCTACCATCTGCCCACTATCAAAAACTGGAATTGTAAATACTTCTATTTGCATATTTTGTATTTTAAAAAAAAATCGACCGCTTCGCGGTAACACCACATTATCGCTCCTTCATTCCCTACACTCGCCGTCGCTGCTCCGCAACGCTCCTTGCTCCTTCCGTTCATTTCGTTGCTACTTTTTTTTGCTCAAAAATGGGACTTGATTTCCGCAATCTAACTGTGGGCTAACCGGAAACCGCTAATGTAGTTACGGGAGTCGGGATTGATGATGATGCGAAGAGACACTCGGCAGCGCTTGGCATCGTTGCCCCAGCCACCGCCGCGCAAAACACGATTAGAGCTACCTCCACTTGTCCAAGCACGCCCATCCGTAGGCGCACCTTCATAATTTTCATGCTTTGTATCTTGACACCATTCCCAAACATTTCCACTCATATCATATAATCCAAATCCATTGCTGCTTTTGCCACCAACCGAGTGTGTTTTCCTGCTAGAATTATCTCGGTACCAAGCAATATTTCCTATTGTATTGCTACCTGCATAAAGGTGTTTTTCATTGCCTCGCGCAGCATATTCCCACTCTGCTTCGCTGGGCAAACGATAATTTTTGCCCGTTAGTTGATTGAGTTTTTTCAAAAAGTCTTGGATGTTATTCCAACTTACGCTTTCCACAGGACATTTATCACAATTTTTAAAAGTGCTTGGATTTTCACCCATCACTGCTTGCCACTCTTCTTGTGTTACCTCATGTTTATTCATCTTAAAGCCCCGAATGGAGACATCGTGGGTCGGTTCTTCATCATCATAACAATCTTTTTGCTCTGAGGTGCAGCCCATCGTGAAAGTGCCGCTGGGGATAGATTTCATATTGCGCTCCAAGGTTTGGATGATTGAGGGAAGCTTAGGTGTTATTGGTTTAGGTGGTTTTAATTTTTCCTGACAATCGGCAATTTTATTATTTACTTCACTGACCTTACGCACCCCTTTTGCAAAAAGTTACAAAAAGGCGTAGGAATCTTAGACAGAACAAGTGTTCTGTTAAAAAACGGAACTATCTTGTTTTAT
>JBLHWU010000178.1:0-13571 GCA_047629355.1 Saprospiraceae bacterium | reverse complement strand
CCCAAAATCTTGGTTGTTTTACCTCAAAAACGCCTTTCTTGGCAATACCACCATCGCCGTTCTGAAGTTTGGAAGTTGATAGAAGGAGAAGCAGGGGTAATCAAAAGTATGACCGACGAGGAGGGAGCAACAGAGGTTTTGGCTGTTGGGGAAAAAATTATTTTGCAACAAGGAGAGCGGCATCGATTGGTTGGATTAGATAACATTGGAATGATTGCTGAGATATGGCAACATACAGACCAAAGCCATCCTTCTGATGAAATTGACATTGTTCGATTGCAAGATGATTTTAACCGAAAAAATTAATCTAATAATGAATAAAAACGACAAAATCTACATCGCCGGTCACCGAGGAATGGTCGGCTCAGCGATTCATCGAAAGCTTCAAACCGAAGGTTTCAACAACTTTGTTTTTCGAACGTCTAAAGAACTTGACCTCCGAAATCAAGTCGAAGTGGAAGAGTTCTTTCGCAAAGAAAAACCGGACTACGTTTTTTTAGCGGCAGCTAAAGTAGGTGGCATTCTGGCGAACAGCACGTATCGCGGGGAGTTTTTGTATGACAACTTGATGATACAAAATAACGTCATTCACCAAAGTTATGTGCAGGGCGTGAAGAAGTTAATGTTTTTGGGTTCGTCTTGCATTTATCCAAAATTAGCACCACAACCGTTAAAGGAAGAATACTTGCTAACGGGCACTTTAGAACCTACAAACGAACCGTATGCCATTGCTAAAATTGCGGGAATCAAGTTGTGCGATGCTTATCGGGCGCAATACGGTTGTAATTTCATTTCCGTGATGCCAACCAATTTATTCGGTCCGAATGACAATTATGACTTGGAAAAATCACACGTTTTGCCCGCTTTGATTCGCAAGTTTCATGAAGCAAAAAAGAATAATAGGTCTACCGTACTTATGTGGGGAACGGGAAGTCCAAAACGAGAATTTTTGCATGTAGATGACTTGGCAGATGCTTGTTATTATCTGATGCAGACTTTCGACGAATCTGGTTTGGTCAATATCGGAACGGGAACGGATGTTTCGATAAAAGACTTAGCCTTAATGATTCAAAAAACGGTTGGTTATACGGGTGAAATTGAACATGATTTGTCTAAACCGGATGGCACACCACGCAAATTGATGAATGTAGATAAACTAAAGAATGCAGGTTGGACGGCAAAAATCGGTTTGGAAGAAGGAATTCAGCGTGTTTATGCAGGTTTGGTGGATAGAGAATGGTATTAAATCGTTTTTACTTACTTGTTTAATCCTGGGTAACAACAAGTTTATAAAATTTAAGAAGCACGAAAATTGTAAGATTTTCGAGCGTTAAAAAACAGAGTCCGCGCTGGCGCAAGCAGCACGTGGTGAGTCTTGAGGGACAATAACGGTTTTTGTAAACCCATTTTTATCCCTCAAACTCCCTCAGTCGAAGAGTCAAATAAACTTTACGGTATCAATACATTAAAATGAAAGTCCTCCTTATTGCCAACACGTATTGGAATATTGTGAATTTTAGACAACCCATTATTGATTTATTGGAAAAAAAAGGGGCAGAGGTTTACATCTCTGCCCCTTTTTCTGTTGCCGTATTCCGAAAAAAGCAAAATACACCTCATTTTATCGAATTTAAATATACCAATAGTCACCAAAATGGGTTTTTAAATGTCTGTCAGTCTATTCAAGAATTCAAAAGACTTTTTCTGGAAATCAAACCAGATTTAGTTTTGCTTTATACCATGAAGCCCAATATATTTGGCAACATTGCTGCAGCACAATTGAATATACCAGTCATTTCAACGGTGACTGGTTTGGGGTATACTTTTATTAAAGGTGGGTGGACGCGCTTTCTTTCAGAAAGGCTTTACAAATTTGCCTTTAGAAAAACGAAGCATATCATTTTTCACAATCCAGATGATAGGCAACTATTTGTGAATCAAGGTTTTGTAAAGCAAAGTCAATGTAGCGTTATTCGAGGGTCTGGAGTAGATTTTGAGAAGTTTAAACCGCGACCTAAATCCAAGAAAAAAGATAAGTTCATCTTTATTTTTATCGGTCGTTTATTGATTGACAAAGGCATTCGAGAATATTTAGCGGCAGCCAAATCGCTCGTTAATTTAAGACACGTTGAATTTCATGTTGTCGGTGAATTATACCCAGATAATCCTGCTACGCTAACGAAACAAGAATGGTTTTCAAGTTTAAGAAAGGCTAAAAATATCATTTGGCATCAAAATCAAGAAGATGTTCGTTCTTTTCTAGCAGCAGCTGACGTCATGGTATTGCCTTCTTATCGGGAAGGATTGCCCATGTCTATTTTGGAAGCCATGGCTATGGGCAAACCGATAATTACTACTGATGTACCGGGTTGTCGAGAAACGGTAGATGAAAAAATCAACGGTCTTTTAGTACCTGTGAAAGATAGTAGAGTATTGGCGAATGCAATGTTAGTGATGTATGACTTACCAGAAGCAAAGCGCATGCTGTGGGGACGACGGAGTCGAGAGAAGGCAATAGAAGATTTTTCAAGCAAGGTAGTCGTAACAGCTTATAAAAAATTAATAGATAATTTTGAGTAATCAACAAACAGAACGTGTAAAAGTCTTTTTTAATGAGATTGCTCAAGATTATAGTAATCGATATACAAATGAGCGTCCATTTCTAAATTTTTTTCATAGACAGCGGATAAAAGCAGCGCTTAGAGGACAGGATTTTACAGGTAAAAGAATTTGGGACATTGGCGCTGGGATAGGAATTTTGCAGCATTTTTTAGCGGATAAAAATGAAGATTTTAGCTATTTCGCCAGTGATATTTCTTCAGAAATGCACGTTATTAGTGGTATTTCTGAGGAGAATTATTTTGTTGGGCAAGCGGATAATGCGCCTATAAGTTTTAAAGATTTTCAATCTGTCTTTCTACTTGGGGTAACAACTTATTTACAGCAAAAAGAGTTAATCCATTTGCTTCAAAAGACTCTACCAGAACGTACGGTATCTGGTGCACAGTTATTTATCACATTTACGCACAAATCGAGTTTAGATTTTAAACTGCGCAAAATCATCAAATTTTTCTCGGCTTTTCTTCCCGAAAACCGTTTCGTCCTTGGTCAAAAATTTACAGTAAAAGCCTATACTTCTGATGAAATAGCAGACCTACTTCCTCTGTCTTTCCAAATTGAGAAAATTATCTTCCTTAACCAATCTTTTTTTCTTTTCAATCGACTTTTTCCAAATTATTCAGTTCAGTTGGCGCGTAAAACATTTCTCAGGAAAGATAGTTTTTTCAAGCGTTGGTTAAGTTCTGATTTTTTAGTCATTGCTCACCGAAGGCAGTAAAGATAGATACGTTGGAGTAGCAGTCTCTGTAAGTTTAGGGCTATTGCCACAAATGTGCATTTTTACAGTTTAGGTGCTTTTGTTTATCAAAGGGATTTTTAAGGGATAAAAACGATTTTGCAAAAATCGTTTTTGTCCCTTAATACCCCTTCCGCGTTGCCGCAGGCAACGCGCACTGTGTTTTTTGAAGCTCGAAAATCTTACGATTTTCTTGCTGCTCAAACTTAAAAGAACCTTCGTTTACACGGTAATGAATCACTTTTTTAATAACTGGTGGTGCACATTTGTTACACTACCAGTTTAGGTATCCGATAGCGCTAGCGCGTATCGGACACCTGTATGAAATCACGGGATTTGTCAAAAAGTCAAAAAATATTTGAAAGTAAATAAGGATTATCTCTTTCATCCCTCAACCGCCCCTTTTCAAAATGTAATAAAATTTATTTGCCTAAAGGTTTGGCAATCAGGAGATTTGTCAAAGAAAAAAAAGTAAAGAAGTCGCAGGAAAAGCAGCCACTATTTTTAATAATTCGCAAGAATGAATTATTTTTGTGAAATTGTCAATTTTTTTAGGACGATAAAGAACTTTTTTTACCATCACTTTAAACATACTACACCATGCAACCCACCACCACAAAATACAAATCCCTTTCTCCACTCGCCCGTTGCCTGCTAATCATCACCACCTTAAAAACAAAGCATGGAAATCAAGGGCGTTTTTTTTCTCTTTTGAATCAAATAGATAAGCGGCTGCCCCAGGACCGTAAATTTGAAGGGATTAAAGCGCCATATGTCAGAAAAGAATTAATCCATTTAGAAAAGGAAGGCTGGATAACTTATGTTAGTAAAGGGATAGAGGGACAACTCAATCCAGCGATAGATGATTTTAAAGTGTTAAAGATGGCGCATTCAATTGAGCCTATTTTCTTTGTAAACGTTTCGGAATATATTCGTGTCAACTATATGGCGATGCAGTGGGGGTATCATAATTATGCGGGCAATACAGACGAATATTTTATTAGAGATTTAAAAGTAGCGGTTGTAATTGATAGTTTGTCTGCTTACAATCAGGCGATGTTGAGCTATCAGAGTAAGATTAGGTACAATGAAAATATGCCTCTAGTCAAAGTCTTTAATGCTTTTGAAGAGAAACTAAATGATTTTTCGGAAGAAGGATATTTTCAATACCTTGGGGAAAATATTCTGCAAACTCGGGTGAGTCAGATTTTGTCAACGAGTTTACTCAATTTAACGGAATTTGAAGGGGTCTTTCCGGTAGTAGAATCTACTTTAGAAACGCTATTTAATGAAAAGGATAAAGTTAAATTTACTAAATTATTTGATAATTATGCCATGCTTTTGTTGTGTCGAGGCGCATTTTCTGAATTTTGGGCACTTTGTGAAAAATACCAAAATTATTATTTGACAGAGCTTTTTAAAGGCTTGCAATTGCTTTTTCAAGGGCAATACCAAACCGCAGATACTGCTTTCCAAAAAGGATATGCGGCTTATCAAAACAAAGGAGGTCGAGGGTTGGTAAATTATCCAGCGGTCAATCCCAATATTTTTTATTTCCTTTCGCGCGCCCGTTATTTAGGACGGCATTTTGCGATTATGGAAAATGGGAAGAAGCATTATAGAAATAAATATTATGCTGCGGTCACGATAAATGAAGAATTAATTGAGGCCATTTTTGAATTTGCTAGCAATAAAATTTTTGCTGCTCAACAGCTTTATAAAGCGATAGAAATTTCAACTCCTTTGGACGGTCTATTGATGGGCTGGCTTGGATATTGGTTGGATGTGCCGCCAGGTGTAGATATAATAAGTAGTGTCAAAAAAACTTATATCCTTGCGAAAAATAATGGATTTAAGTGGATGGAGATGGAAGCGGCAGCTGTTTTAGCACAATTTCCGAAAAATTCAAGGACGAATTATGAAGAAATAGCAGCCAATTTATCGATGACTTTGGGTACAGTTTCCCTATTGCACTTGATGCCAACGATGGAAAAATGGGAACGTACTTTGTTGGGTCTAGAAGGCGTTTTGAAAGTGGATGAAGAAGGGGATGCTGCAAAAATTCATAAGACTCAGAACTTAGTAATTTTGCTTGATTTGGATGCCAAAAAACCAAAGATGGAAATGAAAATTCAGACCATTGCTAAAAAAGGAGGTTGGACGTCGGGCAGAAAAGCTAAGATGTTTGACCTGCAACAATACGGCAAGCAGTATGGAACGACGGAAGAACAAAGAATGATTAGCGGTCTGTCTTTTTATGAAGAAGCGGATAAGAAAGATAATTTTTCAGACTTTTATTACAACAACAATTATTTTTTCAAAAATTTAATTGGTTCATCTAATCTTTTTTACGCAAAAAATCCGAAAATTCAATTAGAAATTATTGAGGAAGAACCAAAGGTCATCGTGGAAGAATTAGCGGATTATTTCAATGTACAAGCCAATCACTTGCCGTATAAAGAAGGGGTTAATTTTTTTAAAATCTCTCCAACAACTTATAAATTAATTAACTTTTCGGTGCTTCAATTTCAAATGTTGAGCTTTTTTAGTGGGGAGAAAGTCATTTTTCCAAAAAGTGTCAGCCATCGGTTGGTCGAGGTGGTAGAGGAGTTGAAAAAAGTAGTCAAAGTAGATTCTTTATTGGAAAAAGATGTGAGTGATTTGAAATTGGTGGAAGGCAACACTACGCCACACGTACATTTGTTACCCGTCGGACAGGCATTTCAAATGGAAATATTTGCGAAGCCTTATGAGACTTCGCCACAATACTTTCCTCCAGGAGAAGGGCGACAAATGTTATTGGATACGATTGATGGAGAAAATTGTCGCATTGAACGGGATTTATCCACGGAAGAGAAACGCGCGAAAGCAGTTATTAAATTTCTAAAACCGCCCAAAAAAGCAAGGGTTTCAGATTTTATTTGGGATTTGGAAGACCCGGAAGATTGTTTGAAAGTATTGTCGGCATTACATCCTTTGCGGGAAGAAGAAAAGGTGGTGGTAGAATGGCCAAAAGGAGAGAAATTCAAATTATTGGGTGACCTAAATAGCAGTCAATTAGAGTTGCGGATTAGTAAAGGCAAGGATTATTGGTTTAGTTTGGATGGAGAAATTCGGGTGAATGAACATCTGGTTTTTAGCTTACAAAAATTATTGGAGCTTTCGGAAAACAGCCACAAAGGCTATATTGAAATTAGCGATGGACAGTTTTTATCATTAACTAAAAAGTTTCAAAAACAATTGGCGACGGCAAAAGGCGTTTTACAAAATAATAAAAATAAGGAGTTAGAATTTCACAACCTGGCAGGTATGGCGATGGAAGACCTCTTTGCGGAAGCATCGTCGGTCGAAATGGACGATTTGTGGAAAGAACAGCAGGAGAAACTGACGAAAGCTAAGAAAATTCGCCCCAAAGTCTCCAAGCAATTTAAAGCGGAATTGCGGCTTTATCAGGAGGAAGGATTTAAGTGGATGATGCAGTTGGCAGAGTGGGGTGTTGGTGGTTGTCTGGCGGATGATATGGGACTGGGAAAGACGATTCAGGCATTGGCAGTCTTGGTTTCGCGACAGGCAAAAGGGCCTGCTTTGGTGGTTGCGCCTGCTTCGGTTTGTCGCAATTGGTTGCGAGAAACGGAAAAATTTGCACCTTCACTCAACCCGATTCTACTGGGATTGACCAATCGCGAAGAAACCATTAAAAATTTGCGAAAAAGAGATTTGTTGATTGTTACGTATGGGTTGCTGCATACCCAAATTGAGGCCTTGAAAGCAGTGAATTTTAGCACCATTATTTTGGACGAAGCGCAGGCGATTAAAAATTACGATACCAAACGATTCAAAGCCGCCACGCAACTGCAAGGTGCGTTTAAATTGGCAACGACGGGAACGCCTGTTGAAAACCATTTGGGGGAACTCTGGAGTCTGTTTCAATTCATCAACCCAGGTTTGTTGGGTACTAAAAAACAGTTTGCCAATCGGTTTGGAATTCCCATTAAAAATGGCGAAAAAGAGCCATTGGAACAATTAAAAACCTTAGTTCAGCCGTTTATTTTACGACGGCGAAAGTCACAAGTTTTAAAAGATTTACCGGCTAAAACAGAAATTATTTACAATGTCGAAATGCCCGATGACGAGCGTGCATTTTATGAAGCCACCCGTCGAAATGCGTTGCAAAAGTTGGAAAGTGGCTTGGAAGAACAAAAAGCAGGGACACAGCACTTGATGATATTGGCAGAAATCACGCGGATGCGCCGCGCTTGTTGTCACCCGAGTTTGGTGGACCCTAAAACGACTTTGCCCGGTGCAAAATTGGAAGCCTTCAAGGAGATTATGCACGATTTGAGAGCAAATGGGCATCGTGCGTTGGTCTTTAGCCAATTTGTCGGTTATTTGAAAATAGTAGAGAATTGGATTCAAAAAGAAGCCATTCCTTATCAATATTTAGACGGTAGTACGCCGTTGAAAAAGAGAGAAATCGCTGTAAATAATTTTCAAAAAGGAGAAGGTGATTTGTTTTTAATCAGTCTAAAAGCAGGAGGAGTCGGACTCAATTTGACCGCAGCAGATTACGTTATTATCTTAGACCCATGGTGGAATCCTGCGGTGGAAGACCAAGCTGCTGACCGTGCGCATCGGATTGGGCAGCAAAAACCAGTAACGGTTTATCGATTGGTAATTGAAAATACGATTGAAGAAAAGATTGTAGAATTGCACAGTCAAAAACGGGATTTGGCAGATTCCTTATTGCAAGGCACGGAGTCTTCTACGAAAGTTACTGCTAAAGATTTATTGAAAATTTTAAAAAATGAGCGATAAAGGAGCGTAGAAAATAGCTTGATTTACAATTTCCGTGTATCTAAAAAAACGAAATCCATTGACTATCTGGATTTCGTTTTTTTGTTCTGTTAGAAATCCCGTAAAAAGTATCCGATACGCGCTAGCGCGTATCGGATACTTTTATGAAATCAATCAAAAGTCAGTTTGATTTTTAATTCGTCAAATCCCTTCCTTCCCCACCTTCCTTACAATCTCATTTACCTTTAACAAAGCCGCAGAACCATACCAAGATCGCAATTCCATTTTCAATAAACCTGCTCGAATTGCAGGGTCTGTTCTCGTCAAACGCTCCGTTTCCTTAACTGTTTTCACATCAAAAATATGGCTCTACGGTGAAAAGTGTGGGTCAATATGAGAAGTGAGAAAGTCGTAAGATTTTCGAGCTTCAAAAAATATAGTTCGCGTTGCCTGCGGCAGCGCGGGTAGGGTTTTGAGGGACAAAAACGGTTTTTGCAAAACCATTTTGTCCTTCAAACTCCCTTTAGAACGTTAGAATAAGAACAAACTTGTGTTTCACTGGATTTGTCAAAGAACCAAGAAGATTTTTCATAAGCTTTTTTGCAAATGCAGAGCACTTGTTTCAAGTAAGAATTTATTTTACTCCTCTTTAATTTTCTTTGCAATATATCTAATGTTTGAGACTAAGATATTTCTAAATGAAAACAAAATAAAGTTCTACTGAAAACAATTCATTTTATGGACATTACTAAATAGTCGCAGCGCGGCGGCTCTCCTGGTAATCCCGTCTACTCGTGATTGGAGGGTCTGGGAATGCTGCAATCACCAGTATTTTCCGAGCCTAGAGATTTCTCGAACCTCCAAGCTCTATTGGAAACCACGGTATTTGTTAAAGAATCAACCTTTTTAATTGAACACCTTTTTACCGGTTTCTAAATCCCTCATCTTCATTTTTATCAGCAGAAAATAACAAAACGGAACCAATAGGGGAGAGCATCATCTTTTTTTCAAATTGCAACCCAATCTTGTTCAACAATCGGATAGAAGCTATATTTTCAGGGTCAGTAATTGCCACAACTTTGGATAATTGTAGTGTGTTTTTAGCATAATTCATCGTCGCAGTCGCACTTTCAAAACCATAGCCTTGACCGGCGTGTTCAGAAAGCAGGGCAAATCCAATATCAATACCTTCCAAATTTTCCCGATTGACCAATCCACACATTCCAATGGGCGTATTGGTCGTTTTTAACTCAACCAACCATAGTCCAAATCGATTGATTTGATAACTGACTAATAATTTCTCTTGAATAAATTTTTCTGCCTCTGCTGTATTCTTTACCTTTTTGTCACCAATAAAATTTAACCAACTGGGAGAGTTGACCAATTTTAGAATAAAATCTGCATCATTTAAATGGAATTCGCGAAGGTGAAGGCGATTTGTTTTTAGAATGATTTTTGGCGACATTGATTCATTTATTAGTAAAAGGATGGATTTGTATTTCCCAAAATACAACAATCGCAGACATTTCCCCATTAAATGTGCTGTAAATTAAGTCTCTTTTTATTTTTGCCCCTTAACTATCGCGCCCGCATTGCCGCAGGCAATGCGCACTATATTTTAGGAAGCGAGAAAATCTTGCGATTTTCTCGCTTCTCAAAGTTTCAAGAAATTTTTGTTACCCAGGATTACATCACCTAATTTTATCATGAAAAAAGTACTTGACTCCGCTCATTTATCACTTTCCAACCCGTCCCGCTTCACTCTCAATACTCGTTTTCCGTTTCCGAGATTTTACATTTTGATTACCAAAACTATAATTCAAGCTCAAACTCACATTTCGACTATCCCAATTGCCATTACCAAAGGATTCTAAACCATTGAAACGCGAGACGCCATCCCAGCCTGCTTCATAAAAAAGGTCGTTTGCACTCAATTTTACATTCAATTTATCTTGGAGAAATTTACGTTGTAAGCCTAAATTCAAACTCCAAGTTTCCTTGTATTTAAATACGCCTCCCCAGATTCCAGGTCCACCAAAATAGCCACCAACTTCTGCCGTGAAGCCTTTGGGCAATTTGAAAGTATTTTGTGTAAAAAAATTGTAGGAAAATGTCTTCAAATCAATCACGGCACCGTCGCCATAATCGGCTTCGTTGTGAATGTGTGAAGCATTGACATTTAAAAAGACATTCCACCATTCTTTGACTTGAAAAGGAAGACTTGCGTTGAAACTCACGACTGTTTTCTTGGCTAAATTATCCCAGAAAATCGTTGTTGCCCGTGGGTCAATATCCGAAGGCGAGATAATTCTGGTGATTTGGTCTTCCGTTCGGCTATATGCCAATTTGAAATTAAAACGGTAGGCGAGGGTATAGCCCAGTTCGATATTATTCACGATTTCTGGCGAAAGACCAGGATTGCCTTCTGAAAAGGAAATCTCACTTAATCGATTGATAAATGGATTCAAAACGTTGTAATCTGGGCGATTAATGCGCCGTCCGTAGCTCAGTGCCAAAACGTGTGTTCGTGCAATTTGCCAAGTCAATCCTACATTTGGAAACCAACTGAGGTAATTTAAATTGGTCAAAGAATCTGTTTGCGAACCTCGAAAGTCGCCTTGTGCATCTGTATATTCAGCACGCAATCCTGTCGAAATATTCCATTTTTTACCCAAGGGTCTTGCGTAGCTAATGTAACCTGCCGTAACATTTTCGTCGTAATCAAATTCGTTAGAAAATTCGTCAATTCGATTATTATCTTCTAATTTCCCTTTAAAAATATCAAAAATATTTTCTGTCATTACTCGACTTAATTTCGCGCCAGTACCGATTTTTCCACCCCAACGTTCTTCTTCATAATCGACTTGAAAAGTATAAATATCAATGTCTGTTGGCGTATCAAAACTATTAACAACCGTGCGCAATTCGACTTCTTCCGTTGGATTAAAGTAAGTGTTGGGTTGAAATCGCGTCGCCTCATTTTGGTAGCGTCCATAATCAAAATCGACATTCAAGGTGCGACCTATTTTATTGGAAAAACGGTAGTTTAAATTAAAGGTATTCTGCTTTTGATTTTCTTCTGAAACATTATTAGCAACCAAAATACTATCAACTGGTCCACCGGAACCAATTTCAATTCGATTAAAATCGTCGCCCAAATTGTCTCCCTCTCGACCCGTTACGAGAAAACCAATAATGTGATTTTGGCCCATAAAGAAGTCCGTCCCAAGGCGATAATTATAATAATTTTGGTCGTTCGAACTGTTTTCTTCTTCCACCAAAGTGATGTCATTCTGAAAACTCCGGAATCTCATATTGTTGAAAGATTCGGTGTCCCCATAACCCAAGGTCCCAAAAACATTCATCTTCTTATTCCGATAATTTCCCAATCCATTCAAATTATAACGCGTCCGTTGACCTCGGGTAAGCGTTCCACCAATCGACCCATTTGCCCCCAGACTTTTATCCTTTTTCATGATAATGTCGATAATACCGGCGTTGCCTTCTGCCTCGTAGCGCGCGCCTGGATTCGTGATGATATCCATGCGGTCAATCTGTTCGGCAGGCAGTGTTTTTAAGTAATTTGCCAAATCCACACCACTTAAAGGCAGTCGTTTTCCATCCAGATAAACCAACACGCCCGCTCGTCCTAGTACACTTACATTGTCGTTATTATCGACGTTGACACTCGGTGCT
The DNA here is from genome assembly GCA_047629355.1 of Saprospiraceae bacterium. Lineage (GTDB taxonomy): Bacteria > Bacteroidota > Bacteroidia > Chitinophagales > Saprospiraceae > CAYUNA01. The sequence continues at coordinate 1,726 of JBLHWU010000178.1, read as the reverse complement.
TTCCGCAACAATTCTATGGCATTTGACCCGACGCTGTTAATCGTTCCTTGTACGTTAAAAACGGTTCGGTCAGGTTTGATTTCGACCAATGCTCGAGTAGCCGTTACCGTTGCTTGTTGCAATTCGACTGCTTGTGGAGCAAAACTTAAAACCCCTAAATCGACTGTTGCTTCTGCGGATAGTTCGATGTCATTTTGAATAAAATCAGGTAAACCCACGTAAGAGGCTTTTATGAAATAATTGCCTGCTGCGACGTTTCTAATTTGGAAAAGTCCCGCTTCATCGGTTGTCTCTACTTTGACCAAACTACTGTCTACTGCGAGGTGCAACACCACATTAGCAAATACGATTGCGGTGCCGTCTGCATCTTGTAATTGCCCTTTAATAATGGTGTTTTGGGCATTCATTCCAAAAAACAGGAAAGCTAATAAAAGAGTGTAAACAAGTTTCATACTAAAATTTTTATTGGAAAATAGAAAAGAATTGTTGTGGTTTAGCATTTTATTTGGTTGAAAAGTATTTTTAATAATAAAATGCAAACTTAAGCCAAACATTTTTTAAATTAATAAGTTTTAGATGAAGAGACAATTTCTATATAGGAAGGTTGGGGATTTTCTGATGAATATGAGTGTTATTTTGTTTGTTTAAAAAAATGCGCTTTCCGCCCCTTCACGCCAGGCTTTACTGCAAATAATGCACCGCCCAAGGCTTCCCCCTTCTTCGCTGCAGTTGTAATAAAAAGGGTGTCTAAGTCTGCGCCACCAAACGCACAAGAAGTCGTCAAGGAAGCAGGCACTTCGATAGTTTTCAATCGTTTGCCATTTTGTCCATCAAAACAAACAACCTTACCTAAAGCATAAAAAGCAATCCATAAATTATCGTTAGCGTCAAGCGTCATACCATCGGGATATTCTACGCCTTTCTCAAAATGAAGGAGGTCTTTTTCTTTTTCAATTTCGCCAGTCGTTTTATCATAAAAAAATGACTGAACTTTATGCGTCAAAGTATCAATATAATACAGCTTTTGACCATCAGTTGTCCAGTCTAGTCCATTGGAAATGTGAATATTAGTTAATTTTTTCTCAACTTTTAAATCATTGTTTAAGCAGTAAAAACTACCCGTTGGTGGCCCGCCCGGCATTGCCATTGTCCCTGCCCAAAATCGACCTGCGGGGTCACACTTTCCATCATTGAAACGATTATTAGGTAAATCACTTTCTGGGTTTGCAATCGGCTGCAATTTCTTAGTTATTGGATTAAAAAGTGCAAAACCATGCTGCATCGCTAAAATAAATTGACCATCTTCACAAGGAACTGCTGCACCCAGATATTGGTCAAATTTATGAGAATGATGACTGCCATTTTTGGGGTCAAATCCGTGAAGGAGACCATTCATAATATCAACCCAATAGAGAATATTATTGCGATAATCCCAGACAGGACCTTCGCCAAGTTGAGTATTTGGAATGTGAAGAACTTTTTCTGCTTGCATGGCTTATTTATTTATTTGATTTTGGATTCTCTGACTTTTAAAATACTTTTGGTATTTAAATTCGCTCAAAATACCGCTTCCGTTCCCAATCCGTCACCGCTTTTTCGTAGGCCGCTTGTTCCATTTTAAAATGGTGCGAATAATGCGCTTGGACCTGTTTTCCAAATGCCTTTTTCACAAAATCACTCTTCGAAAATCGCGCCGTTGCTTCCGTCAATGACCGAGGAATCGTCG
>JBLHWU010000177.1:0-13622 GCA_047629355.1 Saprospiraceae bacterium | reverse complement strand
GATATTTATACCCATGAATAGGGAGAATGAGTGATTGAAATGAAAGAAAGAACGTCTTAATTTAAAAGATGGGGTTGTTTAGGGAATAGGGTTTACGAAAAAACTGCACGCACACGTCAACAGTTTTTTGTGAGAGATGTGAGGTGGTTTAGAAATGCAGGCACAGCGTGCCGACCCTCTTGGTAACAAAGTAATATTTTCTATCTTATAGCCACAGCGTGGCGGTACTCTTGAACCACTTCACCCTCCTTTTTTTACGGTGTAACAAAAGTTTATTTGAATCTTTGGCAGAGGGACTTTTTATTCCTCAAACTTCCTTTTTTTTTGCACCAGATTTAAGAGTCTTAAAGTAGAATTAAGGAACGCGAAAAAAAATAATTTCACATTATTGAGAGAATATTTAGTCCATAATTTTCACTTTGAAAATGTTTATTATATCAACATAAATTGCAGTTTCAAAGCAAAAACTAGGAACAAAATCTTTCTGTTAAGAATCTTAGCGTATTAATTTGAATAACTAGGAAGTAACGCGTCGTAATTAATCAGGTAAAATTTTTAGACAAGATTTTTCGATAGTTTTTCTTTAAAAATTCTGGCTCTTTGACAAATCCCGTGGATTATTAACTTTCATTAGTGGTTGGAGCTTCTAAAAAATCGCCAACCATTAGTAATTTCTGAACTTGGCGGTTTCTCGAACCTCTAAGCTCTATTGCAAATCACGGAATTTATCAAAGAACCAAAATTTTTGAATAGCCAGTGTTATTGAAGAAATTTTTAAGGGAAAAATAGCGTAAAAAGATGTTTATAAAATTACCTGATTAATTACTAGGCGTTACTTAGATAGGTTACCGTAATTATCTATGGTTTTTAAGACTATTTTATTTCGATATTTTCCTTTAAAAATCATTCAATAACACTTGCTATTAAAGGGTTTTTAAAGAAAAACAATCAAAAAAATCTTAGCCTTAAAATTCCATATATAATTATGATAACCTACTTAATAGTTTCAGCAAGACATTTTTAAACAACTTCAAAATATAGAGAGTAGCATATTACCTACAAATATTTTACCTTTGCGCCAGATTAATTAACACGCGTTATTTTAGACTCCAAATTCTTTATTTCGCATTCCTTAATTCTTAATTATAAAATGGTTTACCTGACAAGAAGAGAAAGATTTAATGCTGCCCATAAACTTTGGGTAGATAGCTGGACAGACGAAAAGAACCGTGCGGTCTTTGGTAAGTGTTCTAATAAAAACTGGCACGGTCACAATTATGACCTCTACGTCACAGTGAAAGGTCTGCCTGATCCAATGACGGGCTTTATTATGGATGCCAAAGAATTGAGTGATTTGATTAAAAAATACATCACGGATAAGTTAGACCACTCGAATTTAAACTTAGATGTTGATTTTATACCCAAAAAATTGCAACCAACGACCGAAAATTTGGTTATCTTAATCTGGCAACAACTTGTGCTCCATATTAAGGGGTGTGAATTGCACTCCATTAAATTGTACGAAACGGAAAATATTTTTGCGGAGTACTTTGGAGAGTAATTTAGGGCTTTATTTATTCAGGGTATCGAATAGAACACGTATTGAATAAATGATGAAATTCCCTCGAATTGCAGCCATTTTTTTAACCACTTTAAGCGGGTTTTTCTGAATCGAGAAAATCGAAGTGACCGTTTAATCGAATTACTCATACATGTCTTACGAAAAAAAAGAAATTTACGACTTAAAAACGACCGAGAAAATTAAGAAAGCTTATAATTCCATCTTAAATAAAGTCGGTGAAGACCCGTCTCGTGAAGGATTATTGAAAACGCCGGAACGTGCTGCAAAGGCTATGCAATTTTTGACGCATGGTTACGATATGGATGCCGAAGCGATTCTTCGAGGCGCAATGTTTAATGAAGAATATAGTGAGATGGTTATTGTGAAAGATATTGAAGTCTATTCGCTTTGTGAACACCATATGTTGCCATTTTTTGGAAAAGCACATGTCGCTTATATTCCTGATGGAAAAATTGTCGGATTGAGTAAAATCCCACGCGTTATTGATGTTTTTGCTCGTCGATTGCAAGTGCAGGAACGCTTGACACATGAGGTTTTACATGCCATTCAAAATACGTTGAATCCTTTGGGAGTTGCCGTGGTAATTGAAGCCAGTCACATGTGTATGATGATGCGCGGGGTGCAAAAGCAAAATTCTGTAACGACAACTTCAGCGTTTACTGGAGAGTTTGAAAAAGCGGAGACAAGAACTGAGTTTTTAAGTTTGATTCGCTCAAATTTGCATTAAAAAGAGGTGTCTATAATTAAAAATAAGGTGTTAAAAATTGTAAGCTATTTGCAATTTCTAACACCTTATTTTTTGCCTATGATGTCTTATTTTCTATATAAACAAAACATTAAAACATTAAAACATTAAAACATGAAAAAAGCATACATCTTCCCCGGACAAGGCTCGCAATTTGAGGGCATGGGAAAAGACCAATACGAAAACTCTGAATTTGCGAAAGAACTCTATGAAAAAGCGAATGAAATTTTAGGTTATCGCATTACAGATGTCATGTTTGAAGGCAGCGCAGAAGATTTAAAACAGACAAAAATTACGCAACCAGCGGTGTTTTTGCAAAGTGTGATTGCAGCAAAAATGGCGGGAGAAGAATTTCAACCGACCTTCGTAGCGGGACATTCTTTGGGCGAATTCTCTGCATTGGTAGCAGCGGGCGCGATGTCTTTTGAAGATGGTTTGAAATTGGTACAGCAGCGTGCTTTGGCAATGCAAAAAGCTTGTGAAGCGGTGGAAGGAACAATGGCAGCTGTGTTGGGTTTAGACGATGAAGTCGTTGAAAAAACCTGTGAGGAAATCGAAGAAACGGTAGTAGCGGCAAACTATAATTGTCCAGGTCAACTGGTCGTTTCTGGTTCTAAAAAAGGAATAGAATTGGCAGTTGAAAAATTGACGGAGGCAGGTGCGCGTCGGGTGATTGTTTTACCCGTTGGTGGAGCGTTTCACTCGCCATTGATGATGCCAGCGCAGGAGGAATTGCAGGCAGCGATTGAGGGGACGGAGTTTAGTACACCGATTTGTCCAGTTTATCAAAATGTATCCGCTAAGCAGGAAACAGACCCTACAATCATTCAAAAAAACTTGGTGGCACAACTTACCGCCCCCGTACGTTGGACGCAGACGATGTTGAATATGATTGCGGATGGCAATGAGGAATTCATCGAAGTTGGTGGAACAGGCAAGACGTTGACGGGGATGGTGAAAAAGGTGGATAGAAAGTTTCCGACGTCGAAAATTTAAGTAAAAAGAATTAAATAAGAGGTATCATAATGCGCTGGGATTTTTTCTTCTAAAGAATTTAAAAAATGAGGGCAAAATATCCTGTCAAGAATCTACAGTTATTTTTTCGTGTTCCTAAGGATTTTACGCGCAATTTTAATAATACAATGCGTTTTAAAAAGGGAATAACCTTGATCGGTTATTCCCTTTTTTAGTCAAAATATTCTCGCATTTGCCGACTATTTAATTTTACTAAAACCCGAACCATACTCCAAGCGATAGCGACAATGAAAATCAAATAGGACACTAATTTAATTTAGTTTGCCAATTGTAGTTTTAAAAAAGAAGGTTCTTCCCTCAAATTAAAATTGAGTAGGTTTTGAATTTCCCCTGTTTGATATTTCAGATAAAAGGCGAAGGCGATGAATAAACCCACAATTAATAAACAGACCGTTGTAAATGAAATACTTGCCAAATTTCTTGTGTTTTTTGAGGTAATTCTTCTTGGTTATTACCTTGCATATCTGCAAAGAGCTCCTTTTACATGTCGATTCCTATTTTAAAAACAGCTAAATTGCTAATGGAAAAATAAAATGCTGTTCCTGATAATATGATAAAAAATCAGGCTGTTGTGGAGATGAAGAGCTGTGCTTTGAAAGCGTCGGTAGTATGCATAGTGATTTAGATTTGTATCAAAAGTAAGAAAAATACAGTGCTTTTCTACATTTCATGGACCATTTCCATCAGATAATCGAAAAGCCATTTTACATCAAAAATATAAAGTACATTTGTCATAATGTAAAATTAAATTTACAAAATAAACAATTATTTACCTTTTCTAAATAAATTAACAATGACAATAAAAGAAATTTTAGCTTACGAAAGAGATAGTCTCAAAAGAATGAAACGATTTCAGTTACCGAGTTATTTTAAAAAGATAGGGCTAGCTATTGCTATTGGAAGTATGATTTTAATCATGATTAATGTACCTCTGTGGGATTCCAAAATGTTGCTAACGGCAGGTAAAATAGGTATGCTCGTTGGCTTACTAATTGCTTCCATCTCCAAAGAAAAGATTGAGGACGAATTAGTCGTACAATTACGAATGCATATACTTTCGCCTTCATTTGCGGCGTTTTATATGCTTTATTCCAGCCAGTTATCAATTATGTGGTCGCGCGATTCGTAGCAGGCGAAGAGACCACATTTGAACTGTTGGGTGATTTTCAAATCCTCTGGTTTTTATTAGTCGTCCAAGTCCTGTATTTTACAGTTTTAAAACGCTCACACCAATGAAAAACTGCTTAAAAATTGAACGGGCTATTTTAGATTTAACGCAAGAGCAATTGGCTAAAAAAATTGGTGTCTCTCGTCAAACTATTAATTCTATTGAAAAGAATTGGTATGTGCCTTCGACGGTTTTGGCTTTGAAGTCGTCGCAGGTTTTTGGGAAGGGGGGTGAATGCGCTTTTTGAATTGGAGGAAGAGGAGTAGGGGATACCAGTTAATTACTACGCGTTACTTATTTATTTTCCGATACGCTAACAGATAAATTATTTCAATTAGACACCAAAGCGCATGCACAAGTTTTTTTGAAGGAGGAGGAGGAGGAGAATTATTTATCAGTGGATGATTTTTTATATGCTCGTTGTGCGGTAGTGGCAGAAGGGAAAAAATATTATGAAAAAGTGTTAAATATGCCCTCTGAAATGCCAGAAACGATAACTTTTGAATCTCTTTTATATATTAATAAGGAAGCGTTTAAAATAAAAATAGGTAAGGAATTTAATTATATGAGAAATCAAAAATATGAAACTTATAGCAATAAGGAAGGCTGGAAATAAATCATAAAACTGTGTCTCACAAAAACAAAAACTCAGATAAATTACCACATCATTTATATGAGGTCATTGATAAAAAAGACAATGATACTTTCAAATACGGCATTAGCAGCGACTTGATAGAAGAAGATGGTTTGTCAAGAAGAATAAGAATTCAATTACGTTTATTAAATGTGATTGCCGGGTGGAAACGTTTTTTTGCCAGAATTTTGTTAAAAGATATATCCGACAGATCGACCGCGAGAAAAATAGAGAAGAGCACATTGTGTAATATGAAGCTGAAAATAATCGACGACCAAGAGGCAATTTGTAAACATAAAAAAGTCGTTTGAATCCAACGACCCAAACGACTTTATTCAGAAAGCCATCGACTTCCTAAATTATTTACATAAGAATCAACCCTGACAGATTTCTCCATCAACTATCAACTCCTAGTTATTTATCATTAAAATTTACTTCTTCCCGCCTTTTCCTGTCTTCTTCGGTTGCACCATCACAATCATTCGACGACCTTCCATCTTCGGCAATGCTTCTGCAGCACCCAAGTCTTCCAATTCGTTCAAAAATTTCAGCAATAGCAACTCTCCACGTTCTTTAAAGACAATCGTTCGTCCACGGAAGTGTACATACGCTTTCACTTTCGAACCTTCTTCTAAGAACCTTCGAGCGTGACGTAGTTTAAATTCAAAATCGTGGTCATCGGTATTCGGTCCAAACCGAATTTCTTTAACGACAGTTTTGATTTGCTTGGATTTCAATTCTTTTTCCTTTTTCTTTTTATCGTAAAGGAATTTTTGATAACCAATAATTTTACAAACGGGTGGGTCTGCTTTTGGTGAAATTTCTACCAAATCCAACTCCATTTTATTCGCCCACTGTTGCGCTTGACGCGTTGGGTAAATACCTGGAGCAATTTCTTGTCCAGCTACTTCAGTGATTTGGTCGAGGTTGTCCCCAACTAAACGAATATCAGGAACTCGAATAAATCCATTAATTCTAAATTGAAGACGTGAATCTTCTCTTCTGTTGTGATTTTTACGTGGTCTCTTTGCCAAATGAAAATTGTTTTTATTACGGCTTCCGGCACGCGATTTACGGCGCACGGTCTGCCAAAAAATGATTAATTTTTAAGTTTTAGATAAAACTTACTGTTAGTTCAAAAGAAAAAAGGCTAAAAAAGTTTCCAAAAATTGGTTTTTTTTATCTTTTCTTTTTACAAAAGTTAACTAAAAACGGTTGGAAGCTATAAGCTTTCAATAGTCAATATTCTAACTTTTCGCCAAAGCTATAAAAAAAGGTCAATTCACACTATCTTTTATTAAAAAAAGTGCCAATTGACCTTTATTTTATTGCAAGTAGCGGCTACTTTCAAAGTATCGACTACTTATTCTGTATATTTGAAGCGTTTAGGTAACAATATAGAAAAGGTATATACTACCTAAGTCATCGTTTAAATGCTTATTCCGCATCCGAACTTACTGCTTCTTTCAAGGTAATTTTCAAACCATCTTCTTCTTCGTTCATCACTGCCTCCAAAATACTACCATCTTCTGGTGTTTCATTCAAAATGAACTCCGCCAATGGGTCTTCGATATATTTTTGAATTGCTCGGTTCAAGGGTCTTGCACCAAACTGCGGGTCAAAACCTTTCTCTGCAACAAAATCTTTCGCTTTGTCTGACAATTCCAAGTTGAAGTTCATATCGCTTAATCGCTGGTACAAGTCCTTCAAGGTAATGTCAATAATTTTGAAAATATCCTCTTTTTCAAGGCTATTAAAAATTACTACATCGTCGATTCTGTTCAAAAATTCAGGTGCGAATGTTTTCTTCAAAGCATCGCTGATTACTCCTTTTGTCATGTCACCAGCAGCCTCTTTCCGTGCTTTGGTGTTAAAACCAACACCTGCACCGAAGTCTTTCAACTGACGCGCACCAATGTTAGAAGTCATGATAATCAAAGTGTTTTTAAAATCCACTTTACGTCCCATTCCATCCGTCAATTGTCCATCATCCAGCACTTGCAATAAGATATTGTAAACATCCGGGTGAGCTTTTTCAATCTCATCCAAAAGGACGACTGAATAAGGCTTGCGACGAACTTTTTCTGTCAACTGTCCACCTTCTTCATAACCCACATAGCCCGGAGGCGCACCTATCAGTCGACTGACGCTGAATTTTTCCATATATTCACTCATATCAATTCGCACAAGCGCATCTTCTGAGTCAAACATGTAGCGCGCCAAAGACTTAGCCAATTCCGTTTTACCAACACCCGTTGGTCCAAGGAAAATAAAAGAACCAATCGGTTTACTCGGATCTTTCAAACCCACTCGATTTCGCTGAATCGCTTTCGTAATCTTCAAAATTGCAGGATTCTGTCCCACAATCATTTTCTCCATATCTTCCGCCATCTTAACGAGCTTCTTATTCTCGCTTTCAGCTACTCGTTGCACCGGAATTCCTGTCATCATCGCCACTACTTCCGCAATATCTTCTTCGTTGACCGGGTAGCGTTTAGTTTTGCTATCCTCGTCCCACTGCATTTTTGCGAATTCTAATTGACGCATCAATTTTGACTCATCATCCCGCAAATCTGCCGCTTTTTCATACTGCTGATTTTTTACCGCCGAATTTTTCAACTCTTTGATTTCCTCAATTCGCGCCTCATATTCTTCAATATGCTTTGGTACCGTGATGTTTTTTAAGTGAACTCTTGCACCAACCTCATCCAAAACGTCAATCGCTTTATCTGGTAAAAAACGATCACTAATATAACGGTTACTCATTTTTACACAACCTTCAATTGCCTCATCCGAGTAAGTTACGTTGTGAAAATCTTCGTATTTTTCTTTGATATTGTGCAAAATATGCACTGTTTCTTCTGGACTTGGCGGCTCCACCAAAACCTTCTGGAAACGTCTATCCAAAGCACCATCTTTTTCAATGTGCTGACGGTATTCGTCCAAAGTTGAAGCACCAATACATTGTAATTCGCCCCGTGCTAAAGCAGGTTTGAAAATATTACTTGCATCCAACGAACCCGTTGCACCACCTGCACCTACAATTGTATGAATTTCGTCGATAAACAAAATCACATCACGCGATTTTTCCAACTCCGTCATAATTGCTTTCATGCGTTCCTCAAACTGACCACGATACTTCGTGCCTGCTACGAGTGCTGCCAAATCCAACATGACCAGCCGCTTATTGTATAGTGTCCGGGAAACTTTTTTCTGCTGGATACGCAAAGCCAATCCTTCCACAATCGCCGTTTTACCAACACCAGGTTCTCCAATCAGAATCGGGTTGTTCTTTTTCCGACGACTTAAAATTTGTGAAACGCGCTCAATTTCTGTCTCTCGTCCAATAATAGGGTCAAGTTTGCCCTCTTCAGCCAATTTGGTGATGTCTCTACCAAAATTATCCAAAACAGGCGTTCGCGATTTTTGCTGTTGCCGTTTTTGTTGTTGATAATTTTTCTGCTGGTCGTTTCCATCATCGAAATCGCCCGGATTTTGTGACGGGGTAGCTGCTTCTGCTTCAAACCCTGAAACGAAATCGTTATCAGAGCGAACATATTCCAGTTCTGCCTTATAAATATCGTAATCCACGTCAAATTGATTTAGAATTTTGGAAGCGGGATTGTCTTTGTGCTTCAAAATAGAAAGCATCAAATGTTCCGGCGAAATTTCGTCATTCTTCAATGCCTTCGCCTCCAAAAAAGTTACTTTTAAAACCTTCTCCGCCTGTCGATTCAAGGGAAGGTTGCCGACTGAATTGTCGGTTGTGGTCACTGGTCGTCGCTGAATCGACTCTTCAATGACGCGCTTTAGCTCACCATAATCCACATCCAATGAAGATAGTACCCTCATGGCAAGACTTTGCGATTCGAGCATCAAACCAAGTAGCAAATGTTCCGTTCCGATGTAGTCTTGACCCAATCGAACCGCCTCATTCTTACTTTCGTTGATGACGTTTTTTACCTTTTTCGAAAATTTCTTATTGTTCATGCTGGTAAATGCTTCAGGTTTCGTGAATAAAAAGCGAAGCGAATTTGTAAGCTATATTTTGATTGAAGTCTTTTAAACCCAATAAAATAAAGCAACAAGACGGTGCTCTTTTGAATTAGTATCAGTATTAAAGCCAATATTAGTACTAAATTTTCAAGTAGCCAAACGTTGTTGGTAAAAAAGTTTTCCACGATTCCAAAAATGCCTTGAAAAGGGCAAATCGGAAATTTTGTCGCGCGACCGTGCCTTTTTTACTGAAAAACGTGTGTACCTCTAATGCCGAAAAAATAGTGCCAGCTAAATAATTGATTCTTAATGATTTGCTTTTTCTAAAGGAATTTCTTGTAAAAAAAAGTCTTTTTTAAGACTAATTAAAATATGATAAGATCATATTTTTTAGAAATTATGTCTAGAAAGTGATTTTGAAAAAAAAAATAGCGTTTTTAAAAAAAAAGGCTAATGTTTTCCTTTCTAAAATTCCTTTCATTAACAAGACAACCACAAAAATTGTTTTAAAAAACGTTTTTTTAGAAACGAAATTAGCGGCTATTTTGATGTTTCCGTACTAAGGAAATATTAAAATGATGCTTAATTTATACTATTTTGACTGTTGAAATGTATTTTTATTAAATAATGGACTTTATAAGTAGCTGATAATGAGTGATTAAGCGATTTTAATGAAATTTAACTAAATTCTGAAAAAGGAATGCAGAAAATTATCAGACTTTGTGTTATTTTTGCCGCAAGTAAACAGAAGCAGTAGTCCCAATTTTAAATCCAAAACAATTATTAAAACATCATTTTTATATGAAATATAGCGTAGATAAACAAGAGAAATATACAGTCATTAGCTTACAGGAAGAAAACTTGAATGCTATTGTTGCACCTGATTTGAAATCCGAATTTGTGTTGATGTCCAACGAAGGCGTACCAAATTTGATACTTAATTTGGAGGAAGTACACTATGTAGATTCGTCAGGTCTGAGTGCCATTTTGACAGCTAATCGCTTGTGGAAAAACGGCGGTTCGTTTGTTTTGACTGGTATCAAGCACGATGCAGTGAAGAAATTGATTGAAATTTCTCGATTAGATACGGTTTTAAGCATCGTTCCAACGGTAGCAGAGTCGATTGACTTTGTATTTATGGAGGAAATTGAGCGCGGCTTGGCGGAAAATTAATTGAGAATTAAAAATGTAACATTAAGAATTGGGGTTGTCCTTAATTTCTTACACTATAATATAAGGTGTTATCGGATTTTTGTCTGGTAACACTTTCTTTAGTTTTAGTAGTGTACGGCAAACTTACAGTTTGTGCCTACCATATTTTTAAAACAGCTTGCTTGACGCTCACAAACTGGAAGTTCGCGACACCTAAAAAATGGCTTACCCAAATACATTAGGCAAGCCATTTCAAAAGTAATTCATTATGTTTTCAAATTTTTACCTATAATTTCTAATTAAGCCAATCGCTCCATATCTCTAATCAAAATCGTTCTGCGATTGAAGTATATCAAGTTCTCTTTCCGCAATTCATTCAGCACCGAAGTTACCGTTTGGCGCGATGTGCCTGTAATATTGGCGATATCTTGCTGCGTCAAACAGTGTTTTAACAACATCTCATAACCTACTTTTCGACCTCTACGAGTAACGCTATCTTTCAAAAAATCAATAATTCGCGCCCGTGCATCTTTAAAAATCAGTGCTTCTAATCGTGTTTCTGCCTTCATCAACCGATTGCCCACAATTTCCATAATCTTCATCGACAAGTCATGATTGCGGAACATCAAACGCTTAAAATCTTTTACTTTAATAGTACAAAATTTCACCTCTTGATTCATCGCTCGCGCAAACTCCGTTCGGTTATGTTCACCTACCAAGCCCAATTCTCCAAACATCGAAACAGGGTGGAGGATAGACTTAATTACCTCCCGTCCATCATCCGAGTGTGTTCCCGTTTTGATAATGCCTTTTGATAAAAAATAAATAGCGTCAGATGGTTCGTCAGTGAGATACAGGAAAGAATATTTTGGTTTAGTATGAGATTCTACCATTTTCTCCATGATAGAAAAATCCTCTTCGGTCAGGCAGTCAAAAAGTGGAAAGTTTCTCAGAAAGTCCATGTTTGTGGTATCAGTCATAAGTAGGTAGATTTAGATAAATTATGAGATAATGTTCTTTTGCACTGCAAAGGTATGGGGTAAACTAAGATTTAATTCATACAAAAATGGGGGATTGTACAGTTTTAAGTTTTAATATGAAATATAAATTATTGACTAACAAGTTGTTAGGGTTATTTTTTTTAGTATTTGTGATTTTATTTTGATGTTTTCTGCTTTTTAATTTTTTCAAATGCTACTCTGGCAACTATTAGACAAGTTGGAAATAATTTTTTTTTAATATTTTTATTCTTAATTCAAAAAAAACGAATGAACGTATAAAGTACTGATGTTTAACAATGTCTTCGACAAACGATGAATGTTGAATAATTGAAAATAGCGTTATGTATTTCTTTAGGAATCAAATAAATACAAACCTATTTTATTGCAGATTCATCGTTCATCAGTTATAATTCATCATTTGGCGAAGACATTGGTTTAAATGCTTGTTTTAAAGGTAGCTGGCTGTCGAGTTTTTAAAAACTCAACACACGTAGAAAAATCTGTGATAAATTTTCGACTTATTCTTATTCTTTTTATATTTGCATGGGATAGTAAGTATTTCACTACTCGGTCTATAAAAATTACTTATCAAATATTGTAAATAAGAAACAAAAAATTCCCGTTTCTAAATAGGTATATTTCTAAAGAGGCCTTTACCCAAAAAACAAAAATATAAATAGTCGAAAAGTGTATAGCAATTACCTTTAATGGTTAATTGATTAGCAATGAATACTTTAAAAATAAGCATTTGCTGAATTCCTATAAAAGATTACTATTGCTATGTTTTATTTGTTTTAAACGTGACTTGGCTTACAATTTGCGCCTTAAAAAAGGATTACCTTCTATCTATTGGCTATTATAAAAAGACTATTTCTCATGTTTAATTAAGATTTCAGAATGAAAAATGAAGGATTAGGGTAATGTCTGCAGTTCCCATTTATTCATTCAAAACACAAAATTACACTTCGCATCGTCCCCTCCTTTTGCGAAAAATACACTTGAATGGCAAGAAAAATAGATTTTAAATAGCTGAATTCAGTCGTTTAAGTCTAAGGTTTTCCCTTTGCTCGTATCCTTCCGTGATTAGTAAACCGTACGCTGTTTTAAAAATACTATTTCAATGGGTCGTCAAGTTTTATATCGTATTCAGAAAGCAATGGCTATGAAAAATTTATGGATTCCTACTTTCCTGTTGATAATATTGTCAGCGGGTTTTCTTGTTTCTTTTAGTCCCGTAAATCCATTTGATGAGGTTGATAATCACTCAGATATTCCGCATAAAGAAGGAGTGGACTCTATAAATAATGTAATTGATTATATCCCAGCAGGTTTGGCATTGCAAGGTACCGATTGGAATTTGCAGCCAAGTGTAGGTTCGACAATAACGACCATTACATCTATTACAACAGGTCAAAGCCAGTTTGTAGACATTACCTTTTTAGGAAACCCAGATTTTCAGGGTATTGTTAAGAATTGTTCTGAAATTACGGATGCAAATACACTAATGGGATTTATATCAACCGATGTAGATTCTACTTCAGGTGGCAATCCAAACAAGGATGGTAAGGAAGTTGATGCAGATTTAGAACCATTGCAGGTAGAAGTCTTTGACCTCGCTTTGCGCAAAATGATTAATAACGCTCAAACGGACAATCCATTGGTAGCAGGTCGTTTCGTCACCTTTGATATTGAAGTTTTCAATCAAGGAACCATCAACGCACAGCAAATTGAAGTGATTGATTATATTCCAACAGGTTTAACTTTAGCAGATAATACTTGGACAAGTGCAGATACAACGGCGACTTATAACACCAATTTAAATATCAACGCAGGTCAATCGCAAACGGTTACCATCCGTTTTTCCGTTGATGATTTCATCGAAGGCAATTTGACAAATTTTGCCGAAATCACTTCGGCACAAGATAATTTGGGTGACAATGTACCAGATATAGATTCTAGCCCAGACGATACCTTGGGCAATGATACCAATGTTGATGATGAAATCAACAACGGTGGAGGAGATGAAGATGATTTTGATGAAGCAGTAGTTTCAATTCAGCGTTTTGATTTGGCTATTATAAAATCTTTAGACCAGCAAACGACGCAAATGCCAATTTTACAAGGTCGTTTGGTTACGTTTAATTTGACGGTTTTCAATCAAGGAACATTGGCCGCAACGGGCATTCGTTTGGTTGACTACGTTCCTGTTGGTTTGACTTTAGAAGACCCAAATTGGACACAAACAGGCAACATGGCTAGCTTAAATTCGCCATTTGTTTTAGGACCAGGGATGATTTCGTTTCTGTCAA
>JBLHWU010000176.1:0-13645 GCA_047629355.1 Saprospiraceae bacterium | reverse complement strand
CTTTTCCCTTCTAAAAAACACAAAAAATAGTTCCGTAACGAAGGCTATGCAACGATTTTTTGAATTCTTTAGAAGAAAAAATTACGGCGCATTATGGTCCAACTTATTAAATCGGTTTTACTAAGCAGAAAAGATTCCTAAAATTTTTTCAACGTAGAGAACTGCTTGCGAGTGAGTTGGCTAAGGGCAAAAGAAATACTTGATAGATGGCTAAGGTAATTTTTGACCGTTCCTAAGAATAATATTTGGGTAGTGATTAAAAATCCATTATTTCAACGATACATTAAATGATGGGGTTAGTTCAGATTTTGCTTTGACAACCTGCTTTTTAATTAAATATTTGCGCCAAGCGACGGCTCGTTTAGAAGAAGAAAAGGAATAAAACGTCTGATTTTCATTGAGCTTTTCATGAAATCCAAGTAAGGTATTAAAATGCAATTCCAATAACTTTACGATACCATATGTATAAAAATCTCTTCGATTTCCACCGTCTCCAACAAATGGCGTGATGATATCGTATTGAAGAATTTCATATATTTTATCAAAATCAAGATTGCCATTATTTTCTTTAAAATCAACACCGAATTCAGTCAAATAATCGGAATAAAATTCTATTTCCGATTTACTTTTATGATTTGCAAGGAGATTTTGAATCACCTCATAATCTGTCAAATTATAAATGGGTAAGCCAAAATCTTTACTTAAAAAATTGTAGCTCTTAATGACCGTCAAATCGTTTAGATAAGGCACAACGATTGGAATTTCGGAATAAGAAATTCTTGATAAAATGCCTCCTTGTATTTTATTTCGGCTAATTTCATCAACATCAATAGCAATAGACGCTTTTATTTTCTCTAATAAATCTCGGTCTGAGTTCTCAATCAGCGCAATATTTCTAATTGTTTCCAACTCCTCAAATTCAGATAAATAATCACTTTCCTTTAAATAAAATTCCAAGTATTCTTTAATCAAAGTTGCATTTTCAGCCGCTAAATTATCATCGTTAACATAATCCGCAAACCAATTAGAACGAAAAAGCACATTGTAAAATCCTCCTTTTTCTTCGGGCGTAAATTTGGATGCTTTTTCATTTACCCACACAATCAAAATCGCCAAATCCTCTTTCAGATTGAACAGTTTTGGAATGTCATCTAATACTTTATTGCTGAATTCAAAATCTTTAAAAAAGACTAAATCCTCCTTGATGGACAATGGTTCTGGCAACTTTAAACGACGAATATCTTTGGTTGGTGATACTTTTTTCAAAGCCACCATACAGGTGTTTTTAAGTGAAGAATGGTAGTATTTTGAGCGCGTCACTGCATTGAGGTCTTTAATTGTTAATTCAGGAGCAGTTTTAATTTTTTCAATCTGCTCTTCAAAGAATTCTTGCTGCCATTTTTTATAATTATCACCCCGATTCTCCCATAAATCCAACCACCTTATCCGTTTGTCTTTAGGCGCATAATCAAACATATTTTCCAACCATTTCAAGGTTGCTTTTTCTTCAATTTGTTGCCCAAGCAACTGCATCGCAATTGGTGTAAAATCCAGTGGTTTATGATATTTCAAATAAATCCAAATTTGTTTAGTCGATCGCTCATTTTCACTGTCAACTAGATAGTCATAAATCTTATCTAATTCACTTTGATTAGGCTCTGGCAAGTTTTCCAACGCTTCTTTTGTTAAAGAAACCCGACCCTCCAACAAGGCAATTAACGTATTTTCTTCTTCTGGCTTTCCACCATTCAACAACACATTTATTTGCTCAATGATATCCAAATCACTCTCTACTATCAGCATATCTTCAAGGACTTTTCGTTCCACTCGAGATAGCGTTTCAAATTTTTTCAAATAGCCATTACAAACACCAATTACACCAATATTCGCAAACAGTTTAGATTTCTTTAAATACAATCGCAAATAGGAGGCATTTTTAATAATCCTCTCCCAATTCTGGGTATAGAACTTATCTAAAATTCGACCAACAGAAAAGGAAATTTCCAACTGACTTTCATTCAAACATCCCCAATATTCCAAAGCGGTCACTTCGTCTAATTGTAGCCGCTCAATAATCTGATTTTCAATAAAATAACGTTCTTTTTTTGACTTTGTCCGCCCTAAATTATTCATAAAAGTCTGTAGCCTTGCAGGAGCTTTATAGCGTACATTGTTGCGCCGACAAAAACCTGTTAAATCGACTAATTGTTCCAAATATTTATACTTCATATCTGGTAACGAACGGTTATAATTTCTCAATAAATCCTTATATTTCTTTGCTAAACCAACTACTTCTACCGGATCGCCTTCCGTTAATAGCAAATAAGATTGCATCGCAACGGAGTCATTATTGGAGTTCAAACGACGGTACAATCGCTCATAATTTTCAGTCAAAGCTAACGCTGATTCTCGGTTAACAAACGACCGCCTAATATCATCCCATTCAAAATCAGGATAATGAACCGACCAATATTTTAGATAATTAATCAGTGCTTTTTCATCTTGTTTCCAGTCATGCGAGTAAGCCATACCGTCCGCCCCTTCAACTGCGACATCTAACTTTGTTAGCTGTTTCAGTTCCAATAAAATATCTTCAAATTCTTCTGATTTTTGCGCATCATTTCGATATTTGTAAAGTAAAGCCGCCAAATAAAACAGCGCTCGGGAATGCTGCGTTGCTACGATATCCTTCCGCGCATTGTGACGAATCCAAGTATATCGATTGGCTTGACTTAATATTTTTCCATAATAATCAACAGGAAATTGAAAAAAACTTTTTTTAATATTAAAAACCATTCCATAGCCAAATTCCCGCATTTTTTCAACCGTTCCTAAAGAATCTAGCCAATATTCATAACGTTTTTCTAAAGCGCTGTAGTTCTTATCTTCTACTACTGAAATATTAGTCAATTTTTCTAAAATCGGTGAAGCAAATTCAGGCGTAATCAGCTTATTTTCAATAAGTTGCAAAACAGTGGTTAATGTTTTATTCGTCGGGTAATCAATCAGAACATAACATATTTCCTGAATGACCAGTTCAGCATTTTCAAACGAACCTAACAATAAACGATTTTGAAACAAGACATCTACCAGATATTTATAACCTTCCACCGTCTGCAATTCACCAATTCTTTGAATCGTCTTTATCGCTGCTTTTTCATCTCCTGTAGCAATAAAGGCTTCAAATCTAAGGGTTAATTTACGAAGTTGCGTAGACAAATCACGAGGTTCTTCTCGCTTTGGATTTTTCAATTCATAAGGGGCAACTTGCGATTCGATTGGTGTAAGATAGAAGGCATTTAACAATTGCGAATGCTTGAATGCTTTTTGATTAGTGTAGAAAAAATCAAGAATTTTTTGTCGACTGACAGAGTGGCTAAAGTTCATTTCTTCTGTCGTAAATAAGGTATGATTTACCATTAATTCCTGTGCCCTGTTTTTTGCTTCTTCATTATTTAAAAGGCTGCCTAAATCTCTTAAAGCTTTTGGATTGCCCAAGTTAATTTCTATTTGTAAATGGTCTAAAAGACGTTCATAATCCACAAATTGCGCACACAAATCACCCGTTGGCCATGACGCCAGAAGCGCGAAAGTCAGCCAAAGAAGTATTTGCGAAGCGTTGGGTTTCATTAAATTTACTGTGTACAGATGTAAGTAAGTGTCCGTAATTATTTTGATTTTTCAGAAGTGAGAAATATATTCCGCGCTGCCTGCGGCATCGCGGATTGGGTTTTGAGGGAGAAAAGCGGTTTTACAAACCCCTTTTCCCCCTCAAAATCCCTTTGATTTTAATGTCAAAATATTTAGGGTAACTTATTAGACTTTTAAAAAAGAAGAAGAATTAGAAATAAAAAATTAGTTCCAGTTATTATTTATAAAGCGCTGATAACTTGAGTTATAAACTGCGCTTTTGCTCAATTCAACATTCTTCATTTTTGATTCTTCATTGGTATCTATGGCAATTATTAAACCATTTATTAAAAGAAACAAATTACTCCGTTACAATATCAGAAATATGAAAAATTCGATTATCTGCACTCAAATAATACTGCTCTTGAAAAAAAGCTAATCCATAAAATGCCGCTAAATTACCCGTTGGAATATCGGAGGTGTAAACGACTTCTTTTTCATCACAAAGATTAGGGTCAGCTGCTAAAAATACTTGACCTCCTACTTCTTGATTGAATAATAAACCGTTGACATTTTCAACCATTTTTAGCTTAGAATTCTTATTCAAACGAGTCCATTCTAAGCCATTATCAGGTGATTGGTGCAAATCAAATGAATTCAGACCTGTCATATATAAGGTGTCTTGATAAACGAAATAATCCCGTATCCATTGAGAAGAAGGGAAAATTTTATCAACTTCCAACTCCTCAGAAATCCGATAGCCTCCTTTTTTGGTACTCACAAAAAAGTGTTCTTTGAAATAGCGAACATTAACGATATTACTAATATTTGTGGCATCGGTTATCAAATCAGGAAGGTCAATTCTATTGAATTCTATACTAACAAATTCATCAAATGTGGAATTAAAAGTGATTTCAAAGACATATAAAACAGCATAGGCATCACCGCCATTTTCTACCTTTGCAGGGATTAAAAATTGGGTTTCGCTATCATTGAATGCACCCAGGCTTCGCTGAATAATTTCTAGTTCAAAAAAGTCATCGGTTGGCAATTCTATGTCATCTACCACAAATTTCTTTACGCCCGCAGGATTTCTCGCTAAGTGAAATTCAATAACTTGCTTGCCCGCTGAATTCGTAGTAATTCGAGTAAAAATGTTATCACTCAATACCGGCCGACTCAATCCAATCCCCTGAGGAATTAACGTTCGTTTTTCCACCAGTTCCAGGTCTTCATTAAATCGTGCAAACTCATTGTCCGTTATTAAATATAGTTGAAAAGGAGTGCCGTATAAATTCTTGATGAGGCGTTCCGTTTCAAATTCGAGCGGTTCCCAATCAGCCGTTTGGTTATTACCACCGCCGTTTCCACCAGTATCATCTTCAAAAATATTTTTTTGACAGCTAAATTGTAGCAAAATAAATAGACTCAGTAACCAACAGAAGTTTGTTCGTTTTGACATAGGATTTTTTTTTAACAATAGCTGTCCCAATCAACAGTCAGGAATAATCAATAAAAATAAAGTAGTGGAAAAATATAGTCGGAGGGAGACATCAGGTCTTTGGAAGTATAAAGTTATAAATACTTAGATAAACAACCAAATAAACAGCTTAGTAACGGTAAAAAAATAACTCCGCCAACTAACAAGTATTTATTTTGTCCTTATTTTCCACTTTTGAAACAGTCATTATGTAGAGATAATTCCTATTTAAAAAGTAAAAACTAAGAACAAAATAAACGTTGTTAGTTGGCGGACTTATTATTTTACCGTTACTTAATTGTCTGAAAATTTTATTCTTTTTTAATAAAATTCTAAACAAATGATTCATTCAGTACTTCCTATTAAACGAGGAAAGACCAATAAAAATGTCTTGTAATATTCTCTTTTTAAAATCTAATTTTTATTAGTAGAAAATTTAGATATATTTGTGCAAGGAATATTCATCGCCCGTATTATATTTTATTACGATATCAGACAGAAATTCTATTTCAAACACCATTAATTTCAGCAAACACAAGCATAAAAAGAAGTTTAATAAATGCGAGATTTCACATTCTATTAAGTCTATCTTTTTTACTCAAAACCACGCACTCTTTTACCCGTATTAAGCATTTAATGAAAACGTAAATATCATTATTATCAAACCCGTTTTAACAATCATTCACAACATGAATTGGAAGCTCATCACCACGTTTGTTTTTACTTTATTCGTTCTTCAGTCTTTTGCACAAAAAGCTGTTTTTAACGGTAAATTGCTGAAAAACGCCCAACATCCTTCACTTTCTGAGCAATTCACAAAGTATGAAGTATATGAAATTGATGCCACCACACTGAATGCTTTTGCGAAAAGCGGCGCAGTTGATGTTGATTTCAAATTAAAATTAGGCAGCCAATACGATTGGGATTTTTCCATTACGCCACACGATATTAGAGGCGATAATTATGTTTTATCGATCCAAACAAACAAGGGCGTAAAAGACCTTCCGCGCAGTGAAAATAAAACGTTTAGAGGTGCCTTGCAAGGCAGTACCAACTCAGTAATTGCTTTGACTTTAGATACAGATTTCATCTACGGTTTTGTCAAAACTGGGCAAGAATACGTCTTTATTGAGCCAGCTTGGTATTTCAACGCTGCCGCACCAAAGAACCAATTTGTGGTTTATAATGGTCAAAATGTGGTTTCAAAAGACGGCACCTGTGGTGCAATGGAATTGGCGAGTAATAAAGCCTCCATGAAACATCGACACAATCATGATCATGAATCGGAAGCGGTTGAAAATGTTAACAAATCAGTGCTTGCTTGTTATGAAGTAGAATTGGCAATTGCGTCAGATGCAGCGATGTTTGCTTCTTACAATACTGTAGTCAATGTAGAAAATCACAATATTGCCGTTAAAAATAATGTAGAAACAGATTACGATACTGATTTTTTCACACATGAAATTCAGTTTCTTATCGTCCAGCAATTTGTCGTTACCAATGGGAATAATCCTTGGCCGAATGGTACAGGTAGTCCAGATGCAGGTGATTATTTAACAGATTTCAGACTCTGGGGACAAGGCGGTGGATTTAGTGTTTCCTACGATTTAGCTTCTTTATGGACAGGACTTGATTTGGCGGGTTCGACCATCGGCGTCGCCTACGTAGGCGCAGTTTGTGGCTCCTTTCGATACAATCTTTTGCAAGATTTCACTTCCAATGCCAATCTTAAGCGGGTATTGGTTTCTCATGAATATGGTCATAATTTTAATTCAAATCACGATAATGGCGGTGACCCTTTCATAATGGCACCTTCAGTACAAAATACCGCAACTTGGTCTGCTCAATCCATTAATTCTATAGATAATTTTGTTGCTGGATTGATTAGCGGTGGTTGTTTGTCTACCTGCGGTCCTCCAATTCCACCAACGGCAGCATTTGCTCCGAATTATTCCCAAATTTGTACGGGAAGTATGGTGACTTTTATTGACCAATCTACCGATGGTCCAACTTCATGGAACTGGTCATTCCCAGGCGGTACTCCAGGTTCTTCTACCGAACAAAATCCGACGATTACTTATAATAATGGTGGCAGTTACAATGTAACCTTGACCGTTTCTAATGGCAACGGGTCAAATTCAACTTCTCAAACCATTAGTGTCGGTAGCGGTACGGATTTCTTTCACTATACTGATTTTGAAACAGGTCTAAACGGTTGGGCTGTTGAAAACCCAAGTGGCGGTGAAGCGTGGACTGCAGTGAATGTTAATTCAAGTCGTTATGGAAATACCGTAATGAGTTTTGATAATTTTAATACTAATAATGTGGGATCTCGTGATGCTTTGGTTTCACCTGCCTTAGATTTTTCGGGACGAACATTTATTAATTTAGATATTGATTATGCTTATGCCCGATTTTCTGCTACTTTCCGTGATTCCTTAGTCGTTTATGTTTCTTCCAATAATGGGGTAAGCTACACGCGTGTATTTGCAGCAACGGAAAACGGCAGTGGAAATTTTGCGACTAAAGCTGACCAAGGTTCGGCTTTTATTCCTGCGGATGAGACAGAATGGTGCTTTGGTACGACCTTCGGAAATGGCTGTTTGTCTTTGGACATTTCAGGTTTTGCAGGGTCTAACCAAGCGAGAGTTAAAATTGAAAATGTCAATGGCTTTGGTAATAATATGTTTATTGACAATATTGCAGTAACGAGTGATTGTCAATTAAATTTGCCTCCAATTGCAGATTTCAGCTCCGACATCAACCAAGGTTGTTTACCATTACAAGTCAATTTTACGGATGAATCCTTGAATGGGGCATCTTCCTGGAATTGGTCTTTCCCTGGTGGTTCTCCCAATAATTCTACGCAGCAAAATCCAAACATAATCTATGCGGCACCAGGTACTTATGATGTGACTTTGTTGGTAACCAATGCATCGGGAACGGACGCGACAACGCAATTTGATTATATTATAGTCGAAGATGCGCCTATCGTAGATTTTGATTTTACGACCAATGGCTTGACGGTTAATTTTAATAATTTGACCAATACAGGTGGTATTTATTTATGGAATTTTGGCGACAACAGTACCAGCACTCAGCAAAATCCAACACATACTTATAGCCAAGGCGGCACTTACACGGTTGCTTTGATCGTGGCCAATGATTGTGGAACGGACGCGGTTCAATATACCATTGAGCTGGATTTGCCTCCAATAGCTAATTTCTCTTCAAATGTAACCAACGGCTGTGTGCCATTTGATGTACAATTTATGGATGACTCAGAAAACATTCCTTCTGCTTGGAATTGGACATTTGATGGTGGGAATCCTGCGACTTCCAATATCCAAAATCCTATGGTGACTTACGATACGCCAGGTACTTACGACGTAATTTTGACAGTAACGAACAGTGCAGGGATGGATGAAACGACGCAGTTTGCTTACATTGTTGCAGAAGATTTACCAAGTGCTAATTTCAACTCAACTGTTAATGGTTCTGGAGTTGATTTTATCAATAATTCAGTGGATGGAACGACTTATTTATGGGATTTTGGAGACAATGCCGGCACAAGCAATGATTTTGAACCATTTTATTTATACAATGAAGATGGAATATATACGGTGACTTTGGAAACAACGAATGCTTGTGGAACGGACGTTTTCACCCAAACAGTGACCATCTCCAATCCACCAGCCAATGCAGCCTTTTCAGCAAATACGACCTTTGGCTGTGCACCAGAAACCGTTAGCTTTTTTGATGAATCTTCTGAAAATGCAACCGCTTGGCTTTGGACTTTTGAAGGCGGCGACCCTGTTACTTCTTCAGACCAAAATCCAACTGTTGTTTATGATAATGTCGGTACCTTTAATGTAACTTTAGAAGTAAGTAATGCTTCTGGTTCCGTGTCGACAACGACAGTTAACTATATTACAATTGATAGCAGTCCAGTGGCTAATTTTACCAGTTCAGTAACGGATTTAATGGTTGATTTCAATAATACTTCGACCAATGCCAATTCCTATGCTTGGGATTTTGGGGACAATGCAGGGACTAGCATGGATGAAAATCCATCTTATACTTATGCTGCGGACGGTACGTATTCCGTTATTTTATCAGCAACAAATGATTGCGGAACAATCACTTCGACACAAGAAGTCGTTATTGCAACGCCTCCAACTGCGGGCTTTACCGCCAATACAACTGCCGGCTGTGCGCCAATGACCGTTCAATTCACCAATCAATCCTCTGAAAATGCAACCAGCTATAATTGGTCTTTCTCAGGTGGTGACCCAGCGACTTCTACGGAACAAAATCCAACGGTTGTTTACAATAATGAAGGTACTTTTGATGTGACTTTGATGGTTTCAAATGGAACAGGTGACGATACCTTTACAGAAACTTCTTACCTCCTTATTGACGATGTTCCAATGGTTGATTTTATGAGTTTGGCAAATGACCAAACGGTAGAATTTACCAATGCGACTTCCAATGCGACTTCTTATACCTGGGATTTTGGTGACAACACAGGAACAAGCATCGAGGAAAATCCTACTTATACTTATGCTGCTGATGGTACGTATTCTGTTATTTTAACGGCAACAAATGCCTGTGGACAAAGCATGACGACAATATCGGTATCGGTCTCTACCCTACCGCAAGCGTCTTTCAATGCAAATCTAACGACGGGTTGTGCACCGATGACAGTTCAATTTATGGATATGTCATCAGCGAATACCACAAGTTGGGCATGGTCTTTCCCGGGCGGAAATCCAAGTTCTTCTACGGAACAAAATCCAGCGGTGGTTTACGATATGGCAGGTTCTTATGATGTGACCTTGACGGCTACCAACGGTTCGGGTGTAAACGTGTTTACACAAACTGCGTACATTATCGTTAATAATGTACCAACGGCAGACTTTAGTCAATCTTCCAATAATGCAGTCGCTACTTTCACCAATACTTCAATTGGCGCGACCAGTTTCGCTTGGGATTTTGGGGACAATACAGGTACAAGCGCGGATGAAAACCCTACATATACTTATGTGAATGACGGAACTTACACGGTTACTTTGACCGCGACAAATGACTGTGGCTCAGTGACTTCTACTGAAATGGTAACGATTGTAACGCCACCGAATCCTGATTTTTCTGCCAATACCCAAACAGGTTGCGCAGGCGATATGATTCAATTTACAGACAGCTCTTCCGATAATACAACAGGCTGGAATTGGACTTTTGAAGGCGGTACACCGGCGACTTCGACAGAACAAAATCCATCCGTGACTTATAGCACACCGGGCACGTATTCCGTTACTTTAGAAGTAAGCAATAGTGCAGGAATGAATTCCATTTCTGAGCTGAATTACATTACGATTTCTGGTTTACCAACAGGTGATTTTTCTACTTCCGTAAACAATGACCAAGCTGATTTTACAAATACCGTAAATGGCGCAACGAGCTATACTTGGGATTTTGGAGACAATATGGGGACGAGTATGGATGCCAATCCAATTTACACTTATCCGAATGACGGAACGTACACGGTAACTATGATGGCAACGAACCAATGTGGTACGATTACGACAACGCAAGAAGTTCCAATTGTGACACCACCAATGGCAGGCTTTGCAGCGATAGCAACGGCAGGTTGTGCGCCGTTTGAAGTGGCGTTCATGAATTTATCTTCTGACAACGCAGTGAATTACGCTTGGACTTTTGAAGATGGAAATCCAGCGACTTCAACTGACGAAAATCCAGTCGTTCTTTTTATAACTGAAGGAACATTTAGTATGACTTTGACCGTAACAAATGCGGCAGGAGAAGATACTTTTGAGCAAATGAATTATATTACGGTCAGTGGTTTACCATTACCTGCTTATGATTTTACAACGGTTGACCAAACGGTTACTTTTAATAACAATTCAAGTAATTCTATTGATTATAGCTGGGATTTTGGTGACAATGAAGGCACTTCGACAGAGCCGAATCCAACCTATACTTATACGGAAGATGGCGCATACACTGTTACTTTATCGGCAACGAATGATTGCGGCACTATCGAAACGACAGAGATTCTGGTTATTGCTACACAAGCACCGATTGCAGCATTTCAAGCGGATAATGTAAAAGGTTGTCCTCCATTGGTCGTCGCTTTTGAAAACTTGTCTTCTGACAATACAGAGACTTATTTGTGGACATTTGAGGGCGGTACCCCAGCGACTTCTACCGAAGTGAATCCAGTCGTTATTTTCAATAATCCAGGTTTCTTTACGGTTACCTTGATGGCAACGAATGCTTTGGGAAGCGATACTTACGAACAGGTGGATTACATTGAAGTAAACCCTAAAGCTGTGGCTAATTTTGATTTATCGGTAATGGATGCAACGGTTACATTCACCAATCTATCAACTGATGCGAGTACTTATACTTGGTTGTTTGGAAATGAAGAAATGAGCGACGAGGAAAATCCAGTTTATACTTATCCGCAGCAAGGCAATTATGATGTAACTTTAATTGCGAATGGTGCATGTGGACCAGATACCTTAATTCAGCAAGTTGATGTGACCGCTGTCGCGCCGTTTGCAGCATTTGATGCAGAGGTACGAGAAGGTTGCGCGCCGTTTGAAGTCACGTTTATAGACCTTTCGACAGGAAATCCAAGTTCTTACGAATGGACATTTGAAGGCGGTACACCAGCTACTTCTAATGAAGCAAATCCTACAATTGTTTTTGCCGAACTAGGCATTTATGATGTTAATTTGACGGTAGCCAATGCCGGAGGAAGTCATACTTTCTTAGCGGACCAATACATTAGTGTCGTCGATATTCCAACGGTTGAATTCACTTATATTGCAGATGCTTTGGCGGTCAGTTTTACCAATAATTCTACCAACGGCGATAGCTATTTATGGGATTTTGGAAACAATGAAACCAGTACATCGGTATCTCCTTCTCACCTTTATGATGAGCCAGGCACTTATGTGGCAACCTTAACGGTGACGAATGATTGTGGTGTGGCAACTTTTACGGAAGAGATTGATGTGATTGTAATTTCGACGGAAGAGATTCCGGGCTTAGAACAATTTCAGGTCTTCCCGAATCCAAATACGGGACAATTTACTTTGGTGATGGAAGGACAGCCACTTGGTGATTTGAAGGTCAATTTCTACAATATCATTGGTCAAAAATTATTTACGGCGTCGCTTGATTTCAGCACCGGTCTGTTGACCAAACATTTTGATTTCGACCATTTTGCTAAAGGCGTTTATGTCTTACAAATTGGCAATGGAGCGCAATCTATTTATCAAAAAGTAATCATAGAATAATTGTTAATGGTTAGGGATTAATGTTTAATGTTGGCTGCCCTTCCTTAAACATTAATCCTTAACCATTAAACATTTAAAGGTCTTTCAGGACAGAACTTATCCCGCCATCAAGTGACAAATTTGCACCATGCAAAAATCCAGTATTTTCTGATGCTAAAAACAAGGCCAACTTCGCTACGTCTGCTGGATAGCCAATTCTTTGCACAGGATGCAATTTTCGCAATTCATCAATCGCTGCTTCATCATTGTCAAAACCTGCTCGCAACATTGGTGTTTCAATCGCAGCGGGACTAATGGCATTAACACGAATCTTTCCTGATAAATCTACTGCCATTGATTTAGTCAAAGCAACCAACGCCCCTTTTGACGTGGCATAACTGATAAATCTCGGCTTCGTCAATTGCTGATGAATGCTTCCGATATTGATAATACTTCCATGCGATTTTTCCAATCGACTTAAAAACAATTTGCTCATCATCAACGGGCCCGTTAGATTTACATTCATCGTTTCTTGCCAATCTTCGAGTTTTATTTCGTGTAAACTGCCCAAAATTTGTACTGCCGCATTGTTAATTAAAACATCCAACCTTGGAATAACTTCATCAAAAATCGACGTAAAACGCAACCGATAATCAACGTCTTTCACAAATTTATGAATGTCAAAATGAAAGAATCGATTGCAACTCTGAATGTGGTCTTCCTTTCTATCAACGCCATAAACGTAATAGCCTTCTTCTTGAAATGCTTTCGCCAATGCTGACCCAATACCACCTAAAACTCCTGTAATTAATACGTTTTTTTGCATGTTAAATTGATTTTGGACGTTTCTCCCGAAGCGGTGGGTTCAGCCCCGAATGTCATCAACTTAACGATTTAGTAGCGCACAGGTAGCGGATACTTTTAGAGTATCTGCTATCTAATTCGCTCCATTTCAGGTAACAGATACCTTAAAGGTATCCGCTAACTCCACTTAAGTTGATGACATTCGGTTCAGCCCACCGCTTTGATTTCTCCGGATTAAGTACCAAAGCAAAATTATCCAGAAGTAATTTTGCTTTGGCACTTAGTAGTTATTCAAGCTAATCCTGTCGGATGATTTGGCGATTTTTAAATTTGTACTTCGTTAAAAATACTCGCCATAGCAAAGGCTATGTCTGCGTTTTTTGCCTTGTACAAATTCAAAACTCATCCAAATGCTATCCGACAC
>JBLHWU010000175.1:0-13648 GCA_047629355.1 Saprospiraceae bacterium | reverse complement strand
TTGAAAGCAAGATTTTTTCGATAGTTTTCTTTTAAAAATCGTTGCATGGTCTACATCACGGAACTATTTTTAAGAGGAAAATAGCGGAATAAAGATGTTTTCAAATTACCCCAATAAATAGTGTCACTTATTTAAGTAACGCGTAGCAATTAATTAGGTGTTTTTAGACAAGATTTTATCTAATTAATTACTACGCGTTTCTTAGTAAAAACGATTCAATAACTTGGGCCATTATGCTTGTCCTTTTCCCTTCTAAAAAACACAAAAAATAGTTCCGTAACGAAGGCTATGCAACGATTTTTTGAATTCTTTAGAAGAAAAAATTACGGCGCATTATGGTCCAACTTATTAAATCGTTTTTACTTATCGATATTAAAATAGTTTTTTAAATATATTATTTACGCCATTTCCATCGCCAATTCCCCCATCTTCTCTTCTACAAATCGCTCCAACACCTTAAAGAAATTCAAAATGTCCTCCGCCGAATTGTTTGCATTAATCGTCACAAACCGCACAAATTGCTGTCCTTTGAACGACCCAAAACCAACAACGGTCTCTTGGCTTTCGTACAAACCGGTACACAATTCATCCGCAGAAATACCTTTATAATTAAAGCAAACAGAAATGGAATCCTCAAAGCTGTACAATTCATAATCAGGATGATTGCTGATGTAATCTCTAGCCACATCTGCCAAATGAAATTGGTGGTCAACGATTTCCGTCAAACCTTCCGTTCCAACTGATTTCCAGAGTGTCCAAAATTTCAAGGCATCATTTCTGCGACCACATTGAAAGGAGGTTTTACCCAAGTTATAATCATCACCATCGGTCTGATACAAATAACTGGCATCATTGCTAAACGAATTCTCCAAGTACTTTTTATCTTTCACCAAAATGATGGAACAAGTTAAGGGCGTGCCAATCATTTTGTGAGCATTATAGCTGAAAGAGTCCGCTTTTTCAACGCCTTTAATCAAGTGTTTGTATTTATCACTGAACAATACACTTCCACAATACGCGCCATCCACATGCAGCCAGATTTTGTGCTTTTGGGCAATCTCGGCAATCGCTTCAATTGAATCAAATGCTCCCAAGACAGTCGTACCCGCTGTGGCATTGATGAAGCAAGGCTTGTAGCCTTTCTGTAAATCTTCTTCAATTTGAGCAGCCAATTGTTCTGGAATCATTTTGCCTTTATCATCCGCTGGAATATAGTGCACATTATTGCGACCAATTCCTGCAAACGCAGCATTTTTAGCATTGGAATAATGAGATTCTTTAGACGTATAAGCAATCATTCTTTGCGTGACACCATCATTTTTTGCTTTTGGGTCAGCCGCATCTCGTGCCATGACGAGGGCCATGTAATTACTCATCGAACCACCCGTTGGGAACGTTCCGCCGCTATTTTTACCATAGTTTATGAGGTCACAAGATTTGCGAATGATTTCTTTTTCAATCCCTACTTGAGGACCTGCTACTTTATAAGTGTACATACTATTATTGAGCAATACCGCCAATAAATCACCCAAAACTGCCTTGCTTTGGCGTCCGCCAAACAACTGATTGAAAAACAAATTCGTTGCTGTTTTTGGGGTAGAAAGTACGACTTCTTCTAACACTTTACTGTGCTGTTCGTCGGAAATAGGGGCATCTTCCAAAG
The DNA here is from genome assembly GCA_047629355.1 of Saprospiraceae bacterium. Lineage (GTDB taxonomy): Bacteria > Bacteroidota > Bacteroidia > Chitinophagales > Saprospiraceae > CAYUNA01. The sequence continues at coordinate 11,985 of JBLHWU010000175.1, read as the reverse complement.
TTAAATCTATTGTTTCAAATAGTTCATTGGGAAGAATTACTTTGGTTACGGGGTTTGCTTGCTCCTCTTGAATTAAGGCATTGGCAATGTGATTAAACGTTTTTAAGTCTTTAGATATATTTGACATGTGAATTTTTATAAAATTTGGAAATTAAAATCTCGATTGTTTATGTAGGGGCGTACTCTTGTGGTCGCCTAAAGCTACATTTTTACTATATGTTGGGCGACCACAAGGGGACGCCCCTAACATTGGTGCAGTATCAGTTGGCTTCTTCCAGACTATTCGTCATTTGTTTCACCGAAAAAGTGTTTTTAGTTTTATTAAAAACGCGGCATTTTTGAATTGGATTCGCATATAAATGTAAAGTCATTCCTCTGCCTTTCGTGGTATTTTTAATCGAATGAAGCCCACTCGCATCGGTCATGTAGGAAACCGAACCTGGAAGCATTTCGTTCTCGGCTAAAACTTTCATTTTATCCTTCATACTATAAATCGTTTCTGAAAATTGACCATCAACAAAATATACCCAACAGTTTTCTCCATCGTGGTCATGGATTGGGGTGGTCTGCCCTGTTTCCCAACAAATTAAGATGACTTCATAGCGGTCATTTTTGAGAATATGGTTTCGTTTGTAATGGTCTTCACACCAAGAACCGTGGTCGGAGAAATCATCGGCGGAAACGTCCAGGTTGTCTAATAATGCAGGAAAATCTTTAGAAGGCGTCTCCTTTAGCTTTTTTAAAAAGTCAGGAAGACTGGAGATTATACTGGGCTCTATTTCTTGTGTTAACTCGCTATTCATATTGTTGGTTTTGGAAACAGAAGTTACTGCTGTCACCGTAATTAAACCTTTGACTGTCCGCTTAAAGAGAATCAACAGTAGACCCGTTCATTTACAGGTCTATTAAAAGTAAAAAATACATTAATTGTATTAAAAAAAAATCTAAATTTTCTACCTCAGGGCAAGAATAAAATAATTATTCACGCAAAGTAAAGACTTTTGGAGGTTATGTGTTTTAATTTTGTTACTTTTTATTAGATTTTTTTTGGTTGATTTGTAAAAAAAAATAGGATAATCTTTAAAATCACGCTATTTTAATGCATTAAATTGCTGCCAACCGCTGTATTTGCTTTTCGTTTTAACCGGTCAATTTTTTAGTAAAATCTGTCTATTTTGTAACTGCTTGATTTTGTTTTTAGGGAGTTCTTTGACGTTTTTTCTGAAATTTTTTTTCTGGAATTGGAGGTTAAGAATTAGAGATTTTTAGGGTATTGTTGTAGATTTGGATGATGTTTTAGTATTATTTTTCAGGTAGGAATACTTCAAAGACTAATTCTTTCACCGTTACTTAACGTAAAGGAATTTTAAATCGAAAATTTAAAATATTAGCGACAGAGCTGGTGCGAAGCACTTTTTAAAATAATAGAAATGGCAGACTCAAAAGACGATGGTGTTGTAGCCGATTCAAAAAAGAAAGCAAATGTATAAAACTGTTTTTGAAGTTTCTAAAATGGATTGTCCCTCAGAAGAGAATCTCATCCGAATGAAATTAGACGAAATTTTAGGAATTAAAAACCTTGATTTTGATATTCCAAATCGAAAATTGACCGTTTATCACGAAGAGAGAGATAACCAAATTGAAAAGTCAGTTATCGAATTGAACTTAGGAGGAAAGAAAATTTCAACTGAAGCGACGGACCAAATTATTTTCGATGAAAAGATTTCTCAGAAAACATTGCTTTGGACAGTACTGATTATCAACTTTGTGTTTTTTATCATTGAAATGACAACCGGTCTGATTTCAAAATCTATGGGACTTGTTGCTGATAGTTTAGATATGTTAGCAGATAGTTTTGTTTACGGAATTAGTCTTTTTGCGGTTGGCGGGACAACAATAAAGAAAAAGCGAATAGCAAAACTTGCCGGGTATTTTCAAATTACGCTTGCAATTATTGGGTTCATTGAGGTTTTAAGAAGATTTTTTGGTGGGGTAAAACTTCCTGATTTTTCGATAATGATTACCGTTTCAATATTTGCACTTATTGCAAACGGAATTTGTCTTTATATTTTGCAAAAGTCAAAGAGTAAAGAAGAAGTACACATGAAAGCAAGCATGATTTTTACCTCGAATGATGTAATAATCAATTTAGGCGTAATAATCGCCGGCTTCTCCGTAAGCATATTCAGCTCTAGTAAACCTGATTTAATAATCGGAACGATTGTTTTTATATTGGTCATTCAAGGTGCCTTAAGAATATTGAAAATCAGTAAATAAAAGAAAGGAAATTGATAAAATCACCACGTATTACTTAGTAAAAAGAATTCAATAACCTGCCCATTATGGGGCAGGTTATTGAATCTTTTTGACCGTTATTTAGAATCCAATACTCGAATAATCAGTTGAATTAAGCTCAAAATTGGAGGATTCAATCGACAAGCAATTCATGATAGTGGTCTTTGGTTTTCTTTTAGAAGTTTCGACCATTGTCATTTCCATCATCCATCCATCTATCTCCTGCATCCATTGTTGATGCTTGCTTTTTTTTTGTTTTATGTTATAAAATTGACTTGGAAAACGAATATCCACCTCTTTAGTTACCCATACATTAGCGGTAATATCTTCGCCAGTCATTAGATATTCTTGACAATTGTAATCCAATATAATCTTCGTGTTCCCTGTTGCTTTAACGTCAAAATCAGGCTGGTTATTCATGTACTTTGCTTTAAGGGATATACCCATTTGCATTTTTTGTCCATCATTTTCCATGTAAGTAAATATGGCTTCCTTGTCAACATCCAAAACGGTAAAGACAGAGTTTTCTTGTTTCTTATCCTTAATCTGAATACCCAAAAAATCATCAGAATCTGATAGGAAATAATCCACATCCATCACTTCTTTACCAGAGGTGATTTGCATTCTTATTTCATGGTTAAATGCATAGCTTGCTGCAGGTACTACTTTTGAGAGACCAGGAAACGCTGTTTTTCTTTCATCTTTTTTTTCGTCTTTTCTTTCTTCCCTAAACGTAGAATCGACAACTTCTTCATTTTTTTTTCTTGCTTTTTTTTCTGCTTCTCGCTCCACCGTTTTTTCTGCGGCGGTCGCTATTTTATCACCCAATTTTTTTAAAAATTGAGCATTTACTGTTCCTGAAAAGCATAGAATTAATGCAATAAAAAAGGTTATTTTGTTCATCTTGTACGTTTAAATTTTAATTTTCAAAGTTTTTTGCAAATCCAAAGTTAGGAGAAATAATTTAGACAGAATATCAATTTGATGAATGTAAGTACCTGGACACAAATAATCGAACATCTAAAAAGTATCTTTTTCCGTTATTTTCCTCTAAAAAATACTTCCATAAAGGGATTATTTAATAATTTTTTAGAGAAAACTAACGAAAAAATCTGACTCTTTTGATTGTTCGATTATTTATATTCAGGTACTTAAAACAACAATTTCCTCCTCCCTTCGTATTTCCTCCTATTTCCCAAAAAAAATTAGAAAAAAACACCAAAAACCCCTTTGTTTTTTTGCATCGAATTTAAAAATCTTAAAATCACCTACTTATATGTCACTTTGTGCATTTTTTACGTTCAGTAGATGTTGATTTTTCAAAAGCATTTCAAATTTATACAATACCTAACCTGTGATTCGATACTATTTATTATTTGCTTTATTTCTTAATTTATTATTTTCATTTTTTGCCTTCAATTTATCTGCTCAAAACGTGGGCATTCACGCCGAAAGTGTAGGCGAGTGGCAGTCTAATCGAACTTTTTTTCCAGATTATCACTACAATTCCGTTGCGGTTTTTCTATTAAATGAAGGACAGTTATTTGAGTTATTTGATGCCAATAATTTGACTCGCGAAGAGCGCAAGAAAGTGGGTGTTCGTTATTTTGATAAAATTGAATCCTTACACCTTTATTTAGAAATGCCAAATCCGAAGCAAGTTCAGGATTCCATTATTTTTCCTATGTATGCTTTTGATGTTAAGCAAGCTAAATCTTTTAAAATATTAGAAAAAGAAGGTAAAATAATTGACCGAATCACCGATGAAGAACTGAACGGTCGCGCTTTAAATGCTACCGCAAAAATCGAAGCGGTACAAAAAAATCAATTGCTGGAAGTCGCGTATCGCATTTCGTCGAGCATTAATAAAATTGTGACGAATAGCCTATTTGCAGAGCCAAGTGTTTGGGGAATGATGGGCAAGGCGCAGCAGTTTTTTGAAGATAAATACAAGGGTAAAATCGTTTCTGAATTTAGCATTCCCATCTTGCCCAAAAATGAAGATTACGAATACATCTTACAATCGGCGTCTTTGTACCAAATAAAATGGAATTTTCAAGAATTGGTGAAGCCATATAAGGATAATGTTTGGTCGGATATTTTGGATAAGGAATCTGTTTCGGAGGAAGAATTGAAAGACAAGCCGACTCGATTGTCTAAATTAAAAGGCAATCCGTATCTTTTGGTAGCGCGTTACAAATCGGCGTATTCTTTGCCGGAAACGCATAAATTAAATGTTGAAATCAGCCAAGAATATTTGCAAAAGCGACTGTTTAATTTGCAAGAATTTCGGAAAGGTAGCATTGCTTATCAGACGGAAGAATCGTTTTTGACTTTGTTGCGCGATGCCTTAGATTTGAAACGAAATTGCGAAGAATATCAACGGGCAAAAGAAAAAGGAGAACCCAATAGCGAACTACTTTTAGAAATTACGCAACAGCAATTTGGGCTATTGATGGCGCACAAAACGGCGTTTGGAAAAGGGGAGAATAACCCCGAATTGAAAGCCTATTTGGAAGACAATTATCGAATCACCTATTATAAATTATTCAAACAGATTGACGAGTTATTGTTTTTTGACCAACAGCTAAAAGAGCTCAGCCAAATTCCTGCCTTGTGTCTGGAATTAAAAGAAAAAGACCTGTCCACTTTGGCAATAACTGACTTATATCAACATTTAAATCAACTGAAGCCATATCGAGAATTGACGCAAAAAACTGAGTCATCTGGAGATTTGTTCTTCATGAGCAATCGCGAAATTATCCGTTTGGAAAAAGCTTTATATGCTCGTATTTTAGAAGACCTTCCGAATGGTAGAAATGAACGCGTCCAACATTTGAATATGGTCAAAACGCGCTACGTCAACTGTATTTTTTGTCAAGAAAAAGCTGAAGAAAAAGCACATTTAGTGCAAAAAGAGATTGAGGATGGCTTGCGAAATCAACTGGCCTATTTGCAAGAACAACACCTTCGGCATAGCAAGTGTTTTTATGATATTCAAGAATCGGTAGAGCAATATTTAGCGACCAATTATCCAAATTCAGATAGCTTGTCAGGTTTAGAATTATCACTTTTTAAAACCTATCGTGAAAAGCAAAATATCCTCGAAAGAATTGCGCTGGATTTTAACAAAATTGGTGATTTGAATATTGCGATTGTGGCTGCCGATGCGCTCGAAAAGACTTTAGATACGTATCATAATTATTTGTCAGACTTTCAAAGTCAGGCCTGTCAATTGCATTATGGTGGCGTTTTGGGAAAGGAAGTTTTAGATTGTTTGGAAGGTGGATGTAGGATAGTGGTGCCTTGATTTTTGGGCTCATGGACAAAGGGAGTTTGAGGGGTAAAAATATTTGTACAAACATTTTTTACCCCTCAAAAACCAACCCGCACCGCCGCAGGTGGCGCGGTACTTTTAGTGGAGAGGCAAAAAATTGTAAATTTTTCGACCCTCCACTAAATTCATCCACGAACCGATTTTTGTCTTCATCTGAACTATTGGGGTGAAATTTGCGTAAGTAGTCGGAAGGCTGTTGAAATAATGCGCACTTTTGTGTTTTTGCATTTAAAGCCAAAAAATTTTCCATGCGTAATTTTATACTACTGCTATTATTTTTTTGTTGCCAAAATGGCTTCACTCAAGACTTGAAACCCGTTGATTTCAAAAAGGATTTCCAATACCACATTACGAAAGTGACCGACGAAATCACGATAGACGGTGAACTCAAGGAAGCCACTTGGAGTGCGGCGGAAACGGGATCTGATTTTTGGCAAAAAGTACCGTATTTTGCGCAAGTTGCCGACCCAAAAACGGAAATAAAATTGGCTTACGACGACAAATATCTGTACGTCGCCGCCAAGTGTTACCAGTCTGAACCCATCACGATTACCACGTTGAAAAGGGATGTTTATTGGGACAATGACGGCATCGCAATCGTTCTTGACCCGCTGAATACGAGGAGTACCGCTGTCCTGTTTGGCACTTCTGCAATCGGGGTGCAATGGGACGCGACGAGTAGCGCGACTGCTGATGTATCCTCAGATTGGAGCAATAAATGGTACGTTGAAACCCAAGTCACCGACGAATATTGGTCAGCCGAATTTGCGATTCCTTTTAAAATTTTGCGGTACGATCCAAAACTGGGAGAGTGGGGTATGAACTTCGTGCGGAACATCAAATATTGTAATGAATTTCACAATTGGACGGCAGTTCCAGAAGGTTTTTGGCCACCGAATGCCGCTTTTGCAGGTTCGCTTGTATGGGACACGCCACCGACTAAGAAAACGGGGAATTTTAACTTGATTCCTTACGTCACTGGTCGAGTCAGTAAATCTAAAGACGAAGATTCTGAATTCATTTTTGAAGCTGGGTTGGATGCAAAAATTGCCCTTACCTCTACGCTTAATTTAGACCTGACATTGAATCCTGATTTTTCACAAGTCGAAGCGGATGAGCTGGTGACCAACCTGACTCGATTCAATATTTCTTTGCCAGAACAAAGAACCTTTTTTCTGGAAAATGCCGATGTTTTTGCTGATTTTGGAACGGGTGGTATTCGTCCATTTTTTTCCAGAAGAATTGGGTTGAATCGGAATTTGGCAGCTGTACCGATACTTTACGGGGCAAGGGCGACCGGGAATATCAATCAAAATAATCGGATTGGGATTATGAATGTTCACAGTCGGTCGTCCGAAAATTCTTTGGCGCAAAACCAGTCGGCAGTGGCGTTTAAGCGGCAATTTGGTCGGTCCTTTGTGCAAGGTCTTTTTCTCAATAGACAGGCCTATGAAAAAACGGAAGCCGTTGAAAATGATTATGGTCGAAATGTCAGTGTGGAAGGTTTTTATCAATCAGACAATGGAGAAGTGACTGCTTGGGGTGGCGGACACGGTTCGATGAAAGATGGTTTTAGTGATAAAAAGATGGTTTACAATACGGGATTTAAATACACGAATGCCAATTGGACCTTTGATTCCGACTTCGTAATGTTTCAAGAAAATTACTTTGCAGATATCGGATTTACGGCTCGCGTCAACAATTATGATGCGCTGCGAGATACCACGATTCGAGCTGGATTTAATTCAGAAACGGTATTTTTACAATATCAGAAAAGACCACGTTCGGGTAAAATTCAACGACATTCCATTGATATTAGAAATGAAACGATAGCCAATTCTGATTGGAGTTTCAACGAATCTACCACAAGATTGCGCTATGGAATGACCCTTAAAAATACCGCTGAAATGAGGGCGTCTCTTTCTTATAATGACATTTCTCTGCTTTATCCATTTAGCTTCACGGGCGACACGCCTTTACCGATTGACAGATACAAAACCTTGACGGGTGACGTTTCTTTTGAATCCGACGGCAGAAAAGCGATTTCCTTCAATGCTTCCGCCAAAACGGGTGGTTTTTATAATGGACATTTGACTTCTTTTGAAGTGGGCGCAAATTATCGAATTCAGCCCTGGGGCAACTTTTCGGTTGGTTATCAATGGAATAATTTGAAATTTCCAGACCCTTATGGTCAATCAAAAATTACCGCGCTTATTTCAAAAATAGAAATTGGGTTCAATAAAAATCTGCTTTGGACGACGCTGTTTCAATACGTTGACCAATCCGAATATATGGGCATCAATAGCCGGATTCAATGGCGTTTTTCGCCAATGTCTGATGTGTTTTTAGTATATGTGGATAATTATGATGTGATGGACTTTGGAGGTGCTGATGGGGTGACTTCTAATAATCGGGCGGTGATTTTGAAGGTGAGTTATTGGTATTAGGGGGTTATTTTTCACTATCAAAAAAATCTTGCAAAACGCGCAAATTCACGCTTTTATCAAAAATACTTTTAACTGGAATCGTGAATTTTGTAATAACCTGACTATCAATATGTTGTTCAATGCCCACTTTACTCAATAAGTAAAAACGATTCAATAACTTGGGCCATTATGCTTGTCCTTTTCTCTTCTAAAAAACACAAGAAATAGTTCCGTAACGAAGGCTATGCAACGATTTTTTGAATTCTTTAGAAGAAAAAATTACGGCGCATTATGGTCCAACTTATTAAATCGTTTTTACTAAGGAATATTCCTGAGCATTCTCATTGTCTAAAACATATTGTTCAACCGTTTTCTTCTTGCTATCAATAATCCAATATTCTTGAACTTTATGCGCTGCATAATCTTTAAATTTAATCCCTCTATCCCGACCTTTTGTACTGTCAGACAAGGCTTCAATTATCAAATCAGCAGGCGGATGCACCATAGTATTGTCATCAAAATATTTTGCTTTGTCTTGATTCCAAAAGGCAATATCCGGTTCATAATCGTTTCGTTCCAAACCAATTAACGCTTTTTCTGTGGAGACTGTGCAGAGTTGGTGAATTTCGACATACACATTCATTAGCTGAAATAAATTATCCGCAGCATTCAAATGACCACGCTTAGTAACGGTAAAAAAATAACTCCGCCAACTACCAAGTATTTCTTTTGTCCTTATTTTCCACTTTTGAAACAGTCATTATGTAGAGATAATTCCTATTTATAAAGTAAACATCTTTTGTCATTTCGACCGAAGTGGAGAAAAAGAACAAAATAAACGTTGTTAGTTGGCGGACTTATTATTTTACCGTTACTTAGCAGGTAAATGCATTACTATTTCCCTGTTAATAAATTCTGCTTTGACATCGCCGTTTAGCCACGCTCGAAAATCCGTGCGGACTTTTTCTTCTTTGGTGAGTTTTTGACCATTGTGCGGGCTTGGGGGTGTTAAGACTTCGGATAGTAGGTCGTTGAAATTCATATGCGATAGTTTTTTCTAAAGATAAGGCTTTTTCTAAAATGACTATTTTTAATCTATTCTCCACGTACCCAAGATTCTAAGTCTGCTGCTGTAATTCCTTTTTTATCTATTGCCACAGAGACTTTCTTTACCAATTTCTTCGCAAAAAACTGAGCTAAGATGTGTTTAATCTCAATCAGTTCCTGTTCTGTTGGTGAGAAAGAATAGACTTTTAATGATTCTAATTGAAGGGGGCTTAATTCGCCAATTTTTAGTGTCATGAGTTTTTTAGTTTTCGTTAGTCTAGTCTATACGATTTATCATTTCCATATACATGGACTTTTTAATTGGCTGTCCGTTTATTTCAGCAGGAATCCAATTAGGCATTGCATACCAAAAATCAATAATTTCTTGTGGATTTTCTAAAACATCAGGGTTAGTAATTTCAACATCTATCACTTTGCCGTTTTTATTAAACAAGACATTTAATCCTATTCGTGGAAGTTTTTTACCGAATTTTTTATAGAAATTTTCTTTCACATATTCTCGGTACTTATCATCAGCGCAGGCTATCCTAACTTCTTCATTATCTATTTCTTCACATCCATTAAAATGTGCCCGTCCAATTAACTTTTTCATATACCCTTCTAATTTCCGATGATTTTCGTCATTCTCAATAAAAAAATTGATGAATTCTTCTTGATTATTGAGGGTTACCAATTTTTTAATTGTTTCATTTTTAGTTATTGTTTTTAATCTCACATCCCAAGAGCAGAAAAGTGAACCAACTAGCATCGTTTTATAAGCTCTAACTGGGTATCTATCATCAATCTTAGTACCTTTTGGAGGTTCGTCAAAAAATAATAATTCTAAATCACTACCTTGAGTATAAAAGTATCGAATAATTTCATTGGATATTTGAAAAGGCACACGATAGTTTAAAGTAATTCGTATTTTATCAGAAGCTCGTCCAAATCTATTTTGCACAATTAAACTGTCTAAATAACCATTTTTCTCAATAGCATTCAGACAAGAATTAAAGCCCTTTTTTATTTCCTCATTATGAAAATTGAAATTAACAATAGAAAAATTATTGTAATAATAATTCAAGGAGTCTTCTGGAATTTCCCGAGCCATCGAATTAATTCTATTATCGAATTTTTTAAGGTACTTTTTCTTAATTTGAGCATTGCAACTAAAACTAAAAAAGATAAAAACGAGAAATGTGATTGTGGCTTTCATAAAAATGAATACTATTTTAAGTAATATACATGGCTAATTTTTTCCTCTTCAAAACTCAGTGTAAACCCGTTGGTTTCCGCATTTATCAGTAATCCTTTTTTCTGAGAATTATTAATTTTTAGAGAAAGCCAAAAATCAGTTTTTTCTTGAGTAATCTGTAAATCCCAGATTCTGGTGGATGTACCATCAATGTTTTCAGACATAAACCCCTTTCCTGTAGTTATGTCTATTTTGATTTTTGTAAAACCTTCTTCTATTGAACAATCAAATTCTTCAGGATTAACGTGAGATTGATGGCAAGGCAAATCATATTTACCATTCAATTTTTTAGCTATTTCTTGAAAATCTTGACTCCTCAGCTCGGCATTATTCAGTAAAACTAGCCCACCAATTATCAAATACTTTGTTATCAAACAAAACCGTTTTTTAGCTTTCATATTTTTTTTCTTTTTTATCTAAAAAATCACAATCCTTAATCGCTTCCTTCATCCCTCTCATCCTTCTCCTTTCAAAACATCCCCGCAAATTCCATAATCGGAGAAATCGCCTTTTTCTCTTAAAGTTCATCACCTCGATAAATTCTAATAATTTAAGCTGTTACAACTCATGCAATTCTTGAATAGCGGGGATAATTTTATATTGAATAGTCAATTTTTTCACCGATTCAACGCCCTTTTATCTCCAGCGCCTTCTTTTCCAAAGCCCCCAATTTCTCCAACAAATTATCTTTCTGCGCCTCACTCAAAGAATCAACATCCAAATCATCAATAATCGGTTTCAATCCTTCAGAAATACCTGCTAACGTTTCATCAATTAATACTGTGCTAATTTTCTCTTTTTCATAAAAACTACAATTTACCATTTCTCTATTATAATTCTTTCAATCTTATCAAAATGTTTATCCCGAGTGACCAGCAGAAGTTCAAATTGCATCGCAATAGCAGCTATCCAAATATCATTCTCAGGAATTGGCGTACCTTTTAGTTTCAATTAAGTTTCAATTAAGTTTTGATTTGTCCGTAAATCTTAGCTGTTTCTGCATTACAATCTAAAACAGGAATTTTAGACTCAAATGTATCAATTTTAGTGACGTTATCGGAAACCCTTCTTGATTTATAGGCTCCGTAAAAAAGCTCACCGATGACGATTGATGGTATAAATACTTCTTTTGCTTTGCTAATTTTCTTAACAACTTCTTCCTCTTTCTTGAAAAGAGCAATTAGAATATTGGTATCTAAAATATACTTACCACTCATCTTCATCTATTTTTTCACAATCCAAAATCGCTTTCTCCATCTCCTCAGCATCTTCGTTTGAAAACATGCCCGCAAATTCCAAAATTGGAGAACGCGCTTTTTTCTTCTTAAAATTCATCACCTCAATAAACTCTAATAATTTAAGCTGCTGCAACTCATTCAACTCCTGAATAGCTGCGATAATTTTATGTTGAATACCTATTTCGTTCATTTTCATCGTTTTAAATAAAAAAAAACAACCTGACAAATTTAGCCATTTTTTTCGTTAAAAAGAAATCTATAAAACCCGCAACTCCCTCCTTACCCTTTCCTTCACTCCCCCAAACAACAACAACTTAAATTCATCCGCCGTAATCTGTACATCATTTGTAAAGCCCGTCCGCAAATCCGTCAGCGTATTATTCCCAT
>JBLHWU010000174.1:0-13735 GCA_047629355.1 Saprospiraceae bacterium | reverse complement strand
CCACGTAAAGACTTTCAAAATTCCTTAAAACGGATTGCGATTTACGCGAACAAGACAACGAATCAAGTGATTTTGAATATCAAAGCAGATAGCATGACCGTTTCTGCACAAGATTTGGACTTCTCTAATGAGGCGCAGGAGGTTTTGGAATGTAATTACGAAGGCGAACCAATTACGATTGGTTTTAACGCTAAATTTTTAGGGGAGATGTTGGGCGTTTTAGAATCTGATGAAATCAAATTAGAATTGTCAGCACCGACGCGCGCAGGTATTTTATTGCCAAGTGAAGATGCGGATGGTGAATCGATTTTGATGTTGGTAATGCCAGTGATGTTGAGTAATTAATTTTAGAAAAATTGATATAAAAAAAGGGTTGACATTCAGTTGTCAACCCTTTTTTTTATAGGATAATGCGGGTTTTGAGGGAGTAAAAGATTTGCAAAAATCTTTTACTCCCTCAAAAATCCAACCCGATTGCCGCAGGCAATGCGTAATTATTTTATTCTTAGCTTTTCGCTTCTGTTTGATATATCACTTCCAATTGCTGCGAAAGCTCTGGCCACGCCGCCGCCAATTTTCTAGGATAAACAAAGAAATGAACCGTGGCCACTGCCAGTAAAGAAACGTCAGGCAAGCCAAGCGCTTTAACAATATGGGCTTTACTAAAACCACTAATCTGCTGAAATCGTCCCCAAGCAGATTCGTCTAACGTTGGATAATCCAACTCTGGGTAGCTCAATTGAAACACATTTGTATATTCGTGCAAAGCAACATTATAATATTGTTTTGGATTTATAAAGCCCATCAGAAGCGGCTGTGCGGCAAACATCACAACGCCGTCCTCTTCAAAAAATTCAGCCGTATGCCAGTGTTCTGGAAACTTCGGACTCGGAAAAGGGTGTGGATACAAGATGACATTTTCAAACTTTGGAAAATGGTAATCGCCTCGTCCCATCAACAATCGGACGGCACTTCCAGCGATGCAAAGTCTCATATCTGAAGGAAATTCATCTGAAACTTGTACTTTGAAATCAACCGATTCAATAAATAAAGTCACGCGTTCTCGAAATTGCTTACGAACATATGGGTGCATTTCTTTATAGAATTCCACTTTCGTTTCTAATAAATGCCGCAAGCCAAAATCCATTACTGGCGGTTTTTTCAAATGATACCGCCAATTAATCTGCGGCGCAAAAACATAACATAAAGCCCCAAGGAGGACAAAAGGAATTGCCAATTGTGCATAGAAGCCATCATCCTCAAGAAAATGAGAAACTCCAAAAAGGCTCATGGCAATCACGATGAACGGCATACTCAATCTATTTGCTGGAGACATAATTTTCGATTATTGAATGATTAACTCGACTATTTTGATTTTAAGACTAACTTTTATCAGAATGTTTAGAAATGTACAAAGTAACTACTTTTAACCTGGTTTTCCCAAAATCTTCTCAAAAACCCCTATTTTATTGACATTTTAAACAATTCATAACTTGCATCTCGCAACCCTTAACTCGCAATTGAAAAATATTTTGAAAAAAACCTTATAACTTTTTGGAAATATTAAAAAAGGCTATTACTTTTGCGTCCGCTTAACCCGACGGGGTAAAGCAAAAAGGCTGGTGCCTTAGCTCAGTCGGTAGAGCAATGGACTGAAAATCCATGTGTCCCTGGTTCGATTCCTGGAGGCACCACCAAAAAGCTCGTTGATTAATTTCAACGGGCTTTCCTTTTTTATAAACTTGCCTTCTTTTCTATTTCCATTGTTTTAGATATTTTCTCTTAAAAAGAAACGCTACTCGAATTCTTCGCTTTATTTTTACCAAAATTTAAGCTAATGAAAAATTACTTACTGCTTCTTTTAATTATTTTAACTTCAACTTTCAGCTTTGCTCAATCCGCAGAAAAATCACCTTTTTCAACTACCACGATTCCCCTTTTCAATCCTCCGAGTAATCCTTCTAGTAACGTCGTTGCCCTTTGGGACATCCAATTTGATTATACGATTACAAACGATATGTTGAGTAGCCTTGGCAGCATCGTTCATTCTAATAACGAATTTTGGGTAGGAGAATGGAATAGCAGCAATATTGCGCGTTTGGATAACGACGGCAATGTTCTTGAAACTTTTAGCATTCCATCTATTTTTGGCATCCGTGCAATGACTTGGGATGGCACGAGTATTTGGATGTCAAACAATACACAGAGCATTTTTGAAATTAATCCTGTTACCAAAATGATTGTCAATACCGTGGAAATTCCTTTTCTGGAGAATGTTCGATTTTTAACTTACGATGAAACGGCAGACAGTGGAAATGGTGGATTTTGGGTCGGCAATTTCAGTACCGATATTGCGTTGTTTTCAAAAATGGGCACACTGCTTTTGACCATTCCAATAACGACGCATACCTTGAATGATATTTATGGGGCGGTAGTTGATAAGGAAAGTGAAGGCGGGCCGTATCTCTGGGCGTTTCAGCAAGCAGGAGGCAATTTGAATGCTCTAGTTACACAATTGAAGCTTCCTGAAGGTACACCGACAGGAGTTGCTAGAGATGTCCAAATAGACCTTGAAACAGTAGATAATCTCGCCGGTGGATTGTTTCTAACAGATACGTGGGGAACAGGATTGACTCTTGGTGGAATTTTGCAAGTTACGGAGGATTTTGACCGACTTTTTGGTTATGAATTGAGCTTTGGAACGAGTGATAATGCGGATATAAAAATGTCGGAAATCGTTGTTCCCAATTCAGACTGTGAACTAACAACCGCGGAAGCATTAAGCGTTTTAATTGAAAATAAAGGCGCAGTGGTAACTTTTGATATGCCTTTAAATTTTTATCAAAATGAGCTTTTAATAGTGACTGAAATCGTCCCTGATACTATCGAAGCGGGGGAATCTTTATTGTATACTTTTAATTATGAATTGGATTTAAGTGAAATTGATTTTTATAATTTGGAAGTGATTGCAGCAGCAACTGGTGATGTCAATAATTCCAATGATCGAGTCAAAAAAACGATTTCCAATCGACCAATCATTACGCTACTACTGGAGGCTTCTTTTGAAAACTTACCTTTAGACACGACCATTTTTTCGAATTTGTATAATATCAGTGACTTGCCTTTTCGAGTAAATACCGGAGGAACGGTTTCTTTAGGAACTGGCCCTGCTAATGATTCTTCGGGTGGAATGGGACAGTATATTTACATGGAATCATCGGATGGCGCGGTCGGTAGTCAAGCGATTCTGAGGACGACTTGCTTGGATTTAACTAGTTTTAGCAATCCCGAATTAACCTTTGCTTATCATGCTTATGGCGACGGTATCGGTTTTCTAAGTGTAGATGTACTGGATGAATTGGGTAGTCTTCATAATTTATTTTTAATAGAAGGTCAACAACAAATGGCGAGTGAGGATGCTTGGAATTTTGAGTCCTTCGATTTGAGTGATTTTGACGGTCAGCAGATTGAGATTATTTTTACGGGAGAGATTGACTCAACGGGGCAATCTTTTAATGCAGATATTGCTTTGGATGAAATTTCAATTGATGAAATTGTAGCGGTTGATGAGATATCAGTGAAAAAGGGTTTTTCAATTTTTCCAAATCCTGCAACGGATAAGTTATTTATAAAAATGGAATTGTCTGAGTTAAAAATGGTTAATTTTCAATTGTTAAATCATTTCGGGCAGACCATTTTAAATGTAAAAAAAGAAGCTATTTTAAATGAAAATATAGAAATGGATATTGCGAATTTTCCGGTAGGAATTTACTTTTTGAAAATAGAGATTGAAGGAGAAATAATTACGCAGAAGGTTTTTATTCGTTAATTGTGTCCAGGTACTTAATCTATTGCATTTAAAAAAAAAATAGATACGTGGCGTAATTTTTTATCATATAGTACAGATAGCAATTTCACATACTCATATAGCTTTTCGGAAGCTAAAATTAGTTATGTGGCTATGTGAAATTGCTATGCTATGTGTTGAAAAATTTACGATACGAGTTCAAATAAATTTTTGTTACACCGTATTCAGTGTTCTTTTTCATAAGCGATAGGACGGAATCAAAAGGGAACATTTTACTGTCCCACAAAGAAAACCGCATTAGAAAATAAAAATTTTCCTTCTTCCCAAAATCCTCGATATAACGGATTATCAATCATATAAATCACGCTGCCTGAACCTTTTTCTTGCTCCGCAAAAACAATCGAGTTTTTCAAATCTTGCTGCTTTTGAGAACCAACAAAACCCGAAATCAATGGTTTGTCACCAACGTAACCCACATTCCAGGCATCTTTCAATAAGTCATAACTACGCCCGCTGGTTTTTAAAGAGAAATAATAATCTTTGAAACCAAAGCCGAGTGGATGCGAATTGTCCATTTTAATTTTATAAATGGCACCAGGGATAGATTGCGGTAAAAATGCACGGGTCTTGTCGCGGTAAATCTGCGTACGAGTCATCAATTGTGCTTCTTCTCTCACTGCTTTAGCGGCACTTTTATCTGAATCTTTCGCATATTTCGTTAGCGCAAATCCACTTTTATCTTCCAATACACCGTTGGCGGCACCTATCGAAATCAAACGACCGCCACTGGAAACCCAATTGCTTATTTTTTGCATTACTTTGTCATTCCAACGGTAACGACCTTCAGGCATAATAAGTAAATTGAAGTTATTCAAATCTGCGCGCGACAAATTATCCGCGTTGATATTCGTAATTGGATAGCCCAAATCTTGTTCAAAATAATACCAAACTTGTCCAAATTCATTCGGATACGTTTGTTCGCCAGATAAGACTGCAATCGTCGGTCTTTCAATAAAAACCATCGAACTTGAACCTAAATCAGACCCCACTTGGGAGAAGCCTGTACTGACGCCCGTTATTTGAATATCAAATTCCTTAGCGATTTTTACGACTGTTTCATAGAAATTTACATTCTTACGATTGTCGCCTTTGGTCATAATTAATGAGCCAGGCATGTATTGATTGCCGTCAATATTAAAGCTATTTTCAGCATACCGAACTTTGATATTTTTTTGCAATAAGGCACTTAAAAAACGAGCATCTTGCAAAGAATTCCATTTAGCAACATACGCATACGGCTTTTTTTGATCTGATATAACTTTCTTTTTTTCGAAAATATAATCACCACTTGGGTCTAATCGCTGCGCACTCGCGTAACCTTCCAAGCCATAAGCGTACATCAGCGACCATGCTGTAATGTCGTAAGTCAAGGAATCTACAAGGTCAGAACGTGGGTCAAAAAGTACTTGTGCCAGCAAACCTTTCGGTTGAAATGCGCTAATAATCAAATCGCCTTCCATCACTTCATGCCGTAAGTCCTTGCCTAAAGCATAGTCGAAAGCAGGAACACTGATGCCTTGTCCCGCACGTCCATATCTAATCTGGTGACGGTCAAGAAGTTCGGTTAATTGTTTCAATTTTGCTTGGTCATTCGTACCTTTAATAATGAAAGTTTTGTATTGACCTGGAGGATTATTTTGTGCTGTATCAAAGTAGGCTTTGAATTGCTCAACTAAGCGGTTGGCGTTTTTAGAAGCTATTTCTACAGTCGAAACAGCAGTAGTTTGGTGATGGTCAACACGGTCTTTCAATGTTAAAGTATCACCGTTTTCCATAATAACTGCCCGACCAGAAAAACTGTGTCCTGCTTGTTCGTAAGTCATTCCAATTGCGCCATTGAAGGTCGGATAAGTATCACCGTAACTTGGATAAAATAAATCAAATACTTCACGAGTGAAATATAACCAGCCTTCTGCATCAAAATATTTTGCGTGATTTTTACCGATTTCGTATTGAAATTCAGACTGCCAACTGGTAATGTAATTGTGAAAAGGTTGCGCAGCTGGGGCGAAATAATAATGGTCGTTATGTCCTTGTTCATGAAAGTCAGCGTGAATATGCGGCATCCATTGCTGGTAAATTTCAAGGCGTTGTCGGGTTTCAATTTGTGTAGCCCATGCCCAATCTCGATTTAAATCAAAAAGGTAATGATTGACGCGACCGCCTGGCCAAGGTTCTTCGTGTTCGCGAGCAATGTGGACGGGGTCAGGCTCTTGATTTCCTACGTTTCGATTCCAATGCGTATAGCGCGAGTAGCCATCAGGATTGATACTTGGGTCAATGATAACGATGGTGTTTTCAAGCCATTTTTTAGCTTCAATATTCTGAGGGTTAACCAATTTATGGATGCTTTGCATGGAACTTTCGGACGCACCTGCTTCATTTCCATGCACGCCATGACTCAGCCAAACGACTGCAACGGCACTTGTTCCGGTCATATCTCCTTTTTCCAAACCAGTTAGTCGCAGATTGTTTTTACGAATTTCCTCCAAATTTTCTAAGTTCTTTTTGGAAGAAATGAAGGCTAAGTAGAGTGGACGTTTCTGATTGGTTTCTCCATATTTTACCAATTTTACATGCTTGCTATTTTCTGCAACGTGTTGAAAATAATCCACGACCATGTAATGTGGTGTAAAATGTTCGCCAAGTTTGTGCGGTAGAAAATCATCTGGTGATTGTAGATTATTTTGAGCAAATAGGGTAAAAGTAAGCAGGGTTAGGCTTAATAGGAATTTAAATTTTAAGAACATAGTTTTGTCAATTAGTTACGGTCGCCGTATGGTAAAAATGTTAGGACACACAATAATACTAAAAGTAGGGGAAAAAGGGGATGGCCTTTATGAATATCCTCTCAAGAATCTTAGTTTATTTGTTTCACGTTCCTAAAGGATGTAAACGAGGTAGATAATAAATCTAGACAAGATTTTTCATTGTCAGAATACTTAATACAGAACAGAGGTCGATTTTTTGAAAAACGGCTATTTATTTAGCGTTAAGTCTTTCGCAGACAAGCGCATTTCTACATATTTTGGTTGAAATCCCAAAGATTTATAGCGTTCAATCGCATCACTTTCATAGCTAACGCGCAAAGAGATATCTCCTTTCGCAAAGTGAACCGCTTTTTTAATTAATTCGGAACCAACTCCTACTTGACGATAATCATCGTGAATAGATAAGTAAACGACGCGGTGTTTAGGATTACCACCGTTCAGTCCTGTTTTGTTGACGACAATTGCGCCCAACATCTTATCTTCCTCTTGCGCAGTCAAGATGAAACCACCAAAGGAGGGGATTTCTTTGACAGCATAATCTATGGCTTCTTGAACCATTAGTGCAGATACCTCCTTATTTTCTGAATTTTCGCGAATAAAATTTATCAAAGGCGATTTTTCAAACATAGGCACTTTCGTAAATGCATTATACATTGTGTGCTTAACCATAACAGCGTAGTAGTTTCTAAAAGAAAAAATCAGATGAACACTTTTCTTCTGTTGAGAAAAGTTTTTATCTAAGTATTCCGATGTATCAGTAAAAAAATCTTTAAGTCTGACTGAAAAGTAGAGCAATTTATAGAGAAAAAGAAGATTTAGTAAATGTTTTTTGAATATTAAGTCAATTAACTACCAGAAGTTAACAAATAGGAAATAAAAGGTAACTTCTCAGGTGCTTTAATATACTGATTATCAGTTATTTATAGTTTTTTTTAAAAATTATAAATGTCTGGTTTTTTCAAATTTTCGACAAAAAAGCATATTTTTAACATTTACATAACTAAAAATACCTGTTTTTAACTCTTTTTAACTAAAAATAAGGTTTAAACCACCTGAGTAGTTACAATAAAAGACATTGTCAGGTCTGTTTATCTGTTAATATCAAATAAAAATTCTGAAATCGGGATGAAAATATTTCCATCCCGATTTCTATTTATCTAAGTAATCAGGTACTGATTAATCATCATCGATTACTTGATAATTATTAAAAAATCTTCTTCTGTTAAAATCTGAACCGTACCTAACGCTGTTGCCTTCTTCAATTTTGACCCCGCTTTCTCTCCTGCTACTAAAATATTCAGATTGGAACTAACCGCACTGATATTTTTTGCTCCAGCAGTTTCCGCCATTGCTTGGGCTTGCTTGCGACTCATCGTTTGCAGACTCCCCGTAAAGAGAATCGTTTTGCCAACAAGTGGCGCATTTTTGTCAATAATTTTAGGTCGGTCAGCTTCAGTTTGCTTTAAATTTACGCCTAAAGATTCGAGTTCTTTCAGCATCTCGATGTTGGCAGCTTGCGCAAAATATTCGATAACATTCGCTGCTACTTTTGGCCCTACATCTTTTATATCGATGAACTTCTCTTCAGTCCAATGTGCTAAGTCCAAAACATGTTCAACCTCTGCCGCTAAAAGTTGCGAAACTTTTTTACCCAAATGATGAATCGTCAAACTATGTAGCAATCGCTTAATTGGGTTTTGTTTCGCTTTATCGATTGATTTTTTTAGATTTGTCGCTGATTTTTTCCCAAAACCTTCCATCGTCGCAATCTCTTCATAATTTAATCGGTAAATATCAGGCAAGGTTTTTAACCAACCCATTTCATGAAATTTTTCGACAATCGATTTACCCATTCCATCAACATTCATGGCAGGTTTGGAGACGTGAAAAATCATGCGCTGCAAGACTTGCGCTTCGCAAATGTGGTTTGGACAACGCCAAGCTGCCTCTCCTTCCGCCCGTTCCAAAGTCGTCGCACAGCTTGGACAATTGGTGGGGAATTGGATAACTTGCTCGCTGCCATCTCGTAGTTCAGGCAGTGATTTTGAAATATAAGGAATCACGTCACCCGCTCGTTCTATCAGCACCGTATCGCCCAAGCGTAAATCTTTATCCGAAATGAAATCAGCGTTGTGCAAAGAAATGGAGCCAATTGTTACGCCTGCCAATTCGACTGGTTCGACTTTCGCAACAGGTGTCAATGAACCAATTTTTCCAATTTGATATTCAACATTCAGCAACTTCGTCGTCGCTTGTTTCGCTTTAAACTTAAACGCAATCGCCCAACGCGGATGATGACTCGTATAGCCACATCGCTCTTGAATTGCCAAGCTATTCACCTTAATTACCATCCCGTCAATCTCATACGCATAGCCTTCGCGCTTCGCCTCCCAACCCAATGTCCAATCAATAACTTCTTGAATATTTTTGCAGAGTTTGGTCTCTTTTTGAGGGATTTTGAAACCTAAATTTCCTAATGCTTCTATGCTTTCAAAATGCGTTGAAAATTTATTTAGTACATTCTCTCCTGCTTCATTTATCGTGTAACCCAACTGATAAACGAAGGCTTCGATGTGCCGCTTGCCCGTTTCGTTCGCGTCTTTTGTTCGCAAACCACCCGCTGCCGTATTTCTTGGATTTGCAAATAAATTCAAACCTGCTGCCTCTCGTTCCTCATTTATTTTATCAAAACGGTCGCGTCGAATGACTGCTTCCCCTCGCAATTCTACTTTTTGAATACCAAATTGAGAAAAATTTGCGCGTAACGGTACCGACTTCATCGACCGTGCATTGGGCGTCATTTCTTCTCCTTTTTGACCATCACCGCGCGTGGCAGCACGAGTCAATAAGTCATTTTCATAAACCAATGCCAAGCTACCACCGTCAAATTTTGGTTCAACGACATATTCAATTTCTACGCCTTCTTCAATCATCGCCAACTTCCGAATTTGTGCATCAAAATCATTTAAATCCTCCGCATTGTAAGAATTACCCAAAGACAACATCGGCGTTAAATGCTCAACACGTGGACTATCTTCCGTCAAATCACTCGATACCCGTTGAGTAGGAGAATCCGCAGTTCTCAAAGTTGGAAATACCGCTTCGAGTGCTTCTAATTTTTTATACAGACTATCATATTCAAAGTCCGCCAGTACCGCATCATTCAGTATATAGTACCGCCATTCGTGGTAAACGATGACTTTGTGCAGCGATTCTATTTGAATTTTTGCCAAGTCTTTCTTCGTCGCATTTGCTGCCGCCAACAATGTTTTAGATAAGTCGAATAACGTGCGTTGTTGTTGAGTCGTGTATTTCATTAGAAAAGTTTTCTGTACTTAAAAAAAGGTAAGTTGTTGTGTATTGAACGCAAATAAATGAAATTATTTGTAAAAAAATCTGGCATAACCTTTTGGGTTTACTCAAAGGAATGTGAATTTATTTTTTCGTCATTCTAAAGCGAGTTTGAGGGATAAAAAGATTTTGCAAAAACCTTTTTATCCCTCAAAACCTAACCTGCGATGCCGCAGGTATCGCGCATTTTCTATGAAGAATGCTCTGCTACCCAATTCGTCAATTGAACAAAATCTTCCAATGTCAATTGCTCTGGTCGTTGTTTGAAAAAATCACTTTCTAAAAGGTCGTTGCCTGACAAATAGACTTTCATCGTATTTCGTAGCATTTTTCGACGCTGACTAAAGGACTGTTTAACAACTCTTTTAAATAATTTAGCATCGCAACCCAATTCAGAATCCTCTTTTCTACGCATTCGAATTACGGCAGATTGCACCCTTGGCGGCGGATTGAAATTTTCTGGTCCGACCGTAAATAAATACTCGCCTTCATAATAAGCGGCCATCAAAACGCTAATCACGCCGTATGTTTTATTCCCCGCAGGCGCGACGACTCGTTCCGCTACTTCCTTTTGAAACATGCCAACCATTTCTGGAATTTGGTCGCGATAATCCAGCATTTTAAAAAGAATCTGCGAAGAAATATTGTATGGATAATTTCCAATCAAAGCAAACTGCTCGTCTTTTTTAAAAAACTGTTTTAAATCCAATTTCATAAAATCCGCTGGAATAATCCGTTCGTTCAACGCTGGATAATTTTTACCCAAATAACTTACCATATCCCGGTCTGCTTCTACGACCAATAAATCCATATCCCGCTTGAGCAGATATTTTGTTAAAAAGCCCTGCCCTGGGCCAACTTCTAAAACACGGGAATAACCTTTCATTGTTAAACTTTCCGCTATTTGCCAAGACAAATCTTCATTTGTTAATAAATGTTGCCCGTATGATTTTTTCATTTTCATGCCACAAAGTAAAAGCGAAATTTGGAAGGGAACCTATTTTTTTTCAATTACTTTAAAAACAAGCGCGAAATTTGTACGTTTTTAATTCAAACTTGCTCATAAGCTCTTATCTACAAACAATTAATAGCTATTTAGACTACTTTTTTCACTATATTTCGGTAAAAATACTCCCCACAGCAAAGCTATGCTGCGTTTTTTGCCTCGTCTAATAAAAAATATATCTCGAACTCGCTTATTATTGTTCATGAACAAGAACTTATTGTAGTTTGTGACAAGCAAAACTTACCTTTGCGGAAATAAAAAAAATAGAAGTCAGAAGCTAGACCGTATTTACTATAAGCAATCAGGTTTGAAATGTATGCTTTTCTGACCTCTGACAACAAAGTGGTCTGACATCTGACCTCTTTTAAAATATTAAATCCTAAACCGGAAATGAATAAATTTAAAATAGGCATTACAGTTGGCGATATTAATGGAATTGGCTTGGAAGTGATTTTGAAAACTTTAGCTAATAACTATATTCAAAATTTTTGTATTCCCATCATTTATGGCTCGTCCAAAGTGGTAGCTTATCATAAAAATTTGGTGGATATTGAAGACTTTCATTTTCAATCGCAGGTCTCTGCTGACCGCGTTCATAAAGATAAGGTTAACGTTGTTAACTGTTGGGAAGACGAGGTCGATATTCAATTAGGACGTTGCTGTGAAGAAGGGGGTAAATATGCTTTTCGCTCCTTACAATGGGCAACAGCTGACCTTAAAGTTGGCTTAATCGATGCATTGGTTACTGCACCTATCAATAAGAAAGCCATGCAAATGGCGGACTTTCCTTTTCCTGGGCATACGGAATATTTGAGTCAAGAATTGGAAGGAAATAGCTTGATGTTGATGGTCAATGATGGCTTGCGAATTGGGGTTGCGACAAACCATATTCCAATTAAAGATGTGGCGGGTAAAATCACGAAAAAGCTAATTATTTCTAAGTTGCGTAGTATGAGTCAATCTTTGAAAATTGACTTTGGTATCGAGCGTCCATTGATTGCAGTATTGGGTTTGAATCCACATGCGAGCGACGATGGAGTGATGGGCGATGAAGAAGAAAAACATATTCGTCCAGCGATTATTGAATGTAAGAAACACGGGATGATGGCGATGGGACCGTTCCCTGCTGATGGCTTTTTTGGCTCAGGAGAATTTAAAAAATACGATGGTATTTTAGCGATGTATCATGACCAAGGATTAGTGCCATTTAAGACCTTGTCTTTTGGAAATGGTGTAAACTTCACAGCTGGTTTGTCGCGTATTCGTACGTCACCTGACCACGGTACTGGTTTCGATATTGTTGGTCAGAACATGGCTGACCCAAGTTCATTTAGACAGGCATTATTTGCGGCTATTGATATTACTCGTAGTAGAAATATGTATTATGAAACGCGGGAGAATCCGTTGGTTCAGCATGAAATAAAAGGAGAGGATACTGACCCGAAAGAGTTGGTGGAGAATTAAGAAACTGAGGTAAAAAAGAAAATTGTATTCTATAAACAAAGGGATTTTGATGGTGAAAAGTAGGTTGTAAAAAAAACTTTTCGCTACCAAAATCCCTTTCTTATTTTAAGCTTCTACTAAAGCCATTTCAATCCGCCGCTTTTCCAAGTCCGCATCCAACACTTTCACTCGAATGGTATCGCCCATCTTCAAAATATCTCCAGTCCGTTTGCCTGTAGCTTGCAAGCGACCTTCCGACACATCGTAAGATTCTGACATCGTATCAAAACCAACCATGCCTTCACATTTGCTATCTACCAATTCAACAAAAATCCCTCGGTCGATGATACCCGAAATTCGTCCATCAAATTCTTCGCCGATATGGTTTTCCATAAACTCGACTTGCTTATATTTAATGCTTTCGCGCTCGGCGGTCATCGCTTTGCGTTCCATCGCGGAGATGTGTTTACATTGTTCTTCGAGCGATTCTTTTGGTACACGCAAGATTTTACCTTCCAAATTACTCGCTAAAATCCGATGCGTCAACACATCTGAATACCGCCGAATTGGAGAGGTAAAGTGCGAATAAAATTGAAAGCCCAGACCATAATGCCCGATATTATCACTCGAATACGCCGCCTTTGCCATCGTTCGAATGGCAATCGGTGCAAGTAGTGCCAAACCTTTATCTTCCTTCGCCGCTTCTTTTAAGCGGTTATAAGATTTAGCAATATCCTGTGGCGTATTGATGTGCATTTGATGACCTAACTCTTTCGCAAAACGTGCCAAATCTGCCACTTTATCTGGATTTGGTTCGTCGTGAATTCGATAGACAAACGGAATCTCTTGCCCATTCGCTTTTTTGTGAATATACGTCGCCACTTCACGGTTTGCCAGCAACATGAATTCCTCAATCAGCATATGGGCTTCCTTTCGTTCTTTTACATAAACATCAATCGGCACGGCATTTTCATCCAATTTAAAACGTACTTCTTCGGTATCAAAATCAATTGACCCTTTGCGGAAACGGTTTTTTCGTAATTTTAAATGTAGTTTATTTAAAGTTTTCAATTCATCTGCAAAATCACCTTCGCCTGATTCAATGACTTCCTGCGCTTCTTCATAAGAAAATCGACGGTCTGAATGCGTAACTGTACGCCCAAACCAACGGTCGATAATTTTATTATTTCCATCAAAAGTGAAGATGGCAGAGAAGGTACACTTATCCTCATTCGGTCGTAAAGAACAAAGTCCATTCGATAGTTCCTCTGGCAACATTGGCAGTACTCTATCGAC
>JBLHWU010000173.1:0-14187 GCA_047629355.1 Saprospiraceae bacterium | reverse complement strand
GCTTTTAATCCACACAAAAATATTTTTTCTTTTCTATCGCTCGCTTGTAACCATACTTTTCTGCCTGCTCCAAATCGTAGCATCCTGACGCCTTGTCATAAATTAAAAACTGCGCCAAACCTCGATTGAAATAAGCTTCTGCATATTCTCCTTCCAGATCAATTGCCTTCGTATAATCTGCAATTGCATGGATGTGATAACCATAAAGTAAGAATAAGTTACCGCGATTTTTATAAATCTCCGCATTCGTTGGGGCTGCTTTAATAACTCGATTTAAATCCTCTAATGCTCCAGAAAAGTTGCCAGTCATTTTTCGCAACAAACCTCGATTAAGGTAAGCTTCCAAATAATTGCCACCACGCATTTCAATAATTTCATCGTATTCTCTGATAGCTGCATCATTCTGTCCTTTAGCTTTCAAAATTGATGCCCTACCAAATCGTGCTTTGGTCAGATTATTCTGCAAAGCGATTGCTCGGTTAAAATAGATTCCCGCTTGGTCTTGATGACCAATTTCTTTTTCAACCCGTCCCAAATTATACCAGGCAATTGCAAATTCAGGTTCTAGAGTAATCGCTTTATTTAAGGCAATCAATGCTGCATCGTACTCTTTTAAATGGGCCAATAGCATACCTTTCATATCATAAGCAACGGCTGAATTTGGATATTTGACAATCAATTCGTCGAGAATATCAATGGCAGTTCCGAAACTTTCTGCTTCAATTTCCAAAATTGCAGCATCTAAGGCATTCATTTCTGCATCTACTGCCGTATCATCCATGTATTTGCTATCCATCGCACTATAATAGTATCGCATTTTTTGGTTCATCGTCAATCCTACGAAAGAAGTTTCAGGTTTATTAGAAATGATATTTAAAATCGCGTATTGACCATTATAACCAAAAAGGTCTGCAGCATAAGGATTAATAATTCTCGCAAGACGGGCATCTGCTGCCGCCTCGGTTAGCATACCTGCTTTCTTTTTAAAATTGGCTCTCCGTAATAGTGCATCCGCTGATTGAGGGTTTTGGGCAACAGCATTTTCGAGTGCAAAATAAGTGCTTTCAAAATCAAATAGTCGCTCGCTGACATCGGCATTCCTCAAAAACAGCTGGTTGTCTCTACCGTATTGTACATCTGTATTGTTTAAATTAATCCAAGGATTACCCAAAGTCATATTCTGAGCGGATAAAGCAACTGGAAGAATGAAGATTAGAAGTATTGGCAAGATTAAATTTTTCATCTGTTTTATAATTTTAGTGTTGTTATTAAATGGTTGTAAAGCAACGTTGCTTGTATTTATTAAACGCAAGAGTTGCAAGAAAGTTTGCAAAGCTTCTATAAATAATAGTTTTACTATTATTTATAGAAGTATTTAAAAAAAAAGCTAAATTTTTGAAACATAATCTACAATGAATCGTTTAGTAATAAATAAATGATAGTTTTACTATTATAAATGATAGCTTTTAAAATACAGGCAGCATGAATACATTAAATTTCAATCAACAGTTTCTCAACTTGACACAATACTTAAGAGCTTTGGCTTTCAAAATGACGAAAGACCAATCAATGGCGGAAGACCTTTTTCAAGATACTGCTTTTCTAGCATTTAAAAACAAAGAGAAATTCGCCCTCAATACCAATATGAAGGGATGGTTGGGGACGATTATGTACAACGCGTTTATCACTCAATATAGAAAGAAAAAAGTGAGAAATGAGTTGTTTGATAATACGACTAATCACTATTACTTAAATGCTGGCAAAGCGACGATTCAAAATGACGGAGAAGGAAAAGTAACGATGTCGGAGTTGACGTTTCTTATTGATGAGTTGGACGATAAGTTTAAAAAGCCTTTTTTAATGGCGCATGAAGGGTATAAGTACGATGAAATTTGTGAAGTGACGAATGCTGCCCTTGGGACGGTCAAAAGCCGAATTTTTTTGGCAAGAAAAGCATTAAAAAATAGAGTTATTGAGCTATATGGGGAGCATTACCTATGTGACCTCGCTGCTTGATTTTAATCGAAATAAAAGGATTGAATTTTTTTTACTTAAAATATTGAATCCTAATACTACTTTGTCACTTTTATGCTGACCGACTTTAGTAAAAACGATTTAATAATGGGTCATTATACTTGTCCTTTTCCCTTCTGAAAAACACAAAAAATAGTTCCGTAACTAAAGCTATGCAACGATTTTTTGAATTCTTTAGAAGAAAAAATTACGGCGTATTATGGATTAACTTATTAAATTGTTTTTATTTAGTTATTTTTTTACCGTTACTAAGTAGCTATTTAAGTTAATCCTGTCGGTTAATTTAATGGATTATTGTGCCTGCACTTCGTTAAAAATACTCGTCATAGCTAAGGCTATACCTGCGTTTTTTGCCTCGTTCAGACAAAATACTTAACCAAATTCATCCGACATTAGAAGGAGTTTGGTTTTGACTGCTATTTTCCTTAAAAATTTAGTCAAAATATCGAAAGTCTTGAATTTTTGGTTTTTTTCTCTTTAAGAAAAAAGAACATCAATGAAGAAAATAGGCATTTAATTTAGCGTGATAAAGAAGGACTAATTAGCTAACTAAATTAAAACAAAAAACATGAGTCATTTAGTTGTTCACATTAATACCAACCCCAATCTTTATAGCAAAGACCCGCAAAAAACCACTTTAGGCAGAAAGATTATCAAGGAAAGTGTGTTGATGATTGAAGAAATAGGGTTGGAGCGATTTACTTTTCGCAAATTGGCGAAAAAGATAGAGTCAACAGAAAGCTCAATTTACCGTTATTTTGATAACAAACACCAACTTTTTGTCTATTTGCTCAACTGGTATTGGGAGTGGATGATTGCCCGCATTGAATTCAATACCATGAATATTGATGACGCGAGTCGACGATTAAAAATTGTACTAGGCGTGATTGTGGATTCAGCGAATCGAAATATGGATGTGGAGTTTGTGGACGAAGATGCCCTTTTTAGAATTGTTGTGCGAGAAGGTACGAAAGCTTATCATCATAACACCGTGGAAGCGGATAATAATGAAGGTTATTTTTTAGCTTATAAACGGTTGTGTGAAAAAATAGCCGGTATTATTTTAGAAGTCAATGGCACATTTCCATACCCTCGTTCTTTTGCCAATACCTTGATTGAAACAACTAATAATACTTTATTTAATGCTAAATATCTCCCGCGACTGACAGATTTGGATGGGAATTCCACCGATTTGACACAAGACATTAAACAAATGCTGGAATATTTTGCATTTGGATTGATTGAAAAGGAAGCGCAAAGTCAAGTGAATGCGTCTGCCATAAAGTTGAATAATTAATAGACTTATTGCTCCTTCTATCTGGATAATGAATATAAGTCTTAAGGAACGCGAAATAAATAATCTTACATTTTTGAGCGGATATTTAGTACATAATTTTCACTTTAAAAATGCTAATTATATCAACATAAATCGCACTTTTAAAGGAAAAACTAGGGACGAAAATGCGCGCTCAAAAAAGTAACTTTATTGTAACTACTCAGGTCTTATTTTGGGGAGTTTGAGGGAAGAGTTTGGGCAATAAGCCCAAATTCTTCCCTCAAAAACACCCAGCCCGCCACCTTCGGCAGCGGGGGAGGAGGCTCAGGGGAGAGGAAAATTGGTTTTTTTATAAAAATCCAATTTTCCTCTCCCCTAAAACCCCTTTGTCAACTATAGAGTACCTGAGTAGTTACACTTTATTTTTTCATCGTTACTAAGTAACGATGAAAGAATAAGTTACTCAACTGGACAAAGGATAATTTTTCTCAGTTTTTGCTTGAAAGAAGGATAATTGTTGATACTTTGACTGATTTCAAGTGAAAATTGAGGATAATTTGTCCTGTCCAGTTGGGGAAGTTATTTTTTCACCGTTACTAAGCTAATAAATTTCAAGAATAGTCTTATAAAATTTAGTAGGTTTTAAAGGGGAATCGTAAGGTGCTACCCCTGCTTCTTCCTGCATATTAAGTACCTGAACACAAATAATCGAACATCTAAAAAGTATCTTTTTCTTACTCGCAACAGTTGGTTTCATCGCCTGCGGTCAGGAAAAACAACAAATATATCACCAGTTGAAACGGTGAAATCTGCACCACCAATCAAAGGACTTGTGGAAGATGTTTTGACAAAAGAACAGCAGGATGCCTTGATGCCAGATATGGTGGTTCAGTCTTTCAAAGAAGGAAATCGTCGTTTTATGAAAAACGATTTGATGGCAAGAGACCATTCAACTCAAGTTCGAAAGAGTACAAATGCTCAATTTCCTAAAGCGATTGTCTTATCTTGTGTGGATAGCCGAGTGCCTGTTGAAGATGTTTTTGACCGTGGAATTGGAGACATTTTCGTTGCGAGAGTGGTTGGGAATTTTGTGAATGAAGATATTTTGGGAAGTATGGAGTTTGCTTGTAAGGTTGTCTGGGGCTAAATTGGTTTTGGTGATGGGACACGAAAATTGTGGGGCCGTCAAAGCCGCAATCGACGATGTTAAATTAGGAAAGATCACTGCGATGTTGACTAAAATTAGACCTGCTGTTGAAACGGTCGAATACGAGGGCGAAAAAAGTGCTAAGAATCTTGAATATCTGCACCTTGTTTGTGAAAGCAATATTAAAAATACCATTGAAGAAATCAGAGCGAAAAGCCTGATTTTGAAGGAAATGGAAGAGAATGGAGAAATTAAGATAATCGGGGCAGTTTACGATATGGATGATGGAAGCGTTGATTTTTTGAAATAAACAGCGTTATTTTCTGAAAAAAGCCCCAAAAAATCAAAATTTTATTGTCTAGTAATATCTGAGTTTAAATCCTTTCAGCAGGCTATTTTACGATAGCCTGCTTTTTAAAAAATTAACTTTATGAATATCATCGTCAGAAATAATACCGAATTGTCCAACAAACATGTCCGTTTTATTAAATGGAAAATTTATAAGCTCAAACGAAAATTTGACCACTTAATATACGCTGAAATTCATCTGAATGTAGAAGGGAATTCACCAAAGCGATACGAAACCAATGTGCGTTTGGGCGTAAGCGGACACGATATTATTATCAAAAATCAGTCACATGATATTCGGGAAATTTTGCGGAGTTTAGACCAGAGTGCGCACCGGTATTTGCGGAAGCGGAAGTAAAAAAAGAGCGATAGGAAGTGCTAACTCCTATCGCTCATTTTATTATTTTCAACTATTTAAAACAGCCTTCTAACTCTCCTCTTTCAGCGTCACCGCCTTCCGGTTGTCCACTGGATTTCTATCAATTAACTTATTAATCGGATCAATTCCTGCTTTTACTGGCAGTGCATTCACCTTGATATCAAAGCTCATTTCTTCCTGATCAATTTTGTGTTTTTGCAAATACAAAACAGTATCGCGTCCATCGGCAGTTTCCCCTAAAACACCAATATCAATCCAGTCATTCAACGCAATTTTTGATTCATTACCCAGACTATCCGCGCGGTATTTTATTGCCGAAATATCCAAATGAACAAGGTAATCGTCGCCTACTTTTTCATAGGTCGTTTCCTTCGTTCTATTTTCATAAAGGGTAATCGTTTCAAACATATCAGTGATGATATATTGCAAGGAATCAGGTGTTACTTTTCGGAATTCATCAACATAAACGTCAGACGTAATATATGGACCTTCCGCATCTGCCCAGCCATCAATCACGCGACGCAATGCCAAATTCACACTGTCTTCGCTGATATAATCTTGCAGCGCATACATAATGAGCGAACCTTTTCGATAGTGAATATAACCTTGTCCTTCGACGTGGTCAAGCGGCTGTTCCTTCTTCGTTTCCGACGTTCGTCCTCGGAGATAACGGTCTAATTCCAGCTTCAAAAATTTCTGAATTATCGCTTCTGGCAATTCTTGTTTCATGACCATCAATGCTGAATATTGCGCCATTGTTTCTGATGACATCGCATTCCCTTGTACGCCCGCTTCGGTCACCTGATGCCCCCACCATTGATGCGCAATTTCGTGTGCCGTCACATAATATGGAATGTCTACATCATCTTCTTTGACGTTCAACATAAAACCAATGCCTTCGCTAAATGGTACGGTATTGCTAAATGATTGCGCGAAACTGGAATAACGTGGAAACTCCATAATTCGCAACTGTCGATACTGATATGGGCTGAAGTTTTTGGTAAAATAATCCAACGAATTTTTCATCGACCGGAGCATTCTATCCAAGTTGTATTCATGCCCTTTGTTGTAATAAATTTCCAAACGAACCTCCTGCGAATCGCCTTTCCAAACATCCCGAACCACCTCATATCGAGCCGAAACCATGCTAAAGAAATTGGCAATCGGTTTGTCCATTTTGTAATGAAAATAACGGCGACCGTCTTCTTCCCATTCTTTTTGCAAATAACCTGGCGCAATCGCAATTTGGTCATCTGACGTACTCATAATTATCTCTAAATTAATGCGGTCTGCCACATTTCCAAACAAATTATCGTGAACGGCATGCGGGTCATCGCGCTCAGGCATCCGTTCTTTTTCCGGCAAATCGTTGTCTTTTCGGTCATCGTCTCTACCAACTTCGTAATTGTCTTGATAGCCAAAAGTTGGGAAAAATCCGTTGTTAAAAAATGTTCCATTTTCGACAACTTGCGTCGTTGAACCACTTTCAACAAAACCAACGGTTCTAAATTTTGATTCAAAATTCGCGACCAAACTATCGCCAGGTTGAACAGGTATTGCCAATTCATAAATTTTAAAACGGAATTTAGAAAAATCCTCTACCAGCGTTATTTTTTCATCAAACCAAACGGTATCAGTTACTTCCGAATCAATATTTTTCTGCAAATAAATTTTAGAAATCGGCTGTTCCGTTTTATTTTTTAAAATATAACGACCACGCGCATCAAAATCTCGTTCTGCTGGAAACAAATCGACTTCGACATAAGTATCGACTATTTCTAAAATAGGCTCTTTCTTATATTTTTTCAACGTCTTTTCATATGCAGCTTGCAACGCATTTGAGTCATCAGAACTCATATAACTATTCAAAACATTGGTGTTGTAATAGATATAGCAACCCGATAAGCCAAACATTAAAAACGCTGCAATTCCAAATAGCAACAGTGGACGAGTCAAACGCAAAGCCCCTAATTTTAAACGAGTTTTTACCGCTGCTTCTGCTCCTCGAACGCTAAAAACCAGCACCAAAGCAAACATCACCAATGCCAAGCCAAACCAATAAAGGCTAAACCAACTAAATGGATTCACATAATGCCCGAAGCTATTCATGTCCGAGAATGTACCCAAACCACCTGACGCAAATCGG
This sequence comes from Saprospiraceae bacterium, assembly GCA_047629355.1. Classification (GTDB taxonomy): domain Bacteria; phylum Bacteroidota; class Bacteroidia; order Chitinophagales; family Saprospiraceae; genus CAYUNA01. Next base: position 6,857 of record JBLHWU010000173.1, on the reverse strand, counting down.
AACATATCGTGCTCAAATCCTAGCTGCGTAATCACTAAGGTGATGATAAAAAACAAGACATAAAGGGCGTGTCCTACAAATTTGTGATTAACAATTGTATGGATGAAAAAGCCCAAAAATGTAAACAAGACACAGAAAAAGAAGATATCTGAAAACAAGGTTTTAAAATAAACATCCAATCTAAAATCGGTGAAACCCATAATTGCCTGTGAAATCACGCCACACAAAATCAGCAACAACAACAAGCCAACAAAGACATAAATCATCGCCATAAACTTACCGCCGACCGCCACAAAATTAGGGTAGGGCATCGCATCATGAATCAAATTCATTTTCACATCGCGCTCCTTCCAAATCAACTCTCCTGAATAAAAAACGATGATAATGATAAAGAATATATTGAAATCGCTCAAGGACTCTAACATCCGATAAGTCGTTGGATAGGAATCGACATCGTACATACCACCGCCGACAAAAACGACGGTTCCAATGATGGTGAAAATCAGTCCCATGACGGTAATTGCTACGAATGGAATTTGCTTGGTCAGCCATTTAAAATAGAAAACAGATAGGTCAAAAAGCTGCTTCATATTGGTCGCAAAACCGAAATGTTGTGTAACTTTTGGAATCGTAACTGCGGCGTGTTGACTAACTACATTTGCCAATTTTACTTGGACATTCTTCTTTTGTTTTTTACTGGCGTTGCCGACTAAGTTGAAATCGAATTTCCAAAAGGTAAATAGCAAAACTGCTAGACTCAATCCCATCCAAAGCAGTCGATTCCAGAGAACTACACCGTCAAAAGGAACGGTTTGCGTGTTTTGTTCAGCAACGGTCCAATAGCGGGTATAATGCTCAACCGTACTGATACCAAAAGGGTCCAACATCGCGCCCAAATCTTGATTTTCCCAATCCGACATCATGTTAAGCGTCAGGTTATAGATGATAAATAGCAAAATGCCTTGCACATAAACGACCATCAATTTTCGGCTCAATGCACCGCTTGAAAAGAACAGTCCCGCCATGATAAACGCATTGGTCAAGGCAAAAACGAAGAATGGTTGAATGATGTGTCCAAGATTGTAAGGCAGTAATTTATCTGCCTCTACCCAAGGCATGAGAAAGCCCAAAGCTATCCCGAAAAAGATGCCCGAAAAAACAAATAATAGCGTTACAAATGAGCCGAGAAATCGCCCACCGAGGTATTGATATTTGTTGATTGGCGCAGTAAACATCATGGACGCCGTCCCGTGTTCAAAATCTCGAATGACTGGCACGCCCATAATTGCAGAAGCCATTAGCATCCCGATAACTGCTGATAAAATGGTGAAGAAAAAAGTAATGGTCGTCGGCGCATTGGCTTTGATTTGTCCCGCACTGCCGCCGACTTGAATGACGTCCGTTGTGATGGCGCAAAATGCCATTAAAAACAGAATTGCAAAGTAAATATAAGTTGCCGGACGCTTCGCCCGATATTGAAGTTCAAATTTAAATATTTCCCACATGGTTTGATTATTTCGATTGATGTGATTGATTAGATTATTTCGATTTTGAGTCCACAGGTAGCAGATACCCTGAAAGGATCAGCTACTGGATTTTAAACGAATGCTCGTTCCCCAAAAATCTCATTGAAATAAACATCTTCTAAATCTGGTTCCATGCTTCTAAATCCCGCATCGGGTGCAGTATCTGCCATCACATGAATAACGGGTTTGCCCGCAATACGTTTTTCGGAAATGACGTTGAAACTGTTCTTGTACTCTTCGATTTGGTTTTTCTCGATTTGCTTGCGCCAAATTTTACCTTGCAAAGCATCCAACGCACTGCTTGGCGTGCCTGTTAGCATGACTTCGCCTTGGTTAATGACTGCCATTTTGGTACACAATTCTTTGACATCTTCGACGATGTGCGTGGAGAGAATAACGACGGTATTTTCGCCGATTTCGCTTAATAAATTGAGGAAACGGTTGCGTTCCGCAGGGTCGAGTCCAGCGGTGGGTTCATCTACAATAATCAATTTTGGTTGTGCTAACAGAGCTTGAGCGATGCCAAAACGTTGCTTCATTCCACCAGAATAACCGCCCAAATTTTTCTTTCGATGGTCGTACAAATTGGTTTTTTCTAAGAGAGCTTTCACCAACTCTTTTCTTTCACTTCGATTCGTAATTCCTTTTAAAACGGCCAAATGGTCAAGCAAAACTTCTGCACTAATCCGCGGATAAACGCCAAATTCTTGAGGCAGATAACCCAATATTTTTCTAACCTCATCTTTCTCTGTCAAGACATCCAAATCACCAAGCATAATGCTGCCTGTATCGGGTTCTTGCAAGGTCGCGATAGTTCGCATGAGGGAAGATTTCCCTGCACCGTTGGGTCCAAGTAATCCGAACATTCCAATCGGAATATCAAGGGTAACATTTTTTAGGGCTTGTACTCCGTTTGAGTATGTTTTAGATAAGTTGGCGATTCGTAATTCCATAATTGATATTTAATTTTTAAAAGGATTTTATTTAATGGCTGATGGTGATACGGTTGGTATGAGGCTTTTGTTACAAAGGATTGTACTATTTTTTATCAAAGGTTGGTAAAAGCGTGGAAATTTTTAAAAAAAATCGGTTTAATAAAGGAATTTAATAGATGAAAGGTCGTTTTGTAGCATTTTTTGTGTAGAGGGAAGAGTTACCGTTGTTTTAAAACTAAGCATCTACACACCACAACTTCTCTCGCTTATCAAGCTCTCGCTTCGGCAAACGTCGATTCTTCTTTCGTAATTTTTTAATCGCCTTGCATCCCTGCGCTTCTGTCAAAATTCCTTGTCGCAACAGTTTATCCATCAACCAAATCGAACCATGCACTTCCACGCCGCTTTTAATCGCTGCTTGCCGTAATTGCGCATCGCCAGTCAGCAAAATTCCTTGATTTTTCTCCGCCCATTGCCAAGCCGAACAATCGGTCAAAGACAAACCTAGATTGTCACTTTCCTTTTGCATCAATTCAAAAATCTCTTCCCCTGAAAATCCAGAAACGATTAATTTGCGTTGCTCAATCAACTCCTCCAACCAATCCAACTGTTCTTCCACTACCAATTCCGCTACGACAAAGTCAGTGGTATGCATCTCCAAATCAATTTCTAGCAACGCATCGAGCAAGTCGATTTTGTAGAAATCAATCAAAATATTTGTATCATTGAGGGCAACTTTTGGCATCTATAAATATAGCATTTTCAATAAAAAAATAGAGCGGATTGTTATAAGTTCGAGTAATTTTTTCGCAAAAAAGGCACCTGACCTACACGAATCCGTTCAAATCCGTTCAATCTGTATAACAACCCTGTCTGGCATGGAAAGTCTCACACCTAACTACAAAACTTGAAATTTCTTCCGCAACTCCGCCACATCCACATTCGCCAAACTCGCCGCCTTACTCCAAGAAACCAACTCCTCCGCTAGCGCTTTATACAGCAATTGTTCAAAACGCCCCGAAGTCTCCTGACCTTTATAACTGCCCCAACCAATCTCTTTTTTGCGCTTGACGCTTTCATTTCGAAATTTCCAAAACCGCTTGGCACTGCTATCCGTAATCACCTGCAAATCATTGGCGCGATAAACGAGGGCAGCGATAGAAATACCGTAAGATTCCTTAATTTTAATGAGTTCGTTGACCGAAACGTTGTAGCGTTTTGCACCCATTTCTTGTATTAAAATATGTTTTGGAATCAGCATCGCACCCGCAAAACGGTTACAAAATGTCTCTTTTTCTTTGTGAGAAATACCGTCGGGCAACGTCATTAATAAATGTCCCAACTCATGCAGCGCAGTAAATCGCTTGCGCACCACATCGAAATTTTTATTTAAAACAATGACTGGAACGCCATTTTTGACCGTAGTCGATAAGCCATCAAAACTTGGTGGGGCGTCAATTTCCACTACCTTGATTGCTTTGTGTTCCAACATTTCGACGACATTCGGCAATGGATTAAAGCCTAAATTCCAAACTTCTAAAACGTGAATCGTCGCCTTCTCAACATCGTCAATATGTTGAATAGAAAATTTTTCTAATGGACTTGAAAACGTTTCTCGGATGCCTAAAATTTCCTCCAACTCCAGATAACATTCTATTTCATTCGCAATGCGCGCCTTCACAGCAGTCAAGTTCTTTCCTTGCAAAACCGACTTTTTCCGAAACTCCACGCTTTCCATCTCTACTGAAACTGGGCGGGTGAAAAAGTCTGGTTTTTGACCCAATATCTGACTCATCTTCAGCAAAATCTTGCTATCTGGTAGCATTTGTCCATGCTCATACTTACTTATTGCCTGTTTGCTGACCGCCAATTTTGCTGCTAAATCGACTTGTGACAGTCCTTGAATCAGGCGGGCGGTCTTAAGTCGATGTGCGAATATGTTTTTCATGATATATTTTGGTTGACTTTTTTGTGTAAAAATAGGATAAAGTCAACTAAGATGCAAGTTTTACAATTAGCAATTAGCAATTATTCAGGCGTTCCAAATTACTCATTGTTCATTAGATAAAATTGCACATTGCACATTGTTCATTGCTAATTATTTAAGCATACCCCGACGCCTGCAATTCAAACAACTCCGCATACTTCCCTTTTTGCGCCAACAATTCCTCATGCGAACCCAGTTCCTTCTGCATTCCATTTTCCAAAAATAAAATCCTATCCGCCATCCGAACAGTAGAGAATCGGTGAGAAATCAGCACCGCCGTTTTACCCGCAATTAATTCAGAAAAACGTTGAAAAACTTCGTGTTCCGCGCGGGCATCAAGGGCGGAAGTGGGTTCATCTAAAATAAGCAGTTGGGCTTCACGCATGTACGCACGGGCGAGCGCAATTTTTTGCCACTGACCGCCAGACAAGTCAACGCCGTTGGCAAATCGTTTACCCAAAACCTGTTGATATTTTTCAGGCAAATCATCTATAACGGTATCTGCCAAACTCTTCTGTGCCGCTGATTTTATTAACGGAATATCGTCCACTTTTCCGATGCTGCCGATGGCGATATTCTCAGATGCTTTCATTGAAAAGCGGATATAATCCTGAAAAATAATGCCGACATTATTGCGCAAGTCGGCAAGGCTGTATTCACGAATGTCCACGCCGTCGAGCAAAATTCGACCTTCTGATGGTTCGTACAAACGAGCTAATAATTTGACCAAAGTCGTTTTTCCTGCGCCATTTTCGCCGACCAAAGCGAGTTTTTCACCCGCATTTAAATGAAAAGATAAATTGCGAATGGCGTACTTTTCACTGTTCAAATATTTAAAACTAACATTCTCAAAAGTGAAGCCTCTTTGAATTGGTTTCGGTAATTTTTTAGCATCCGGATTGGCAACAATCGTCGGTTTTATTTCCATAAAGTCAAACAAATCTTCCAAATATAAAGCCCCTTCCGCAATTTTTGAAAATCGACTCAACATACTCTGCAACATCGACCGCATCCGCTGAAAACTACCCGCTAAAAACGTGAGTGTACCAACGGTAATTAAGCCACCAACTGTTTGGAAAATGATAAAAACATACGCTCCGTAATACGCCAACGTCCCAATAGAACTTAGCAAAATTCCCCACATCGCGCGACTTACCGCAATTTTGGTATTGGCTTTATAGTATCGGTCAGAAATGGTTTTAAAACGGTCAGCAAGGAAATCGGCGAGGTTGAAAATTTTGACCTCTTTCGCTGTTTCGTCGCTCGCACCAATGTAGCGGAGATAGTCCAATTCTCGGCGTTCGGGCGTCCAACTATTGGTGAGGGAATAGGATTTTTGATTAAAATGGGTCTCACCCAAAAAAGAGGGTAGCAGGGCAATAATTAATATCAAAATCAACCACGGATTGAAGGCAATCAGTCCACCCGCCAAGAAAATAATCGTAATAAAATCCTGCACCTGACTCAGCACCTGCGACATCAAAATGGTACGCCCAACCGTCTGCCGCCGCGCCCGTTCGAGTTTATCGTAAAAATCTGGGTCTTCAAATTGATACAAATCCAGCTTCGCCGCGTGCTGAATCAACAAAACCGACGACTTGTTTGCAAATAAATCGCCCAGTAAGCTATCCAATAACGTGATGCCCCGCGAGGTCAAATCGGACAGTACTGCCAGCCCCAATTCAATCCCGACCATCGTCCAGAGAAATTGCAAATCTCCTACGCCATCGTTGTTGATAATTGTAATGATTTCATCAATAATCTCCTTGCCCACGTACAGCATCGCCAGCGGTAGCGCAGATTTGACCAGCCGCAACATAATGTTTCCGAGGGTCATGCCTTTGCTGGTTTCCCAAATCATTTTGAAAAATCGGGGGAGGTTTTTGAGTGCGGAGAATTGGTCTTTGATGGACTTCTTTTCCTTCTTTTTTGCTTGAAAATTTCGTATTGCCATGTGTTGAAAACGAATTTGGAAGGGAATAGTTTGAAATGGAGGTAATGAATTTAGGGGATGGAATTGTTAATTTCATTTGTATTATACGACAAATTTTGATATTATATAAAATAACTATATACTTGCGTGGGTTATTACAATTGTGGCGTTTGTTGCGGTTGGGATTGACACCAAAAAATCAAGATGAGCCCGAAAAAACCTTACTTACCGAGGGTATTCTTATCTTTTTTTGATGGTTGAAATTTATTTCACAGGAGCATTGATTGGTGAGATGAATCATCAGTTGATTTTGCCTACTTAGACTACAATCTTCATTAAATTTAATGAGGATATTGATATTCTTTTTTAATAACTGATGTTACGCAAATTTTGAAAAAAGGCTTTGAAAGCATAACTTTGTGTGATGCAAGATACTTTAGATTTATACACGGATTATTTGCTTTCGAGTTTTGGTC
>JBLHWU010000172.1:0-14307 GCA_047629355.1 Saprospiraceae bacterium | reverse complement strand
TCAGAATATAGTATTCTGACCCCCTGACTCCTGACTCCTGATCCCTCAAAGTAATTTAAAAATTGTCCACAAAATTTTATGTCCCGCGAGTATCGTTCCGCGAATGGTTCCAGATATTTTGGAAACGCCGATTCGTTGTCGATATTTGACGGGGATTTCGATGGTTTTTAATTTCATTTTGGCGGCTTTGACTTGCATTTCGACCGTCCAACCGAAGTCGCGGTCTTGCATGTCAATAGCCATTAATTGCTTCCATTTAATGGCACGGAATGGACCTAGATCGGTGAAGTTTACGCCGTAAAATAAGCGTATTAAGTTGGTTGCCAGCCAGTTGCCGAATATTTGCTGTGGCTGCATTGCTCCATCCTCCAAATCACCCAATGCACGCGAACCAATCACTAAATCCATTTCATTTTCTAAAATTGGACGTACCAAATCAGGCAACTCTTCTGGATAATCAGAATAATCACCGTCTAAAAAAACGACGATGTCGGGATGTTTAAAATCAGGCTGGTGACGGATGTATTGGATGCCTTTCAGACAAGCATTTCCGTAACCAGGTATTGGCTGATTGACGACGATTGCACCAGCAGCTTTCGCTACTTCGGCTGTGCTATCGGTACTTGCATTATTGCAAACGATGATATCGCGTACCCAATCTTTGGGAATGTCGCGGAGGACATTACCGATGGATTTTTCCTCGTTGTAAGCGGGGATGATGACGTCTATGACTGGTTTGTGTAGCAAATTTTAGTATTTCTTTATTGTTCTGACCGTTCTTCTTTGTCATTCCGACCGAAGCGGAGGAATCTGGGCAAAGGTATTTTAAAAAATGGAAACGAGGGTGTCCGCGTGGGTACAAAGCGAGGTGATTTTGAGTGTTTTTGAAAAACACGACTCAAATGAAACTATGTAGTCTTTTTTGTATGGTCAATTAGATAGGATTGAATCACGGATTCAATCCTATCTAAAAAGCAAACTACCTCCGCTTCTTCTTCCCTATCTCTACCAACCGTTCAAATCGCTTCGGAATTGGTATCCGCACCTGCATCGTTTCGTGTGTCACCGGATGTTCAAAACGTAGATTACAAGCACACAAAAATAGCCCTTTTTTCAATAAAGTTCGTCGCTGTCCAGCATACTGTTTATCCCCTAAAACTAAGTGCCCAATGCTCTCCATGTGAATGCGCAATTGGTGCGTACGCCCAGTAACTGGTTTCAATTTTACCAAAGATAAATTTCCTGACCCACGAGCAGAGGTGGTTTTAATTCTATCAAAATCTGTTTTACATTCTTTCCCATCAATAGGCGTCTCAATACTTCCTTTTTCGGGCGTTTCGCCATGAACAATCGCGAAATAAACCTTACTCACTTCTCCGTTTTGAAACGCTTTATTTAAGCGAATCAGTGCTGTTTTTGTTTTTGCCAACATCACCAGTCCTTTAGTTGGAACATCCAAGCGATGTACGGCTGTTGGAGCAGACAAGGCATCTGGTTCTTTGCTTTTTTTGGCTAAGCCAATTACCGCATTTTCCACAGTTTTATTGCGATTGCCATTAACGGCAATACCGCCTGGTTTATCCACAATAATCAAGTGGTCATCTTCAAAAACGATGGGCATTTCTAAGTCAAACTTAGACTTAACGACCGGCTTATTATCCATATTTTGCAATTGGATAAAATCGCCGTTTCGGACGAAATCCATAATCGTTGCCAAAGCATCATTGAGGAATATCTGTTCCTTTAGAATGGCTTTTTTGACCGCCGTTTTGCTACCTAAGATTGGGAAATGCTGTGCGCAATATTGCATAATTGGCACTTTCCCCGTGACGGTTTGTACGCGGTGTTTGAATGGACTTTTTTTAGACTTAGACATATTGTGCTTTAATTTTTGCAAAAGTACCATTTTAAAAATAGCCAATCGCTAAAACTGTTTTTATAAAACGAGACTGAAACACATTTTAAATTAATTTAATTCGTAACTTGCGACACATCAATTAGATTCTAAATAAAATAGGTCTTATCGCTCATTCCTAAGACCTATTTTTAGCATTTTTTTAAAACTAAATTTCCAATGGGACATTACGTTGACAACAACCTCGTCGAAGATGAAAGAGTAGAGCATGAAACTGATTTTCATTGGATTATCTTCTTATCGCTTCCCTCTTTATTTTCCCTTTTTCTGAAACCTATCATTGATATGTGGACTTCAGAATTTACAATTACGAATAAAAGGGTCATTATCAAAACGGGACTTATTTCCATCAAAACGGTCGAAATTAATCTTCAACGTATCGAAAGTGTCAACGTTGACCAAAGTATTTTGGGTCGATTGTTAGGCTTCGGAGATATAGATATTGTGGGAACTGGTGGAACGCGGGAGCGATTTAGGAATATCGTTGACCCACTTCTTTTTCGGAAGCGTTTCCAAGATTTGAGCTTGAATTAATTTTCCTATTTTCTAGCCTATTTTTTAGTCTCAAAAAGGAGGAGTTACTTTCAAAAGTAACTCCTCTTTTTAGTGAGATTACAGACAGCAATGTTTTCGACAAATCCATAACTCTATTTTCATTTATAATTCAACATTCATCATTTGGCGAAGACATTGAGACAGACCATGTTATTGAAAAGTACCAATCCGCAATTTTTCCCTACCTTGCCCATTCAGCAATTATAAAAAACAAAACGCATTATAATGGAAACTACCTTTGGAATTTGGTCACTTCTTCCGCCCATCATCGCCATCATTTTAGCTATCGCGACTCGGCAAGTCTTTGTTTCATTACTATTTGGTATTTTACTAGGTTGGGTCATCATCAATAATGGCGATGTCTGGCTTGGCTTTTTGGGTACGGTTCAGTCTTTGGTAGATGTTTTTAAAGATGACGGAAGTACTCGAACCATCATGTTTTGTGCGTTGGTTGGGGCATTGATTGTCTTTATTCAACGGTCGGGTGGGGTAGAAGGTTTTATTTTAAAAGTGAATAAGTTACTGGAACGATATGAAAACAAAAAAGCGGGTAGCAATCGTGTCGTTGTGCAATTTTTAGCATGGTTAACGGGTGTTTTAATTTTTGTAGAATCCAGTATTTCTGTTTTGACCGTTGGCGCATTGTATCGTCCAATTTTTGATAAATTGGGGATTTCGCGGGAAAAGTTAGCTTATATCGCCGATTCGAGTAGCGCACCGTCGTCGATTTTAATTCCGTTCAATGGCTGGGGGGCATTCATTATGTCCATCATTGCGGGGCTGAATATTGGCAATCCATTTTCAGTACTGATGGGGGCGATAGTCTATAATTTTTATCCGATTTTTGCATTATTACTGGTCTTGGTTATTATTTTCACTGGCAAAGATTTTGGACCAATGGCAAAAGCAGAACGCCGCGCTCGGGAAGAAGGAAAAGTATTGCCAGACGGTGCACAACCAATGGTTTCGGACGAGTTAACTTCCGTTGAAATGAAACCAGGCATCAGACCTAAAGCTCGAAATATGATTATTCCCATTGCTGTCATGGTTGTCATGATGCCAATTATGCTTATTTATACAGGTTGGGGAGAAGCAATGAAGAACCTGCCGAATGCCTCTTTTTTCGACCAGATTTTTCATGCCATCGGTGCAGGTAGCGGCTCGACCTCCGTGCTGATTGCCGTGATTATTTCGCTCCTCATCTCGATGGTTTTTTATAGGGTGCAAGGTATTTTGAAAATGAAAGAAATGATTGATTTGACGCTAAAAGGCATCGCAGGACTCATGCCTTTAGCCTTGTTGATGTTGATGGCCTTTGCGATTGGTGGTGTGTGTAAAGAACTCGGTACAGGGCAATATGTAGCAGAAGTCACGAGTGCTTGGGTTTCTCCTAATATTGTGCCTTTTCTGGTATTCTTAGTTACTTGTTTTATTGCCTTTTCGACCGGTACGAGTTGGGGAACCTTCGCGATTATGATTCCGATTGCCGTACAAATGGCGCAAGGATTAGATGCGGATGTCACGATTGCGATTGCGGCAGCGATGGGTGGTGGCGTGTTTGGTGACCATTGTTCGCCGATTTCAGATACAACTATTTTGTCTTCGATGGCTTCGGCGAGTGACCATATTGACCATGTTCGGACGCAGCTGCCTTATGCTTTGATAGCGGGGGGATTGGCGGCTTTGTTCTATTTGATTGTTGGGTTTATGTGATGAAATAGATAGAAGATTATGGAAGTATAATGAAATATTTTCAAAAAATAGAGAAGCGAGAAAAGCGTAATTTTTTCGAGTTTCAATAAACACAATGCGCGCTACCTGCAGCAGTGCGGGTAGGATTATTGAGGGATAAAACGGTTTTTATAACTCGTTTTATCCCTCAAACTCCCTTTATCAAAACAAAAAAACCCTTTCTGGTCAGACTAGAAAGGGTTTTTTTATTTAAAAAAATTGCATTTTCATGCGTCATTTTTTATCGTGTCAAAACAACTTTCTTCACAATAACTTGATTACCAACTGCTACATTTAATTGATAAATGCCGTTTGGCAAGTCATACGTTGCCATAGAAACGGTGTTTTTACCATTCATTTGACCATACGCTTGTGTCCGCAACAATGCGCCAGTTATGCTGTATAAGTTAGCTGTTACATCCGCAGATTCTTCTAAAGAAAGTGCGATGTTCAATTCATCACCAAACGGATTTGGGAATGCTTTGATAGCACTGTTTGCAATTGGGTCATCGATGCCACTAATCATCTGGAAACCATTGTCAATTGCTTCTGCCAAACTAGTTTCAGAAGCATTATCTACGGTGCCATCAGGGTTCAACATAAAGCCAATCACTTTCAAGTTATTCACATCCCAGTCTGCAGAAACTTCGATGCTGTAATTGATGATGTGTGTTTCTCCTGTAGCGACTGTTGATGGAACAGAACCTGATTCCCCTAAATATCCACCTAAAATTGCCCGAGAAACATGGTCATAAACCATTTGGCTCGCAGGAACGGGAGAAGGTAAATTTTCGTAACCACCCATTGGACCAGAACCACCACCTGCATAAGCATTAGATTGGTTGTAGCCAGAGCCAGTGCCCGTTACTCCATTTTCAATTATAACCATATTCAAACGATAATCACCAGACAAATCTGCTTGAAATTCTGTAGCTAAAGACAATTGCAAAATTCCAGTTGCTGCATCATAAGTTGCACCATTCTCTAAAAATGCTGCCGGAGCTTGTGTCAATGAAGTTAAAAATGGAGTTTCTAAGCCAGACGGATCAACAGCACCATCTCTTTCCACTGTTGAATTTGGATAAGATTGACCAACTTGTGCACTTGTACCTGCATCATGCTCTTCTACGACCATTGGGTCACCATTGTGAACTGCAATACCTGCAAAGTAGTTACCATATTCATCGGTTAATAAATCCATAAAAACAGCACCACGTGGACACCACTGACACCAGGTACCTGTTGCTTCTTCTACCAAAACACCTTTACCTGGTGCTGGCGTATATCCTGTCAAAATAGTACCTGACAAATTATTACAGCTATTCTCATCATCATTGGTGCCATTGACATTAGAAATCGAAATATCTACTGCAGTTGCACCTTCCAATACGGTATAAGCTTCATCCAAAGAGAAACTATAAGTGTCACCCGCTGCTATCATCAATCCAGTATAAGGTTGAGTAATGTTAGTGATACCATCAGACAAAGTCAGATCAAAACTTGTAATCATGTCCGAGCCATTGTTTTTAACCGAACCTGAAATCGTTTTAACTGTTCCTGTCAACGCATTAGGGCGAAGGTTAACATCATTAATTCCCAAATCTAACACAGGAGAAGAAGCTATCGGATTGTATTCGAAGCTTACATCATCCACATAAAAGTTAACACCTGCAGCTGTTGGAAATAAATCAATAGACGCTACGGAGTTGTTTGCATTTTCAAATGCACCTAAGCAGTCGCCATTCACATAAACAGTCCAAGAATTAGCGGTCAAGTTGATGTCATACTCAAACTCAACCCACTCTCCTTTATTGTAAGTCCCACTCATTAATGGGTCACCACCAGCACTACCTCCTGTGATATCTACCACACCATTGTCTCGAAAGAAAATGTCAGTAGCCCAAGTTACTCCAATTGTTTCTTCCGCTTGGAGGTTGAAATAGGCACCTGTAGAGTTTTCAGGAACAAAAACTTTCATTGAATAAGTGAATTGACCCTCCGTGTATTTATCACCAAATGGCAAAACAACATCTTGCGGTCCACCTGCACCTTGGCCTGCAAAGTAGATTGAGTTGGCACCACTAGCTGCTTCGTCACTATTTATTTGCGCATCTTCTGCGCCTCCTGTAGCACCACTCCAAGTCGTCCAATCAGCTGAAACATTACCGATGTAGTCACCCACAGTGTAAGATTCAAAATCATCAGAAAAAGAAAGTTGTGCGAAAGTTGTCATGCTTGCAAAGAACATTGCAGCTAAAAGAAGTACATTTTTTTTCATATCTAATTTATTGTTTAATTAAAAAAATCTATAGTTATATATTTGGTAATTGGCGGAGTTATTTTTTTACCGTTACTAAGTACAGTATTGGCGATACTTAATAGACTTGTTACCCTTTAAAAATGCTTGTATGAAATTTAGATTTTTTTGCTAGTTTTCTTCAAAAAATCATTGAATAGTTCCTTTATTGAATGATTTTTTAAAGGAAAATAGCGGAAAAAGATATTTTCAGACGAGTATTTATTAAAGGGTAACAAGTCTAATATTAAAATTCGTCTGAGGAACGCGAAATAAACAAATTGACATTCTTGAGATAACCGTTTTATTCCTAGTTTTTACTTTGAAACTGCAGTTTATATTAATATAAGGAGCAGTTTTAAAGTGAAAAGTACGGACTAAATATACTTTCAAGAATGTGAAGTTATTTTTTTACCGTTACTAACATATTAATTATTATTCGTAAAGGTAACTTTTTCAAAATAAAAAGGCAAATGAAATACTCTAAAAGGTAGATGAATTGCAATTTAAGCGACTATTCATTTTAAAATATCGGAGGCAATTGAAACTTTGTATTCTTGTTGCTTCATTTACACTGTCACATTTCTCAAAAAAATAACTAATCTATATTGATTTAAAAATATATCTAAATTGTGACAGCACTTTTTTTAGCCATTTTATTATAAATTATTGCAAAACTCCTATAAATGTTGTATTATTGCAGTCCCTCCAGTGAATGAATTCCCTCCTATACACTATCCCTCCCCCTACTAGTTACTAGAGTATTTAACCGAATTTTTAATTATTCATACGAGAAAATGTACACATTTAATTTAATTGTCATTCTTATGGCATTGTTTATCACTGTTTTGAATAGTAAAGGTGTCACAACATCAAAAGGATGATTTTCTTTTTGATGGCTGATATTTCCCCCTAGTTATTATTTAAAAATCAAGAAAGTCTGGGCAGAATGCACATTTCATTTTGAAATGCGCTATTTTATTATCTCTATTTTGAGATTATAAGTAAATTTTTTAAAAGAGAAGTCAATCTTTTACAATAAATTTTCCCTGTTCTGCTATGCGCATTTCATCTTTTAAAATCCAAAAATAAACGCCTGTTTCGTAGCTGCGAATATCAAGTTCAGCTGCCCAATCTTTTGTTGAAAGCTCTTTTCTATACAAGAGCTGCTTGTTGAAATCTCAAATATTCTTGGCTGTTCATTATTAAAAATGTGGACTTGGAGAATATCTTGCGCAGGATCAGGGTATAAATAAATTTCCATATGAAAGGTGATTTCTTTCTTTTCTGTTGAAGATAATATCCATGTCGAATCACAGGGATAATCAACGAAACTTACCAAACCTAAATCATCGTTTTCAAAGCAGCGAAGACCATTATTGTAGTCAGCATCACACAGCGTAAGAATACCCAGATATCCGAAGAACAAAGATTCTAAATAGCACAAGGTTTCTACAAGGGTAAAAGGTGTTTCCTGCGTATCCGTATTGACGGAATATTGAATGTGTAAGACCTTTAGTTGCTGTCCATTCACTTCCATAAAAGAGATAGAGTCTACTTTTATTTCAAAAAAATCGAATGGCGACTGATAGGGACTTTCTGGCATTATCGTTGTCCACGAATCTCCGGCTTCGGCAGTAAAACCATATAAAATAACGAAGTTGTCTAACTCTGGATTGTAAAAATAAACGGTATCGTTTCCTTCATAATTACAGAGGTGTCCGAAATTTTCGTTGAAGCCGTAATCGGGTAAATCACAAGCGGGTTTCCATGATTTCAGAATACGATAAGGTTGATTGTTGAGTACCGTGTCGCGAATACTCTTGATGGTATTGTAAGATATTTCATCGCTAAAAATGTGATAATAATCATACGTCCAACTCGTCCCAACGGATGCTCAGCCTTGAGCAAAAAGTGCATTTAAATGAATAGTGAAAATCAAAAGCGTGATTTTTTTTTAATAAAAACAATTTTGAATGTGACTAATTTTTCTTGTAATAAATGTTAAGCTTTTCGCGGAATGACTTTTTTTAAAAAAAAAATGGACAAGTTTATAATTTTTTTGACCTAAATAAAAAGGATTCAATAAGGGAGTTGGAAATAAATAAAATTCCTATTTTGATACTTCTTTTCAAAAAAGGCATCTAAATAATGTTAACCGAAAGACAAAATTTTAATTAAAACCTCATTTTTAAAAGTCAACAACGAAAATGCTTATTGGCTGTCAATTTTCAAGGTGGAGATGGTATATATTTATCTTTTAAATCTAAAAAAATAAATATGAAATATTCTCTACTTTTTATTTTCACAATGCTTTTCTGCAGCTCTTTTTTAACGGCTCAAAGCGGTGATAATCTATTCACTAATGATGCCGTTCACGAGATTCGAATCACCTTTGAGGAACCTGAATTTTGGACAATATTAACCAACAATTATCAAATAGGTCAAACAGGCGGAAGCGGTAGTACGATTGAATATTTGATGGGGAGTGTCGAAATTGATGGTGAAACGGTTGATTCGATTGGCATTCGTCAAAAAGGTTTTTCTTCCTACTTTTCTTCTAATGAATTTAAAAAATCATTGAAACTGGACTTTAATGAGTTTGTACCTGGGAAACGCTACGATGGTTTGCGAAAAGTCAATTTGAATAATGGTGTTGGAGACCCTGCTTTACAGCGTGATTTTTTGTGTTTTGATATGATTCGAGAAGCGGGTGGTATTGCACCGCGAGTTGCTTACGCGAAGGTCTATCTCAATGACGAATATTGGGGTGTTTATGTGATGATTGAGCAAGTAGACAGAGCGTTTTTGGATAATAATTTTGCGAATGGCAAAGGGAATTTATTCAAAAATGTCAGTTGGTCAGAATTGGAATACTTGGGAACAAATGTAGATTTGTACA
This sequence comes from Saprospiraceae bacterium, assembly GCA_047629355.1. Taxonomy (GTDB): domain Bacteria; phylum Bacteroidota; class Bacteroidia; order Chitinophagales; family Saprospiraceae; genus CAYUNA01. The sequence continues at coordinate 4,908 of JBLHWU010000172.1, read as the reverse complement.
AAGAAATTTTTGAACTAAAAACAAATGAAGACATTGACGATTGGGACAGATTTATTGAGTTCATGGATTTGCTAAACAATGGCTCTGTTTCGGAGTTTGAAACGGAGATTCAAGATTATTTCAACGTTGATTTATACCTTCGAACACTGGCAGTAGATGTGATGAGCGACAACTGGGATTCTTACATCGAACACGGTCGAAACTGGTATATGTATCAAGATTCTTCGACCAATGCTTTTCACTGGATTCCTTGGGATTATAACTTGACGATGGGCGGTGATTTCAGTAGCGGTGAAGGACCAAATCCGCCATTTGACACTTTATGTCCATTTGAAGTAGATTTTTTATTTGGTTTTGATAGTTTGACCGTAAGTTTTACTGACGAAACCGATTCTTTGGGGACGGCTTGGCTCTGGACTTTTGGCGACGATTCGACTTCAACAGCGCAAAATCCGATACATAATTTTTCCGCAGCTGATTTGTTTGAGGTGTGTTTGACTGTGAGTATTCCTTTTGGAGACTCGCTTTGTGAAAAAACAATTTGTAAAACGGTTGATCTCTTTCTTGACCCCAATGATTGTCTGACTGTTCAAAATGGGTCAAGTCCTTATAATGCTTCTGATCCGATTTTTTTACAAGTGATTGCACAAGACGCTTTTTGTTGTGAAAACGATTGGGATGGGTTTTGTCAGCAACAGTATGATGCGATAGAATCTGGCAATACCGGCGGTGGCCCTGGCCCTGGTGGCGGTGGCCCGCAAATTATGAACTTTCCATTGATGATGAATGGGACGAATAAAATACTGATTAGCAAGTTGTTGAATGTACCGCATTTCAGAGAACGTTATTTGAATATCGCTTGCGAAATGCTGGAAAATAACTTTACGCTTGACCGCTTGTCGCCGATTATTGATTACAATACTGATTTGGTACAAGCCGCAGTGTATGAAGACCCGAATTATATCTTTGGGGCAAGCTATTTTGGCTATGATGCGAATAATGAATTGGGAGACGAACTGGTATCAATTCCGCCATTAAAATTCTTTATTGCTGAGCGAATTGGTAATTTAGAAAATGATTTGGCGGCAACGGGGCATGATTGTGATTTGCAATTTGCGCAGATTGCATGGCACGATTTAGTCATCAATGAATTCATGGCATCCAATGCCGAAAATGGTGGTATTGCTGATCCTGCGGGGAGTTACGCTGATTGGATTGAAATTTATAACAATACCGATGAAGTTGTTGATTTGGGCAGTTTATTCCTCAGCGACAACCCAGATTCTTTGACTAAATGGAAATTTGACTTGGGGACTTTCCTCGACCCTGACGACTATCTAATCGTATGGGCAGACAAGGATTTGGAAGAAGAAGGCATCCATGCAGATTTTAAATTATCGAAATCTGGTGAGCAACTTTACTTGCTTCATGAAGATGGAACCTTCATTGATTCCTTATCTTACGGTGAGCAAGAAACGAACATTGCAAGCGCAAGAATTCCGAATGGAACAGGTAATTTTGTGATGCAAGACCAGACATTTAACGGCCACAATGAAACCCCTAATGCAACGATTGCGCAAGAACTTGACGGGGATATTCGCATTTTCCCGAACCCTGCGGAGGGCGTATTTTTCGTTGATTTGAGTCGGGTAGAAGTATTTGGTGAAAAAATGATGGTGCTGAGAAACTATTTAGGACAGCTTGTTAAAATAGTGGAGAATGCGGGGACTGATTTAGTGACTGTTCAAATGGAAAATGTAGGTACTGGATTCTTTACGGTGGAGATTGTTTTCGAAGATGGGTCGAGTGTAGTACGGAAGATTTTAGTGAAGTAATTTTAACGATATTTGATGATTTTGGTGTTAAATGATAATATTTTATTTTCAATAGTGGTCGGAGCGTCGAGAACGCTCCGACTACTGAAGTTTTTCTGAACATGGAGGATTTTGACGCGCTGTTGTTCAATACTGTGTAACAAAAGTTTTAATTAATTTTGCTCAAATCCTGAAAGGATTAAATATGAATAACCACGGACGAAATCCGTAGTGTTAAATCTCATACAGTAATCGCGATTGTAGCACTCCATAAGGTCGTAAATTTAAAAAATGAAAAAGCACAGCTACACAAAACCCCTCCACAAGTCACTCATTTTCTTAAAAAATTTTGATTTTCTTAACATTTGGTCGAAATTCTTCTTGGATTAGCCGAGGAAAATGGATTCTCATCCACAAAACCTGCTCTTTTGTAGTATTCAAATAAAGAATAGGAAGTGATTTTAAAAATTGTATGAAAACAATATAATATAAAGAACGTCTTATATCGGCACTAATTTTTTTGCTCAACAATTCACCTTGTTTGACCCTAAAAACCAATAGAAATCGAGTTTCTAATCCGATGCGATGCACAATACCCTGAAAACCAAAAAAATACTAACCCTTAAAATTTGAACATCATGTTATTAATATTCGCAGCAGTCATCTTTATATATGTAGTCCAGGAATCTTTGAAAAACATCAATGCGCCAAGTATCCATAGGGTTTTGAAAAAGCGCAATGAACAGATTGTCAAATGGTTTAGTTGACTTTAATCTTAGACTAACGTTAACCCAAAAGAGCAGCCCCAAAGCCACTTTTTTAGAATTACCAAAGTTTTTATCCGACGCTGTATTGTCACAACAAGTAGAAAAAAACTTCGGAAATTTGTCCTTTTTTACTACATTTAAGCCCAGAAAAGAAGACAGAGGTCAGACCGTTTTACTGTCAGAAGTCAGAAGTAAAACGAAATATATCTGACTTCTGACCTCTAAAATATTATTATGAACGAACTATTTCAAGCAGTCTTATCGCCTCCCAACATTATATATTCGGTGTTTTTGTGCGTCATTTTGCTTTATTGGTTGTCCGTTATTATTGGCGCGTTGGACATGAGTTCCTTCGATTTTGATATGGATGTAGATATAGACGTGGACGTAGATGCTGATGTCGACGCAGGAAGTAGTGGTGGTGGTTGGTTTGCAGGAGGATTACATTTCTTCAATTTTGGAAGATTGTCATTCACAGTCGTATTTAGTCTCTTGATATTGGGGATGTGGAGTATGTCGATTTTGGGCAACTTTTACCTTGGAAATGGGTCGATGGTTTTTCCATTTATCATGTTTATACCAATATTATTTGTGAGTTTGGTGATGACGAAAATTATCACTACGCCCTTAGTTCCAGTTTTTGAAAGTTTGGACAAAGGCGTCGAGGCCGTCGATTATTTAGGCTTGACCTGTAAAATGCTTTTGCCGGCAACGACGACTCAAATGGTACAAGCGGAAGTATTACACAACAGCAATCCGTTACTGGTCAGTGTGATGGTCTCTGAAACTCAAAAAACGGCAGTATTGAAAGGAGAAGAAGCTCTAATTGTGGGGAGGTCATCGGATGACCGCTATTTTTTAATCGAAAAAATTTAATTGATATGGAATTTACTTTTGAAGAGCTAACACCTGATTTTTTGTGGTTAATATTTCCAATAATAGCAATAATTGTATTGGTATTTTGGATAAAAATACTCATCGAAATTGTCAACCATGAATACACAGGACACAATAAAATAATCTGGCTTGGTTTGGTTGCCATCATGCCATTAATTGGGATGATTTTATATTATTCTTTTGGGCGAGACCACATTATAAGAAATAAGCTGCGGACGGAGAGTTGGAAGCATCGAGAGGATGAATTTGTTTAATAGTTTAAAAAATACCTCATTATAAACCTAATATTTCACCTACTTTTTATTCTAAAATTACTAAAGTTATCCTCTGAAAATGTCCAAAAGTGGGCAGCTCAGCGGAATGTTTCAAAACTAATCTTTGCTTTGAAAAAAGGGAAATACAAAGTCAGAAAAGCAGCTGCCTTACAATTGGGGAGTTTGCGAAATCAGACCGCGATTTCAGCTTTGATAAAGGCGACGAAAGATGAGGCTCGACCGGTGGCAGAGGCAAGTATGAAAGCGTTGAAGGATTTTTCTGGAAACAAGAAAGTGAAGCAAGTTTTGGAAGAAGCGGAGATCTTTTGGTTTTTGAAAGCAGAAAGAAGTAGGAATAAAAAAGCTTTTTTTGAAAATTCGAAAAAGGTATACAAAGAACCTCAAATTTGGTTTGATAAAACTAAAATGAGAAATTTACGCAACTCGAAAGCATTTTTGAAGAAAAATCCTTGGGGTTCAGGTTCATTGGGTATTTGAAAATAAAACGTAACAACTTTTAAATAAAATTTTTAAACTCTAAAATCAAAAAAAAATACTGGTAAATATTGGAATTGCAATTGGGGTTATCATTCTTGTATTTTTTATCGGAATGATAATGCTTATCGTAGCGTGTTATAAAAAAGTACCACAAGGTCAAGCACTTATACGGACAGGTGCAAGCGGAACACAAGTTGCTTTTGACTCAGGGATATATGGTTTATCCAGTTATTCACATGGCAGAACAGATGGATTTATCTGTTAAAACTATCGAAATTGCTCGCTTGGACAAAACCCGATAAATTATCAATGCAAGCAATCAAAATGTCCTTAACACCCCGAGTTTGCAAGTCTGTCAGTACTTGAAGCCAAAATTTTGCCCCTTCATTTTTCGAGGTATTATAGCCCCAATAAGTCTTTATTTCCATCACAGTCCACTCCCAAGACACAATAAATTGCTCGGCTCACTGTCCGACCATTTTCTCTGATTTTGTAATGAATACAGTCCATCCAGACAATCGGATAGACCGATTCCAAACTTCGTTGTCGCCACGAATCCAATTCGGGTTTAACCAAATCCGTAATCGAGGTGAGCTTGCCTTTGGACAATTCCAATCCATATAATTCCTCCAAATGGTCTTGGATGTCACCGTAGCTCATTCCTTTGGCATACATCGA
>JBLHWU010000171.1:0-14386 GCA_047629355.1 Saprospiraceae bacterium | reverse complement strand
GTTGGTGTAGATGATGTGCGCCCAATTAATTTTCGGACGCGACAAAATATGCCCTTGTATGCCGTCGAAAGAGTTCAACAAGATTTGAAAAATCGCTTTGGTTATGCTTTTGTTAAAAACCCTTATCCAGGCGCGCCCTTATTAGAATTAAAAACGATTGATAAAAATACACCGTTTGAAATTAAGGGTATTAAAATTATTCCTATTGAAATCATGCATGGAAGACTGCCAATTTTAGGTTTTAGAATTGGTAATTTTGCTTATTTGACAGATATGAAAACAGTGGCTGACAAAGAATTTGATAAGCTAAAAGGCGTAAAAACTATCGTGATTGATTCTTTACAGCAGCGCGAACATTTTTCGCACATGACGCTAGAAGAATCACTGGCTTTTGCTAAGAAAGTAGGCGCGAAACAAACTTATTTAACGCATTTGAGTCATGTGATGGGTTTGCATGAAGAGGTCTCAAAATTGCTGCCGGAAGATGTGGCGATTGCATTTGATGGGTTGAAATTTCAGGTATAGATTAGAATAAAAAAGTTTCTAGAACCTTTGTATCGTTTCTCCCCCATTCTAATCCTTAATTATTTATTTCTAACTACCATGAAAAAACATCAAAAACACGCTAAGCTAACCCGCCCATCCCTCGGAAATTTCGCCCGCAACGAATGGTCTTTCATCGGTACACCCTGCGGTGAAATAAAAAAACTAGCATTCCAACTCACCCAATGTTTATCCAAAAAATATAAAGTTGGCTACGTCGATGCTGACCACAAAAGCGCAGACGAAGCAATCACAGATGCTGATTCGGCAATGTCTTTTGGCGCAGCGATGGAGCACACGGACAAAATCACTTTTCATCGTTTTGACCAAAAAGAAAAATTAGAGGCCTGGCATTTTCGGCAGCAATTCAATGGAATGGATTTGGTATTTGTGAATGGCAATCATTTCAAAGCAAAAAGTCAAGTCGTTTTTATAGATACACGAAAGGAAGATTCCTTGCGCCGAAAATTGGACCGCTTGACAAATGTGGAGTTGATTATTTTACAAGATGACGAAACGGAAGTATTTCCATTTTTAAAAGATAGTCTTGAAAATTTTGAAAAAATTCCAGTCGTTTCGATTAACAATTTTGAAAAAATAGAAGCTTTCTTTTTTGAAAAAATGAAAGCAGCTAAACCTAAGTTGTACGGCTTAGTTTTGGCAGGTGGGAAAAGTACGCGAATGGGACGCGATAAAGGAATGATTGATTATCACGGAAAACCTCAGCGCGAATATGTTTTTGAAATGATGGATGCGGTTTGCGAAAAAACGTTTTTGTCGTTTCGAGAAGGACAAGAAGCAGAGACAGATTTGCCCGTTTTGACAGATACGTTTAAAGGATTGGGACCATTTGGTGCAATGCTTTCGGCATTTCAAAAATATCCAAATCAAGCTTGGTTAGTCGTCGCTTGTGATTTGCCTTTATTGGATAAAAAGACCTTGGATTATTTAATTGGAAATAGAAATCCTTCGGCGATTGCGACAGCGTTTTACAATCCAGAAACAGATTTTCCAGAGCCGTTGATTACTATATGGGAACCTCGAAGTTATCCGATTTTATATCAGTTTTTGGCGCAAGGTTATTCTTGTCCAAGGAAAATTTTGATTAATTCTGAAATTGAACTATTGAAAATTAACGAGACGAAAGTTTTAAAAAATGTAAATAAGCCTGAAGAATTAGCAGCAGTAAAAAAACAAATTGTAAAATAAAACAGCATGAGAAAATCGTATGGAAATACTTGGTGGGGCAAGCAATTTTTAAACGCCCTCAACGATATCGATAACTCCAATCGCCTCCCGCGCGGACGTACTTATGCGAATAAAGGATTGGCGCGAGACATTCAAATCAGCAAAAATAAAATATCTGCAAAGGTCCAAGGTTCGCGGCGAACGCCTTATAAAGTTGACTTGTCCGTGTCGATATTTAGTGCGAACGAGAAGGCAAAAATAATTGAAATCGTTACAGGGAATCCACTTTTTTTATCCCAATTATTGAATCGAGAATTACCGCAGCAACTCAAGGATACTTGCGAACGGGCGAATGTTCACCTCTTCCCGACTTCGTGGAGAGACATCAACGGCGGCTGTTCCTGTCCCGATTTTGCGGTACCGTGCAAACACATGGCTTCGGTGCTATATTTGGTGGCGAATGAGATTGATAAAAATCCATTTTTAGTTTTTGAATTGCATGGTTTTGACTTGTTTAAAGGACTTGAGGGCGTGGGTTATACGGCGACGGGACAGAAGGGCGTTTCGATTTTATCGGCGAGTGCTTTGTGGGAAAATTATTCGGTTCAAGTTGAAAATCCTAATGAGAAAGATACGGAAATTATCGATTTGAGTGCCTTAGATTTTACGACAATTCCAGAAATGAGTGGGAGTATTATGACCTTACTTTCGCCAAAACCGCTTTTTTATCCTTCAGGAGATTTTCATAAAGAATTAGGAAAGGTTTATAAAAGTATTGCCAAATCATTAACGAAAGAAGTCAAAAAAGAAGATGTGCAATCGGATAGCACACTTGAAATCAATGCAGCAGAAAATATTGAATTATTGTTGGATGACGAACTGGATTTTTTGAAATGTGCGGTGCGAGATGGGCGTGGAAAGTCGGTTTTATCATTTGATAATTTGTATGATTTGACGGTTTGGTTAGACCAAATTCCAGCGGGACGATTGGCTAATTTTTCAAAAGGCTTGAGTGGCTTGTATTTGACGTATCGGCTGGCTAAAAAATTGGCGCAGCAGAATGCATTTATTCCGCAATTCTTGAGGATTGGGTCGAAGAATTTTAAAATTCGTTGGTTGGCGGCAACGCTCAATGAATCGGTGAAAGAGGCGATGTTGATTTTAGAAAAACAAGTGCCTCAAGCCTTACTTTTTTATAAAACGGGGCCAGATATTTCTCAACCCGTTGCGGCTGACCGTATGCAAAGTTTGGTTTCCGTTTTTCTAAATTATTTGGTAAAAACTCGTTGCACATTAGACTATCGTTTGGCTGACCAAGCTATCGGAAAATTGTTTTTTAAAGGCTCTTTAGAACAGTTTAAAGATTTTGAAAATAAGGAATATCCATCGGCAATTCAGTTGTGGTTGAATAAATTTTACATCACCGAAAAGGATTATGTCCCAGTTTTGAAAGTGGACGATTTAGAGAATAAATTTGAAGTTAGCATTGCCGTTGAAAATCGGAGCAAACCGCTGGAAACACCCGTTCCGTTGGAGGACCTTTTTGAAAAAGATGCGTTTAGTCATACGCGTTTAGATATTTTGCGAGACATGGCGATGTTGTCGGAATATTTCCCTCAGATTAGCCATTTGATTTCTTCCAAAGGAAAGGAAAAACTATATTTTAATTCGGAAAATTTCGTTGAGGTGCTTTTTAAAATACTACCGACGATTCGCCTTTTTGGAATAAAAATATTGTTACCAAAAGCCTTGATAAAATTATTGAGACCGCAAATGTCAATGGCTTTAAAATCAGATGAAAGTGCCGTGGTGGCGCAAAGCGGTTTAATTAGCATGGAAAATATACTGCGATTTCAATGGCAGATTGCAATTGGAGATAAAGCTGTTTCGCCAGCCGAATTTTTAAAAATGTTGAAGCAATATTCGGGGATTGTTAAAATGAACGACCAATATGTCTTTTTTGATGAAAATGAAATCAAAAAACTGATTGATAAATTGGAAAATCCGCCTAATCTAAATGCTCAAGAATTACTGCAAGTTGCACTGACGGAAGAATATAAAGGCGCAAAAATTAAGCTCGATGCCAATACGAAAAAATTAATGGAGACGTTCCGAAATTCAACGTCAATCGACCTACCGAAAGGATTGAAAGCGACATTGCGACCGTATCAACAACGTGGTTTTGATTGGTTGTATAAAAATTCAAAAATGGGTTTTGGAAGTCTTATCGCAGATGATATGGGACTTGGGAAAACGTTACAAATTATTACGGTTTTATTGAAATTGAAAGAAGAAGGTGAGTTGGCGAAAAAGAAGGCGTTGATTATTGTGCCGACGACTTTGTTGACGAATTGGATGAAGGAAATCGCGAAATTTGCGCCTGATTTGACCGCTGCGATTTATCATGGACCCAACCGCGATTTGACGAAAGCTAAAGAAGCGGAAGTTATCATTACGACCTACGGAACGGTGCGAAGTGAGACAACCAAACTACAAAAAGAGAAGTGGCTAACCATCATTATTGACGAAGCACAAAATATTAAAAACCCAGGGACAGCACAGACCAAAGCGGTGAAGAAATTGAAAGCGCCCGTTAAGATTGCCATGTCAGGAACGCCGGTCGAAAATCGCTTGTCGGAGTACTGGAGTATTTTTGATTTTTCTAATAAAAACTACCTTGGAACGCTCAAAAATTTCAAAGAAGATTATGCCAAACCTATCGAAATTGACCGCGACCAAAAGCAATTAGATTATTTTAGAAAAGTGACCGAACCGTTTATTTTACGGCGTTTGAAATCAGATAAAAGCATCATCAAAGACTTGCCTGATAAGATTGAAACCGACCAATTTTGTGAATTGACAAAGGAACAGGCGGCGATTTATCAAAGTGTGATTGATTCGACGATGAAAAGCATCGAAGAAGCGGATGGGATTAGCCGAAAAGGGCTAATTTTGAAATTGATTACAGCACTCAAGCAGATTTGTAATCACCCTCGACAATTTTTGAAAAGAGGCGATAGTTCTCCTGCCCTTTCTGGAAAAGCAGCGCAATTATTAGAGTTGATGCGGGCTATTTTAGACAATAATGAGAAGGTGTTGATTTTTACGCAATACAAAGCAATGGGACTATTGTTGGTGGAAATGTTGGAGGCGGAATTTGGTTTGGAAGTCCCATTTTTACATGGTGGTGTTTCCCGAAAAGGACGTGATGAAATGGTCGAAGATTTTCAAAACAATCGGAATGCACGGGCGTTTATTTTATCACTCAAAGCTGGTGGAACAGGGCTGAATTTGACGGCTGCTTCCAATGTGATTCACTACGATTTGTGGTGGAATCCCGCGGTAGAAGCACAGGCGACCGACCGAGCGTATCGGATTGGGCAGCTGAATAATGTGATGGTGCATCGGTTCATTACTCAAGGGACTTTTGAAGAGAAAATTAATCAAATGTTGCAGAAGAAGAAGGAATTGGCAAACTTGACGGTTTCGACGGGTGAGAAGTGGATTGGAGAATTTTCTAATGCGGAATTGAGGGATTTGGTGAAGTTGAAATAGGTGCTGGGTATTGGGTTTTAGGTACTGGGACGTGATGAATTTTAAATGATTTTTATATGAAAATATTGACAGTTAGTGGGTCATCACGGGCGGAATCTTCGAATTCAAAATTATTAGATGTACTGTCCAATCTCTTTCCAGAAAAAGAATTCGAACAGTGCTCATTTGTGAATGATTTACCGCTTTTTAAACCAGAGAATGACTCGCATCCTTGGGATGGAAATGTATTGAATTGGCGAAAATCAATTAAAGCGGCTGATGGAGTAATTTTTTGCATTCCTGAATATATTCACAATATGCCTGCCTTGATTAAAAATGCGCTGGAATGGGTGGTTTCTTCGGGAGAATTGGTTGGAAAACCAGTTTTAGCAATGACCTTTACGCCGAATGAACCGCGTGGAGAAAAAGCAATGCAATCGTTGATTTGGTCCTTACAAGCGTTGGATGCGCGAGTGGTTGGGCAGTTGGCATTGTATCAAAATGAAGTAAAAATTAAAGCTGGGGAGATTGTAGCTAATGTGGATAATTTGGAGATGTTGAAGGAAGCGATTGATTTACTTTGATTTATTTTGTGATTCCGACCGAAGTGGAGGAATCTGACGTGATTATCTATCCAGATTCCTCCACTTCGGTTGGAATCACAAATAAAAAAAGAAATTTTTAAATTTATGAAATACAGCTACTTACTATTATTCATCCTTTTTTTTAGTTGCCAAAACGGTAATAATACTTCTAACGAAAAACGCAATATCCGTGATTTCTATTTCCCGATTGACCAACTTTTTGAAGGAAAAGTGTACGAATATCAATCCGTTGGAAATGAGCATGACCCACCGTTTTATTGGTATTATAGAACGTTGAATACGGGCGAGAATGTTTATTTCACTGGGATGTATTACGATTATAATTTTACGCCATTTCAGTTTATTCGGGAAGAAGAAATGAGTAATGGGATGTCCTTGCAAGACTTTTATTGGTATGAAACGGACTCGTTGACGAACACACAAAATAAGGTGGACGTGAATATTTCTTCGAGTAATGTTTTTCCATTTCAGGTGAGTAATCCGCCGGGCGTGGTGGTGTCTTCGATTAATTGGAAATTGCCGACAGACTCGTTGACGACGATGACTTTCATTCGAAATCGACAGTTTAATCGCGATACCTTGGTGGAATTTCAAAATAGAAAAGTGGACGCGATTCAAATGAATGTTTTAGAATTAATTGACAATGAGCGCGAGGGACATCTGGAACAGGAATATTCCGCAACCGAGATTTATGGCAAAGGCATCGGGCTGATTTATTTTGAAAAAAACATCGCATCGGAATGGAAAATGAAATATAAATTAGTGGACATTTATAGTATGGACGAGTTTTTGGAAAAATCTGGCGTGCAATTGACAGAAGAAAAATAGCTTTTCTCCTCGTAAAGCCTACCTTCGCGGCGAAATAATTTTTGAGCGATGAATTTGAATAAACTACAAGGCTATATTGCGGACTACAAAATGTTTTTGCAGCGCGACCCTCGACGGGATTCGATGTTGTACAAATGGGAATCTTTGCAGCATTTTCAAGAAAATTGGGACTTAGATGCACCTGATTTTGCGGAGATGTATGACCGTAGTTTACAGAACTCACAGACGCGACGGATTTGGAAACGAGAGAATTATGATGCCAAAGGAATGATGTTGAAATTCATCAAAATGGCGCCTGATTTCGTGCGGGATATGTTTAAAGATTTATTTTTTGAAGAACGAGATATTGTGGGTCGAGTGGATAGATTTGTATTTCATTGCGACGAACTGTTGCGAGAATACAAGGAACAAAATTCGCGTTCGATTGAAAACAATCACTTTCACGATGACGGCTACGGGATGGTTTCTTGGTATTTAAGCTTTAAATATCCGGAGTTGTATGCGCCACATAATTTCGCGGATTTTCAGCAATTATTACAACTATTAGCGACGCGAGATGTACCACAAATTGCTGATTTTGGGCGATTTTGTAAGGTGGCGCGGACGCTTTATAAAATGCTGGAAAAGGACGAGGACATTTTGAATATTCATCAAAAACGGTTGCAGCATGAATTGTTATTTCAGGATAAATCGCTTTTGGTAGTAGAAGATTTTTATTTATTTACGACAAAATGATAAACTGTTTTTGAGTACGATAGTTGGACTTGATTGAATGCTTTTTTGATTTATTTTTTTCCGATTTATAAAATCGGAATACTTAATTCTCGGGTTGAAAACCCGAGTTACTTTAATAATATGGATACACAACAACATAGATTGGCACTTCGAATGGAAATCATTTGGTGGATTTTCACTTTAATTGTTCTGGGCGGTGTGCTGTTTCCAATTTTGACGAAGATTACGCACTTTCCATTTTTGTGGACGAATGTGATTTTTGTGGTTTTATTTATCACGATGGCACGTTATATCTTTTTGTTAAGACATACATTTTTAGCAAAAAAACAATGGATAAAATTTACGCTGTTGTTCTTGTGCATTCCATTGATTTTCTGGTTGATTAGCCAGCTTAATTATTTCCAAACGTTTTTAGATGAAGAAGGTGTTGAGAGCTTTTTGCCGCTACTTTCCTTGGAAGAACAATATTCTCTGGGAAATTATATTCGTAGTGAAATGATTTTTTTTGGTGTCGGTGCGCTGGTTAGTTCCGTGATTTTTCCAATTAGAATGTTGATTTCCTTTTGGCGAACTCGAAACAGGGGTACGGTTTAAGTAACTCGGATTTCCAATTCGAGCAGAACACAAGTAATTTTGAAAGGTCATATAGAGGCTTCTTGAATTAAAAATCTGACTTAGTAACGGTAAAAAAATAACTTCTCTAACTCTCCTGTATTTCTTTTGCCCTTATTTTTCACTTTTGAAACAGTCATGATGTATAGATAACTCCTATTTCAAAAGCAAAAACTAAGACCAAAATAAACGAGGATAGTTGAGGAACTTATTCTTTCACCGTTACTTACTTAACTTTTGCTTAAATTTGTGTTCTAAAAGAATCGAGATAATCGAATAAATCATAACAATCGAAATAATCAGACCGTGGAAACTGCTGACATCATCAAAAAAGTTCGGAAGATAGAAATCAAGACTCGCGGATTGAGCAGACAGCTTTTTTCGGGGGAATATCACAGTACATTCAAGGGGCGAGGCATGTCGTTTAGTGAGGTGCGCAATTATCAGTTTGGCGATGATGTGCGGAATATTGATTGGAATGTGACGGCGCGAACAGGTGACCCGCATATTAAAGTATTTGAAGAGGAACGAGAATTGACGGTGATGTTGTTGATTGATGTGAGTCAGTCTTCGTATTTTGGAACGACGAATCAGCTGAAACAGGGAATTATGACGGAGATTTCGGCTGTGCTGTCGTTTTCGGCGATTCAAAATAATGATAAAGTTGGAGTCTTGTTTTTTTCTGATAAGGTTGAAAAATTTATTCCACCAAAGAAAGGAAAGTCGCATATTTTACGAATTATTCGCGAGTTGATTGATTTTCATCCAGAAAGTAATGGGACAAATATTGGAGAAGCTCTGCGTTATTTCAATAATCTAGTCAAGAAAAGAAGTATCTGCTTCATTTTGTCTGACTTTATGAATACGGGATATGAAGACCCCCTGCGGATTGCAGCACGACGACACGACATTATCGGCGTGCATTTATACGACCCGCGAGAGAAAGAAATTCCAAATATTGGACTCATTCGAGCAGTCGATGCAGAGACAGGGAAAGTTGGGTGGATTGATACAGGAATGGCTTCTGTTCGGCAAAAATATGCGGATATTTTTAATAAAAACTTTGATTACTTCCGCAATACTTTTTTAAAAAGCGGGACGGATTACATAAGCATTCAAACGGATGAATCCTATGTGAATGCGCTGCTTAAATTTTTCAAAAAGAGAAAGTAAAAGACGGTTGACGGCGGACGGTTGATGGTGGACGAAGCGGCAAATAATATTTTACTTGCCGCTTCGTCCACCATCTACCGTCCGCCGTCAACCGTAAAAAACCACCTTCATGCAACGAGTTTCTACCAATTTCACCTTATTTTTAAAAATATTCTTGCCTGTCTTTTGGATAGTTTTCTTTGGAGCATTTGCAATTGTTTTGTGGTCAGAAAACCGCATTCCAACAGGCGCGATTCCAATTGAAACATTACGAATCGTGATGTCGATTTTCTTTTTGGTCGGAGCGACGATTTTATATTTTACCTTATTGAAACTGCATCGAGTGGAGATGGACGAAGGGTTTATTTATATAACCAATTATATCAAGACGGCGCGTTATCCGTATCATCAAATTGAGAAAATAAGCGAAGTTGATTTTCTGATTTTGAGTACCATAACGGTACATTTTAAAAATAAAGGAATTTTTGGGAAGAAAGCAACTTTTGTACCCAGTCAGTATCGGTTTCAAGGTTTTTTAAATCAGCATCCAGAGATTGTGAAGGAATTGATTACGAAAAAGGCAGAGAAGAAATAGAAGATGTTTTATATTTCCTGTTTTCAAAAAAAATAGGGTAAGATTGCTACAATCCTACCCTATTTTTTTTCGACTAAATTTTAATTTCAAGTATTATTTTTCCACCTTCACTGCCATTTCTTCTAAAAATCTCATTAAATGTTCATTAAAAATAGCTGCCTGTTCCATCATCGGCGCATGTCCACATTTATCCACAAATATTAATCGGGAATCTTTGATAAGTTCGTTAAACTTTTCTCCTACAAACGGCGGTGTTACGGCATCTTGTTTTCCCCAAATCAACAACGTTGGCGCTTTGATTTGATGTAATTTATCGCCTAAGTTGTGTCGAATTGCAGATTTCGCAGTAGCGATAATCCGAATGGCCTTATTTCGATTATTAGTGGCGTCAAACACTTCATCAACCATCTCTTCCGTCGCTATTTCAGGGTTGTAAAATGTTGATTGAACCTTATCTTTGATATACTGCCGGTCGCCTCGTTTTGGAAACGTAGACCCCATGGCGCTTTCAAATAAACCAGAACTTCCCGTCAAAATCAAAGAAGAGATTAATTCTGGTTTTGCCAAAGCAAATAGTAAAGTGATGTGTCCGCCGAGTGAATTACCAAGGACATGCAAATTTTTTAGTTGCTTATATTCGATAAATTCGATGACATGATCGAGCAGTCCTTTGACGGAAATTTTCCGAATGGGCATTTCAAAAATCGGCAAAATCGGTACAATGACATTGTGCGTTTCGCTAAACTTTTCGATGATGCCTTCAAAATTACTCAGTTGCCCAAATAAACCGTGAAGTAGCAACAAATTTTCATCGCCACCTTTGGTTTCGATAAATTTAAACTTTCCTTCTGTCTTTAATTCCTTGTTCATTTATATTTTATAATATGAAGAATTGAGCTTTAAAGGCGCAAAAATAAACATTTAAACGGTGCTTTTACCCGACATCCTCGATATTTTGTGAAAGTAAGGGTTTCTTTAGCAAAAATGCAAGCTTTTTAGCAAGACTTTTTTATTCCAAAGTTACGCTAATTTTAAAATAATCCCCTATTTTTGTTAAATTTAACAAAATACACGAGTTATTAACAATTTTCTCCACACCTGTGGATTACTCTTGCTTTTGCACCTTTTTTCAGAATTTTGATTTAACTCTACACTTTTTTGTTGTTCTATTTCTTAGAAACGAATTTTTGAACTTATAAAATAGCTACTTTATCAATTCACTTCACACTTTATCCTTACCCCTTTATTTATCAATAGTTTAAATATACTATTTATTAATAACATTAATTTTTCTCTTGTTCCCAAAATTGAAAATTAACAAACAACAGAATCGCTAATAAAACCAGAGCACCACATTGATGTAAAGCGCCATAAACTAACGGAATCCTCCCCAGGCTGTTGATAACTGTCATAATTCCAAGCAAAAATTGGATTACTAACATTCCCAAAAGTAAATTATTAGCAAATTGCAACCGATTAGATATATTGCTTTTACGTGCTTTTACATAAAACCAAATTATCAAGCCCGACAACAAGTAAGCAGTTCCTCTATGCAAAATTTGCACCAATCCTTTGACAAAAACCGATGCTTCATAATTAATCATGCCCTCGGCATTGGCTTGCTGCGTTTCCAATAACGTGCTTAACAAGCGGTCTCCGTGTACAAAAAATGGAAAGTAAGGATGAATCAGTCCAGCTCGCATTCCTGCCATTAAACCACCTAAAATGATTTGTAAAAACAAAACACCTGTGATAATGCGCGACCATTTTTTCAAATTAAACTGTTTGAAATCCATTCCCGCAGGTTGTGATGCACGAATGTAAGTCCAGACTAAACAAGAAAATAGGGCAGTCGCAATACTCAAATGAATCGAAAGTTTGTAGGCACTCACCCAAGTCCTGCTGCTATCATTTAGTCCACTCGCAACCATTATCCAGCCAAAAGTAGCGGCTAAGATTGCCAATAAAATCACAACCCCGAGCCATTTCATCGTCCAATTCGGCATCCAACGCAAATGTTCTTCATCTTTCGGCGGTGCATTGCCAGTTATCCCCAACCTTTTCAACAGACGTTGATAACTTCCTCTTTTCCAGAGAAAAAAGATAAATGGAAAGATAAATACAAAGCCCATCGTCCGCGCCCACAAACGATGAAAGTATTCCCAAAAATAAATCACTTTAAATTCAGAAAGGGTCATATCCGCGTGAAGCGTCTCAAATTGCTTTTTAGCCATCACTTGGTATTCTGTGAAGGCTTGTTCCCACTCTACGACATTTGTAGGCGGCATTGTGCCTTGAATGACCGCCCATTCGGTAATTGATAGTCCTGAATCCGTTAGTCGCGTAATCCCACCAATGACGACCTGCATAAAAACCATGAATACGCCTATGAACAACCACACCCGAACAGGGCGGTGTACCAAGGAAGAAATTTTATTATCTGCTATCATTTTCATATTCGTTTATTTGTTGCTCGCTATTTATCTGCTACGATTGATGAGCAACGAATTACAATTCACTACTATTAAAACCTTTTTTTCAAAAATGAGTTTTTCAAAAACAAGGAATCTTCCGTAAGGATTGAGTCAAAAATACAGAGTCGTTTCTTTCCGCAAAACTAAATTGTTTTGTTTTTCCAAGTTTCAGAAAAGTGTCATTCTATAATAATAGGTTATTAATTTATTTTAAAATTTAAAGAAAAATCTCCTTATCATCAGTGGTGTTAGTTTGGTGAAAAGTTTCTTGATTTAAATTAGGTAAATTGGTTCTCCACTTTGTAGAAACTAAGTTCACATCGACCTAACAGTGAAAAGCCTTTGTTTTCAATAGCTAAGAAGGTTACTAACAAAGCTGTGGAAAGTTATTCTATTGGTAAAAATAACAACTTTGTAAATTAACAACTGCATTTGGGATGTCAGTAAAGGGTACTGGTTTCCACAAAAAAGAGATAGTATTTAATTTATTCAAATGTTTTATTTTTATATTCTTAGTAAGGGTTGATAACTGTTAGCTAAACCAACAGCTTTATACATAAAAGCTGTGGACAAGCATTTTTGCTAAAATACTGATTATATGACTATTACATAACCTAAAAAAAGAAAGTGTTGGTAAGTTTTAGGATTTGATTTAATTGTTTTGGTTTTTAGAGCGCATTTATTTGTTTTAAATCAACTTTTTATGTTATATTTGTCGGGCGTTTAATTTTTTTTGTTTGTAATGGAGTTTTAATTTAGATTAAGGCTAAATTATGAGGAATAGATTAAGCATCCAAATTACGGACATCAAATATCTATTATTATATGTGTGGACGATATTCAATGACGGCTACCAAGAGTAAAATTTTAGAAGAATTGCCTTTCATTTCGGCGGAAAGTAATTTGCGAACGAGCTATAATATTGGGCCTACGCAACACGCCTATGTGGTGACGAATGAGAGTCCAAAACGATTACAATATTTGACCTGGGGCTTGATTCCGCATTGGTCAACTGATGGGAAAAATAGTGGGAAATTGATTAATGCACGCAAGGAAGGCATTGAATCGAAGCCATCGTTTCGGTTGCCGATTCGGCAGCGGCGGTGTTTGGTATTGGCGGATAGTTTTTATGAGTGGCGGAAAGAGGGGAAACAAAAAATCCCGTATCGGATTCAATTAAAAAATGGTCGGCTGATTGTAATGGCTGGGGTTTGGGATGAATGGTATAATGGCAAATATAAGGTGAAAAGTTTTTCCATTTTGACAACTCCACCGAATAAGGAAATATCTGAAATTCACACACGGATGCCAGTGATTTTGCCTTGGCAAGAGTTGCAGAAGGATTGGTTGCGCCCGCATGAATTGACGGATATATTGGCGAAAATTCAAACGCCGCCGGATGACCTGTTATATAGGTATCGGGTTTCGTCGGATTTGGGGAGTGTGAAGAATGATTCGGCGAAGTTGCATGAGGAGGTGAGGGAACCGTTGCGGTTATTTTGAGAGTTTATTAGAAATTGTTAATTTTAGGGATAGAAAATATTTTAATCTTATATAATATCTCAGATATGGAAATTTTTCAAATGAAGACAACAATTAAAATCAAAAAACTATACTTAATTGGAGTTTTTATTTTAGTTATTTTTAGTATATGTAATGGATGTAAAAAAATGACTGTGAGGATGAATTGATAGGAACAGCTTATTTATTGGCTGAAACAAAAAATCAATTTCCTTCTTATGAAGATGTCACAGCTATAGTATTTGAGGATGGTCTCGGAGCGGAAAGTCGTTTTTCGTTGTTTGAAAAAAAATATGAAGTGGTAGAAAACGGATATTATTTTAAATGTTATAGAGAAAACGGACCTTCATCTTACACGGTTGAAATAGAATTTATAGAATACATATTTTATGATAGTGTGAATAATTTCGTTTTAGAATTTACGTAGATTTTATTTCTACAGAATTTAGAGAATCACCCTATGATACTATTTCACTTGATAAGTCAGTTCTTAGAGTAAAAAAAAATGTTGGAGATATGGATGGTTATTTTTCACCAGAAGTTACTGGATTAGGAAGTATAATTGAAAGAGGTAGTGAAATTCCAGATGGGTATAAAAC
>JBLHWU010000170.1:0-14421 GCA_047629355.1 Saprospiraceae bacterium | reverse complement strand
TGATACTCTTCACAAATATCTAAACAGCCTTTTGATTTTCAAAATCTTAGCTCTAATTCCTGATTGTCAATGAACTTTGTATGTAATTTTTTTTGAATGCTCGAAATGTGCCTGCGGCAGCGCGGGTAGGGTTTTGAGGAACAAAACGGTTTTTGCAAAACCATTTTGTCCCTCAAACTCCCTTTATCAAAATGAGAACAAACTTACATTTCACTGAATTTGTCAAAGAACCTTTTTTTGAGTGAACAATCCCGATGAATGATTAAAAATGCAAGTTTTATATTTGACTCCTAATCAAATTTCTTGCAGATTCATCGTTCATCATTCACTTCCCCTGCATCCGATTCAACAACGTCTCCGCATATTTCATATCAAAATCTGCCGTCATATTTAAATTCGAATCACGCCCTAAAGTATAACGTATCGTATTTTGCTCTTTCGGTCGATAAACCGCCACCAAATCTGCCAATAAATTATACGCGCCTTTTGTCTTTCGTGGCACACCAGCCTTTTTCTTCATACCAGCATAAGAAGGAGATGCAAACTTTGAACAATCAATCACCTCATCTTTATGATTGATATAGCTTGCCCCCGCAATTACTTGACAACCCGCCGAAAAATTGGAGCTTCCAATCCCTGACCAATGTATATTAATAGTATTATTCGGACCCGTCAAGCCTGCTTTGACATTCGCTTCTGTCAAGGCATCCGCGCCAGTTCGGTCCCGATAAACCAAGGGACCAACTGTTAAGGGTTTCAGTGCCATATATGCTTTGTTTCGATTAGACATTTTATGCCAACCCAATTTATACAAGTGCTGCCCTTCTACCAAATACGGTTCATCTGCTCGCGAACTTTCTGGATTCGGGTCACAACTGCCCCAGAACTTAAAGACCATTCCATTGATTAATAAAATAAAAATATCATCATTTCCACGCTTCGATTCTTTAATATCATAATTTCGTCGAATGCCAATAAAATGAATGTCTTCATCATTAAAGCTCCATTCCTCAATCAGCAGCGTATCTGATTTTTCCGAATAAGTATTCACCATATCCAAAATAGGATTCGATTGCTTTTTTAATCCTTCGTGCATATCCCGCAAAATATCCATCCATCGCGAAAATTCAATGCTCTGATTCTCCACAGATGATTTGCCCCAATCAGAAACTTGACCCGCATCTTTCCAACGTTTGATATGCTTCCGAGTATTTGGGCCAACCACACCATCAGGCGCACCAATTGCTTCCAATCCTTCGACACTGCGGACATATTCTTGAAAAAGTCGCGCGCCTGCACGGGTTCGGTAGCCGTAAATACCGTCGGGTGTCTCCGGCAATAAAAAGCCAGCATCCATTAAGAACTGCTGGAATTCTTTAATCGAATTACCTGGAATCGTTCGCATGCTTCGCCATTGAGACTCATCGCGAAATTGTGCCTTATTTTGCAAAGCAGAATCCAAGGTGGCATGAATAGATTCGAGGTATTTTTTAACATTTTGGGGTTGGTTGCCGTCGTCGGCGATTCCTAATTTTAATGATGCCATTTGGTCGTTTTTTAAAATTGTTAGATATTAGATATTTGGCTGCTTTGAAACTTAAATGTTTGGAAAGGTCTAATTGTCTATAAAACTAAACCTCTAAACTTCTAAATCTCTATTTTATTTATTGATTCCCATTTTGAATACGGATTGGCAATTAGACTCGAATTATAATACTTTTTATTTAAAGTAACCTCCTCGCCTATCCAATCTGGTAATTCTATTTTTTCCTGCTCGTCTTCTAATTCTATTTCCGCCACAATCAACCCTTCATTTATACCTTTAAATTCATCTACTTCCCAGATTTTTTGATTGTGAATAATTTCAAACCTTACCTTTTCAACCAATGGTTGCTCACATAACAGCAGCAACTCTTTCGCATCTTGAATTGGAATTTCATACTCATATTCCTTTCTTGTTGCATTGATTGTTTTACTTTTTACGGTCATAAATCCAAGCTTCCCTTTTGTTCTGACTCGCACGGTTCTGTTTGCGTTGGAATTCAAGTAACCTTGTTTTATTTCTTTTCCGTTATTGACTTGGTCTCGCCATTTTGAATTTTTGAGTAAGAATTTTCTTTCTATTTCGATTGGCATTTTTTTAGGTTTTTGATGGTGATTAACCTCCTCACATACATCATGTGCGAACTTTTAGAAACATGAAGAAGTATTCTTTGTTCTCGGTTCGTTTTTTCATTTTGATTTTATTGGAATTTCATAAACATCATATCTATCATAATGGAAGTCTAATCCTGGCGCTTCCTTCATTTCGTCA
Source organism: Saprospiraceae bacterium (assembly GCA_047629355.1). Lineage (GTDB taxonomy): Bacteria > Bacteroidota > Bacteroidia > Chitinophagales > Saprospiraceae > CAYUNA01. Next base: position 12,107 of record JBLHWU010000170.1, on the reverse strand, counting down.
ATTCTATAATCCGCTTTATTAATGCGATTAAAAATACCGCTTGCATTTTTCATTTTAGATACAGCTACTATTAAGCTATTCAAAATTAATTTAGTCTTGATTTTACCATTTATAGTAGCATGATCTTTAAATGTTCCATCCATAAACGAATAGCTATCACCATTCGTCAATATGTATATCATTTCAAAATCTATTTTACCATCTTTTATCTTACCAAACTGACAATTTATAACCGAGAAATGAATCGAATTAGAAAACGAACCAATTAAATTTTCAGTCGGAAAAATGAAGTTTCTATCTTCAAGTTCAAATATTGAGTTAATTTCAAATTCCTCTAAACAAAACAGTAAATCAACTTCCATTTCGAAATTTCCACAAGCATTTTGAATTCCATAAAACGGGTCCTCATATTCAAAATCCTCAATTTCGAAATAGATTATTATTTCCTCAATTTGATGTTCAATCCCACGATTATTTGTCAATTGGTGCTCAACTCGACCACCTTTTACTCTGATTTTTTGATATAATTCAGGTAATATTTTCTTCCACTTCATTTTTGCATTTTTTAATGACCGACATAATTCTACAAACCTTTTCAACTATCCTGCAAACTATTATAAAACACCTTCTCCGTCAATTCCGACCAAGCCCTTGCCTTATTCCGAAAAGAATCATACGACGCATAAACCTTCTTTGCAAATGGGTCATTCTCGGTCATTTCTTCCAATATTTCATCCGTATAGCCACGTAAAGTATTCAATATTTCATCAGAGAAAGTCCGAATCTCTATTTTTGACTCCGCTAAAATTCGTTCTAAAAACAAGGTATTCTTCGCTTCAAATTCAGACAACATCCAGTGATTTAATTTCAAAGAAGCGGCTTCAATTATCAATTGTAAGTCTCTTGGTAAGGCATCAAATTTTTCTTTATTGACGATGTTTTCAAGGATAGTACCCGGTTCATGCCAACCCGGTGCGTAGTAATATTTAGCAATTTGGTGGAAGCCCATTTTATAATCATGGTACGGACCAATCCATTCCGTCGCATCAATCACACCGCGCTCCAAACTTGTGTACAACTCGCCGCCCGCTATCAAAACGGGTGAACCGCCAGCCTTCGCCAACACTTTACCGCCAAGCCCAGGCATCCGCATTTTCAAGCCCTTAAAATCCTCGATGGTATTGATTTCTTTGTTGAACCAACCGCCCATTTGTACGCCCGTATTGCCACCTGCGAAAGGCACTAAATTGTAGTTGGCGTAGCATTCATTCCATAGTTCCTGTCCGCCAGCATTGAGCAACCAAGCGTTGACTTGCTGGGCATTCATCCCAAACGGTACAGAAGCAAAAAACTGTGCTGCAGGAATTTTTCCAGCCCAATAATACGCACAGCCACTGCCCATTTCCGCCGCCCCACTTCGCACGGCATCGAACACTTCCAAGGACGGTACTAACTCTCCGCCACCAAATACTTTTATCTTCATCCGACCGCCTGACATTTCTTCAATCCATTGAGCTAACAGATTGCATCCTTCCCCTAAAACGGGGAAGTTAGGTGGCCAAGTCGTCACCATTTTCCAATCATACGTCTTCCCAGAAATGATATTTGGTTCAATAATTTCTTGAATGCCTTCTTGTCCTAAGCATGCCCGAATGGCCAATGGTAATCCAATTGTGCCAATCGCTACGCCTTTGAAAAAATCTTTACGCTTCATTTATTTGACAATAAGAATGGTGGTAAATACTCAAGTAACTCGGGTTTGCAACCCGAGTTACTTGAGTATTAAAAATACGTGATTTTAGAAGAAAATCAAGGGCAAGATATAGAATTTAAAAGCGATTTGAAAACCTTTTGTCAAATTTAAATAATAGCAATTTATAACAATAGCATTAAAGTCGGTTAATTTTGTCAACGTATTGGAGATACCCATCACAATATCTGAACATTAGACATCTTGAAATATTATTTTCACTAAACTGTTTCTTAACGGTAGGGGCGCACCCCAATGTCATCAACTTAACGGTTTGGTATCCACTGGTCGCGTATACTTTCAAGGTATCCACTACCTGCGCAAGCTAATGATATTTGGAATGCACCCTTGTGGTTTGCGGCATACTTACGTAAGGAATGAGCAATAAATAAATCATCACTGTTAACAGTCGCAAAATGGTGCGACTTCAACGACTAATTTGGAAGGGACTTATACTTTTGAAAGAGAGTAGGATTAAAGAGATTTTGATGGAAAAGATGGTTTTGAATCATCTTCTCCATCAAGTCCTCCTTCCGCGTTGCCTGCGGCAACGCGCGGTGTTTTTTTTGAGGGGTAGCTTCTGGTTTACAACCAGAAGCTACCCCTCAAACTCCCTTTGCTTTAAACTCAATAAAACAATACCAAAAACAATGAAAATCGGGTATTTAAAAAGTAGAATTTCCAAATACCCAATCCTTTTATAACTTCACAATCCGCATCGTTTTCTGCCGATTGCCATTGTAATTTAAAACTAAGAAGTAAACGCCTGTTGGATAATTTGACAAGTCCACTCTTGTGCGAACTGCGCCAGTTTCCATTGGAATATTATCAATAATAATTCCATTTGGTGCAATCAATTCTATTGTAATTTCTTCGGCATCCAAATCGTCCAGAATTTCTAAATACATAAAGTCACCTGCTGGATTTGGATATAAAAATGCCAAGTCTAAGTTAGCCGTCAACTTAATTTCTTCTACATTAGAATAGACTAAATTGCCGTTCATATCTTCCAATTTGACCCGATAGAAACTACGTCCTTTTTTCGGAGATTGGTCATAATGCTGGAAATTTGACGTATTGTTCAAACCTTCCGTCATTTCTTCCAATGCCACAAATTCAACACCATCGCCTGACCGTTCTACGGTAAACAAGTAATCTTCCGTTGCTGGCATTTCCATATTCCAATCAACGGAAACAACGTCTTGACTGAAAGAGGTCACTACAATTTGCAATGGACTACCACAAAAGACTGGGCTGTTCGAGACAAACACAATCATGGTATTCGTCGTTGTACAACCGTTATTCGTCACAGTCAAGGTTACCGTTTTTGAACCTAAAGAATTCCAAATCACATTTGCCACGCTGATGTTATTAGACGACGGTACACTTGCGCCACCGCTGAATGTCCACTGATAAGTCGCGCCTGTACCCGCAAAAGCTGCGGTATAATCATTCGCTTCTCCTTGACAAACGAAGTCATCACCTTGGATAATTGCCGTAGATTGATTGTCAATTGTAATGGTAATATAATTGGTTTCCAAATAATTGACACAAGGATTTCGACGAACACATCTTACAAAATAAGTCGTTTCGTATAACAAACCTGGGTCGTAATTTGGTCCCGTTCCCCCTGGAATAATCATCCAAGTATTTGAATTAATCGCACCACCAATACTTGATTTCATCCATAAATATTCAATCACACCGCTACCGCCCATTGCAGGAGAAGTTTCCGTTAAAGGTGCAGCATTCGAACCAGGTCCACAAAGCGTTTGGTCACAGCAAATCGTTCCTGCATCTGTGATATTGTCGCACGCACTTGGATGGGTCAAAGTTGCTTGACAAGTTGACGTACAACCATTCGCCGCCGTTACGGTCACAAAATAAGTGCCTGCGGATAAATTGCTAATCGTCTGCGTCGTCGCGCCATTATTCCATTGGTAAGTATCGGTCGGATTGGCTGAACCGAAATTAACCGTCAATGCCCCGTCACTTGCCCCTGGACTACTAATCGCAGTCGTCGGAACAACAATACAACTTGGTCCCTGTGCCGTCGAAACTGAGGTACTCGACGTTGCTGTACAGCCATCTAAATTAGTTACAGTAACAGAATAACTTCCTACATACAAACCACTGATTGTCTCTATATTACCACCATTACTCCATGCATAACTATAACCGCTACCACCTGTTGCATTTGCCGTAGCAGAACCGTTAGTTTGACCAGAGCAAGTATTTACTGAAGTCACCGTTACGTTGATTGCTGGCGGCGCATTTAGCGTTGCAACAGCAGAGTTAGTACAGCCATTTGCATCTGTAACCGTCACTAAATAAGTGCCAACTGACAAGTTTAAAATCGTCGCAGTATTGCCGCCATTGCTCCATGCGTAAGTGTATGGCATAGCACCACCGTTTGTAGTTGCAGAAGCTGAACCATTATTTCCACCATTACAAGAGACATTTGTGCCTGTTGCGTTGACAGATAAGTTACCGCCAGGATTGACCGTAGTTGAACCGACTTTGGCACAGCCATTTGCATCAGTCACCGTTACAGAATAAGTTCCCGCTGCTAAGTTTGAAACCATCGAACCTGACGCGCCATTGCTCCATGCGTAGATGTAACCTAGTGTACCTCCTGTTGCAGAAGCAGTCGCTGTACCGTTGTTGCTACCTTGACAAACTTCGTCTGTGCTATTTACAGTTAAAACAACATTCGTTGGTTGAGAAACCGTCGTTGAACTGGTATTTGTACAGCCATTTGCATCCGTCAAAGTCACTGTGTAAGTGCCTATTGATAAATTTGAAATGGTTTGCGTGGTCGCGCCTGTTGTCCACATGTAAAAATATGGAGGATTGCCACCCGTGCCATTCGCGGTTACTGTTCCGTCATTTCCCGCAAAACAAGAAGTTGATATAGAAGCAGTCGTCACGTTTAGAACTTGTGTGCCTGATACTGTACCCGATGCTACTTTTGTACAACCTGAATTATCAGTAACTGTTACCGTATAAGTTCCTGCTGCCAAATTATTAATCGTCATATTTGAACCAGCATTGCTCCATGCGTAAGTGTAAGGAACATTGCCCCCTGAAGCTGCTGCCGAAGCTGTTCCATTATCAGAACCACATACTGCTAACGTGGTCGTTACATTTAAAGTAATATCATTTGGTTGCGTAACTTCAGTCGAACCAGTTATGGTACAGCCATTTGAATCAAAAACAGTTATGGTGTAAGTTCCTGCGGATAAATTACTGATTGTTTGCGTATTTCCACCGTTACTCCATGCGTAAATGTAGCCTGGTGTGCCGCCGTTTGCAGAAGCAGTAGCCGAACCATCATTTGCGCCAAAGCAAGAAACATCATTGTCTGTTATATTGATTGTTACTTGAGTTGGTTGCGAAACTGTGCCTGCGTTTGTTGCCGTACAACCCAATCCGTCTGTGATAGTTACGGTATAAGTTGCTATTGATAAACTGCTGATTGTCTGTGTATTACCACCGTTACTCCATGCGTAGGTGTAAGGTGCAACGCCATTGCTGCCCGTTGCGGTAGCCGTTCCGTTGTTTCCACCAAAGCAAGAAACATTCATCGTTTGAACACTTGCCATAATGTTTGAACCACTGCTATTGATGGCTACAGAAGCTGTTTGAGCACAAAAATTAGCATCCAAAACAGTTACGGAATAAGTGCCTAGTGTCAAGTTTGAAATCGTTTGCGTCGTTTGGAAATTATTCCATTGGTAAGCATATGGGGGAACGCCGCCTGTGGCATTTGCCATAGCTGAGCCTGTTGTGCCTGCACAGCCCGGCTCAGTTCCAGTTGCAGAAGCAACCAATACCGTTGGTTCGTTTATCACAACTGGTTCGACAATGACACAACCTGCTGCGTCTGTTACAGTCACCATATAAGTACCTACTGATAATCCAGTTTGACTTGGGTCAATTGAACCATTATTCCAAATATAAGTATAAGGAGGTGTCCCCCCCCAACCTGAAACGAGTGCGCTACCCGAAGATTCTCCATTACAAATCACATCGGCTGTCGCCAAATCAATCGTGTAATTCACACTTTCTAAAATAGTCGTCGTTGCCATTTGTGTACAGTTATTGTCATCTGTCACCGTTACCGTGTAAGTACCGGGAGCAAGAGTTGAGATGGTTGTAGTCGTCGCGCCAGTATTCCATTGGTAAGAATAAGGTAGCGTGCCGCCATTTGCGGAAACAGTCGCTGTACCATTCGTATTGCCTGTACAAACACTAGGTGTTGAAGAAATATTAATCAAAATCGCTGGTGGTTGCGTTACATTTACAGAACTCGTTGCCGTACAGCCATTTGAATCTGTCACCGTTACGAAATACGTTCCAGCAGTTAAATTATCGATAATTTGCGTATTTTGTCCCGTATTCCATTGGTAAGAAAATGGAGCAGTCCCGCCGATTGGATTTGCCATTGCTAAGCCATTGTTTCCACCAAAACAAGTTACATTTGATTTTGAAACAGAAACATTAATGTCAGGAGAAGCATTGATAATTGCCAAGCCAACTGCCGTACATGAATTCGCATCCGTTACCGTTATAAAATAGTTACCTGCTGCTAAATTAGAAATCGTTTGACCATTTTGACCATCACTCCAACTGAAAGAATATGGTCCAACACCTGCCGTCGCGGTCGCGGTCGCACTTCCTGAATTGCTACCTGCACACGCATCGTCATTCGTCGCAATGTCAATCATTATTGGCATTGGTTCCGTCACGGTGAAAGTCGCTGAAGTTGAACAACCTGCCGAGTCATTGACGGTTACGGAATAGCTTCCAGCCGTTAAGTTAGAAATCAGACTGGTGGTTTGTCCCGTATTCCACTGGTAAGTATATGGAGAAGTGCCGCCCCAACCTTCTGCCTCAATGTTACCCGTTGCGTCGGTGTAGCAAAGAATATTTGTAATCACTGCGTCAATTGTTAATTCAGGCGCACTATTAATAGTCGTGGTAGAAGTACCCATACATCCGCCAGAGTCAAAAACAGTAACCATGTAAGTTCCTGCTGCTAAGTTATTAATCGTCTGACTTGTGCCACCATTGCTCCATTGATAAAAATATGGCGCAGTGCCACCAAATGGAAATGCCGTTGCGCTACCACTAAAAGTATTCGCACAAACGATTGGCGAAGACTGAATCGAAACAATTAAATCAGCTGGTTGTCCTATATTTGTCGAACCTGTAGATGTACAGCCATTGTTATCGGTAACCGTTACAAAGTAAGTACCTGCGGGTAAATTGGCAATCATTTGCGTGTTACCGCCATTATTCCATTGATAAGCATATGGTGCAGTACCGCCGTTTGGATTAGCTGTTGCCGTACCATTTCCACTGCCACACATCGTTGCGTCACTACTTGTTACGTTTAATAAAAATGGAGATGCTGCCGTCACTGTAACAGAAGCCGAGCCAATACAACCTGTCGCATCCGTTGCTGTTACAGAGTAAGTACCTGGCGATAAATTGGCGATGAAGTTACCCGTCGCACCCGTATTCCATTGGTAAGTATAAGGTTGCAAACCACCCATTCCGTTGGCAGTCGCTGTTCCGTCATTTGAATTATTACAAGAAGTTGGCGTGCTTGATAACCAAACCATTACGGTAGAAGAGGACACTAAAGTCGCTGTTTTCACAGAAGAACACCCTTGGGCATCCGTCACTGTTACCATATAAGTTCCTGCGGTCAAATTGGTGATGGTTTGAGTATTGCCACCATTACTCCAATTGTAAAAATAGGGAAAAGTTCCTCCATTTGCCATCGCGGTAATCGAGCCCGTCGCTGCACCCGAACATCCCGGAGGCGTCGCATTTAACCAAACGGCAAAGCTACCGCCCGAACTTGCTACCGTATCATTTGACACCGCCGAACAACCATTACTTCCAGTCACTGTAACCGTATAAGTTCCAACACCTAAATTAGAAATAGTTTGTGAAGTTGCCCCAGTATTCCATTGATAAGTATAAGGAGCATTGCCGTTACTTGGATTAGCGGTCGCTGTTCCTGTATTTCCTGCACAGCCCGTATCTGTGGTTGTAACGAAGACATTTGGTCCTTGCCCAACATCTGCACAAACGATTGTACCACAGGTATTTGCATCCATAATAGTTACACAATATTCTGCTGGCGAAAGGTTGGTAATCGTTGGTGTATTCTCGCCGTTTGACCACATATACATAAACGGAGCAACACCCCCCGTAACGTTTGCCGTCGCACTCAATGGCGCGGAACAGTTGCTTGAAATGGTTGCGCCAATCGTTGGCGGTGCGTCCATTGTAATCGACGCTGTGCCTGTGCTACCAGTAATGTCCGTGACAGTCAAGGAATAAGTTCCAGCCAAAACATTGCTAAGGTTCGGAGTGGTCGCGCCGTTATTCCAGATGTAGGAATAGGCTCCCGTTCCATCTGAAACATTTGAAGAAACTGACCCATTTGGAACAGACCCACAAGTAGGATGTGTTGGATTTAAGGTTACGGTTAATTGCGCTTGCGTCGCGAACGACAGTAGCCCAAAAATCAATAGCCAGCATCCAGTAGAGAAGGTTTTGTTCATTTTTTTCATGTTCGTAAAATTGTAAAACTCGCGTTTCATAAATTGGAATTTAAATATTTGTTGATTTGGTTAATTTGATTATTAGTTGAACATCAACTCCGTCAACTTTTTTTTAAAACAAGGCAATACAATAGTGGTATCTTTTGAACCAGAAGTTCAAAAAAGTTAATGTTTTGGTCTTAGTAACGGTAAAAAAATAACTCTACCAACTACCAAGTATTTCTTTTGTCCTTATTTTCTACTTTTGAAACAGTCATTATGTAGAGATAATTCCTATTTAAAAAGTAAAAACTAAGAACAAAATAAACGTTGTTAGTTGGCGGACTTATTATTTTACCGTTACTTAATAGTTTTTCCGTTATTTGAGTCAACAAATAACCAATTAACTAATCAACCAATTCAGTAGGTGATTACACCAATTTTCAACTGAAATAAGGGAATTGAAAATAGGTTTTAGGCAAAAGCGTTTTGAATTTATAAAAAACAATAGACTTTAACCTATGGGCAATACCATTAGCTATACCTTACGGAAAGATGTCCTAATTTGAAATGTCCTTAAAAAAAACTACGGAATCATACAAGGGGGCTGTATGAATGTTGAAAAATAAATTTCAACTATCGTATTTTTCATGATGTAGAAGTCCTTAAAATGGTAGGAAATTGAATAAGATTGTAGTGAAAAAAATTTGCAGGATATAGTTTCAATAATTTGTTTGAATGATGTGTCTGCAAATATTTAGAATGAATAAGCCTTTTCTCAATTTCCAATAATAAACGTAAAGGTAGTAAAAATTTGAATTTGAAAGGAATTGTGACAGGGAAATATAAATTTATTGTGCTTTTTTCAGAATTGAACCCTTTGTGATACTTCTATGATAACTGAATGTTATATTTGCAGCGTTTTTAGAACTTAGTAACGGAAAAAAATAACTTCCCCAACTCTCCTGTATTTCTTTTGCCCTTATTTTTTACTTTTGAAACAGTCATTATGTATAAATAACTTCTATTTCAAAAGCAAAAACTAAGACCAAAATAAACGAGGATAGTTGGGGAACTTATTCTTTCACCGTTACTTAATCTCTTTTTCAAATAAAAAGGAGGAATTTCAGTAACTCGAATTGTCAATCCGAGAAGTTTGCTTTTGGGGTTTCCAATCCCAATATCGTCTAATATTGGAACGAGATTCTTCGTGGTTTGGCTGAATTTCAGGTTAGAAACCTGAAGGACTTGCTTCTCGGATTGAAAATCCGAGTTACTTAAATTGTTATCAATAAAATTAATACCATGTTTAAAAATTTACTGCTTTTCTTTGCCTTGATTCTTTGTCAAAATACGTCCGCACAGGTTGCCAAAACCGTAATCGTTGAACATTTCACCAATACCCGCTGCGGTATTTGCGGCTTTAAAAACCCACAATTATTCGCCAACTTGGACAATCATCCGGAAGTGCTGCATTTATCTACGCATCCAAGTGCACCTTACAGCAATTGCATTTTATACCAACACAATTCTGAGGAAAATGATGCCCGCACCAATTTTTACGGGCTTTATGGAAGCACACCACGTGTTGTTATTCAAGGAGAGGTCATCGGCGGGGGTCCTTTCAATGATGAAGAATTATTTACACCGTATGAAGGTCAAACTTCGCCTGCCAGCATCAACATTCAACAAAGCAAAACGGCGGAGTCTATCGAGGCATTTATCACCGTGCAAACGGAAGAATTGCATGATTTGGGTGACCTTCAACTATACATTGTTTTAGCGGAAGACACCTTATTTTATGATGCACCAAATGGCGAGGATTTGCATTTTGATGTGTTTAGAAAAAATGTTTCTGAGGCGAATGGTTTTCCTTTGACTTTACCTGCGGAAATTAGCGGTGAAGTAACCTTTTCGATAAGCGCGGATATGCACGAAGATTGGGTGGCAGAACGTATTTTTGTGATGGCAATTTTACAAGATGTCGCAACGAATGAAGTCATCCAAGCGGCAGCGGTATCTGCAAGCATGAATGTAACGATTTCAGAAAATTCTACCCTTCCAATACTCAAAAACGTGGCTATTTTCCCAAATCCAATAAGCGATATTTTGGTTGTTCAATTAGAGGATTCAAGTGTTTCTACAGGACGGGTTTTCAACCTTTCGGGAAAACTAATTTTGGAAAAAACCTTTCAAACAGAGGGTATTTTTAATATAGAAAAGTTACTGCCTGGTGCTTATTTATTGGAAATAGAAAATGAGAATGGGCGGGCGATTGAGAAAGTGATTGTGGAGTAAAGTAGAGTAAAAAAACTGAAACGCGAGAAAATCGTAAGATTTTCGAGCTTCAAAAAATATAGTGCGTGTTACCGTAGGCAGCGTGAGTTTAAGTTTTGAGGATGAAAAATCATTTTTCATCCTCAAACTCCTAAAAGTAAAACTTAAAACCTCACTTTATCAAATCTCCTCCATTGGTCTATCAGGTTTGGCATAAGACAATCGCTCCAATTTACCTGTCGTATGATAACCATCCAATCCCGAACAAGTCACTGTTTCCGCCTTTCCTAAATCCAAAAATCCATCTTCCAATTGGCAATCTTCAGGATATATCACCTCTGCAATTTCTCCAATCATCAAAATGGTATCGTTCAACTTAATGGGCACTTCTTCTAAAAAATTCATCCCGATTTTAATCCGACTTTCCAGTACATACGGCGCATGGAAATCTTCGGAAAACTCAGGAGTCAAGCCAACCGCATCAAATTCAGAAATACCTTCGGGATAACGTGCAGAAGTCTGATGTGCTTGCTTATAAAATTTGGGCAGAATATGATTGAACGTATAACTGCCCGTTTTTATAATGTTTTCGTACGTGTGACGGGGTACAGAGACTGGGCGCATAATAAATCCCATCAAGGCAGGATTCGCGCCCAAGTGAATCACAGAACTAACGATTGATAAATTTAGTCCTGTTTTTTCACTTTTAGTCCCAATTAAATTTACACTTTTAAACCCACTTAACGAATTGATAAAATATGTACGAAAGCGTTTATCTAAATCGGCAAATGCCGCTTTTTTTATTTTTTTCATGTAGTGCGAATACTTCACGTAATTGTTGAAACCTAGAACAGAATTTTCTAAAAATGGTTTAGTTTTTTCATGAATTAAATAAACCCCCATTCCAATCATTGATCACTGCCAGCATGTCCCAACTCGCCAATCCATAAACGTGAAATTTATTATTGATAGGAAAAACGTAATGTGCATCCGTACTAAAATCAAAGTAAGAACTTTTGATATTGAAACCAGCAAAATCTCAGTGCTATGGAAACGGGATGTTGATATTGGCAGCTGTCCGCCAATGTTCTAAAAAAGCATATATTCCTCGAATACTCGCCCCGACACGTTCAAATCCAATCGAAATTGTAAAAGTTACCCCTCCACCAGCAGAAAATTGTGCGAAGTTAAGTACCTGGACACAATTAATCGAACATCTAAAAAGTATCTTTTTCTGTTATTTTCCTCTAAAAAATACTTCAATAAAGGGATTATTCAAGAATTTTTTAGAGAAAACTAACGAAAAAATCTGACTCCTTTGATTGTTCGATTATTTATGTCCAGGTACTTAATAACAATAGTTCGTGGGGAAGTTTGAAAAATTGATGAAAGTTTTACCTTAGTGAGTGACAAAACAAACTAAACAAACTTTCACCTATGAATGTCAAGACACTCACAGCAGCAATATTGGACAAAATGCTAGAGATAAACAAATGTCAGCGTAAATTTTTGATAGA
>JBLHWU010000169.1:0-14468 GCA_047629355.1 Saprospiraceae bacterium | reverse complement strand
AAAAAATAACTTCCCCAACTCTCCTGTATTTCTTTTGCCCTTATTTTTCACTTTTGAAACAGTCATTATATACAGATAACTCCTATTTCAAAAGCAAAAACTAAGACCAAAATAAACGAGGATAGTTAAGGGACTTATTCTTTCACCGCTACTAAAGCAGCTCTTTTTAAAAATTTTCCTACTTTTTCTTACAAAACCTTAAAACTCACAATCATCCGATTTACAGCTACTTGCCACCAAATCTGGCTTGCCCTTTTTTAAATAATTATTATTTTAAAAACAGGCTGTAACTTTTTGAAACCCTCACCCGTACTACCATCGAATTTTTAAACATAAAGATTCACAAAAAAACGAAACAAAGAATTACCTTTAAAATTGGAAATTTGTCGATTGACTACAATCAAAGACAAATGCACCAATATACTCTCAACGTATGACAACTAAGGAATATAACAATTGTGTAAAAATACACGCCGACGGAGTTTTCCGTTTCGTGTTGAAAAATCTGGTAAATCGGTCGGATGCGCAAGATGTGGTACAGAATACGTTTGAGAAATTGTGGAGAAAGCATGAGACCGTAAATTATGAAAAGTCAAAATCTTACTTGTTTTCGATAGCACACAATGATATGATTGATTTGATTCGAAAAAATAAATTTGTGAAGGCATATGAAAATGTGCCAGAACGAGCAGGCGGAGAATTCACAAAGCAAATGGAAGCGAAAGAGATTATGGAAAAAGGCTTAAAAAGTTTAAGTCCGATTCAAAAATCACTAATTTTACTAAAAGATTATGAAGGCTACAGCTACGAAGAAATGGCAGAAATGACAGAATTGTCGTTGTCACAAGTGAAAGTTTACTTGTTTCGAGCACGAAAAAAGATGCAGGTAGCAGTTAATCAATTGAATAAAGCTGTCTAATTTTCTTTGCGTAAAAAACCAAGTGAGTGCGTCCCAATAACCAATCAACTAGTAACCAATAACTAAAAAGTTATGATTAATAAATTCAATTACGAAGCGTTTGCCCTTGATTATATCGAAGGAAATTTGTCGGCAACTGATAGACAAGCAATGGAGACTTTTTTGCAAAAGTACCCTACGATTGCGGAAGACATAATAATGCTTTCGGATATCGTGACGGTTGTGCCAGATAAGTCGATTGTTTTTGATAATAAATCGGCGTTATTGAAACAAGAAGGTGGCGCGAGAGTAGTGGCGATGCATCGAAGAACGTGGTTTCGTCTGGCAATTGCGACAGCGGCGATGTTTTTATTGGTTGGCGGATATTTGTCCGGGTACTTTACGGATAATTCGGAAATTAAACAGGAAATTGTGATAAATCCACCTGAGAATAAAGTGAAGGAAATTGCACCAATTGAAAAAGAAGAAATATTAGTTAATAGAATTATTGATAAGAAACAAGAATTAAATACACCAGCTAAACCTAAAGTTCAAGAAAAGGTAATTGTAAATAAATCAATAAATCTCAAACAGAATAAACCTCGAAATTATGACGAGGTAGCAAATACCGTATTACCAAAAGCAGATGCAATTCCTGAGAAGAAGCCAGTATTAAAGGCGCCATTTTTTGAAAATAACGCGCCAGAAAATAAGAATGAATCAGCAGTTGCGATTGATGCAACCGTACCAAAAATGCCAGAAGAAGTGCCTCAACTATTGCTAACTCCCGAAGAGAAAATAACAACCGTTCCACCAATCGAAGAAGTAGTTGCTGCCAATGAAAACCCGAGAGAGGAAGTAAGGAATGAAAATGAAATACCAGAAGAGAGTAAAAACAAGAAAGCGTTAAGAAAAATCGGTCGTTTCTTCGGAAAATTACCGTTCGAAGGCGCGACTGCTTCTATTATTCCAACTTATTATACCGATAGAAAGAAGGATAAAAAATAATTATTTTACCTACAAATTAACTATAGAAATCACCTAAAGAACGACGAAGTTGTCAATGAACGTCCTGAAAATTTAGTCTAATTTTTTACCGCTTGATTAGAAAAACAAAGGGCGTTTTGGAAAAAAATGGTTTTAAAACCATTTTTTTCCAAAACGCCATCTTCCGCACTGCCTGCGGCAGCGCGCGGTGTGTCTTTGATAGATAGGTTGACCAAATGAAACCATTTAGTGCCTAATTTATTAGCCTTTCCGACAGAAAAATCGGAAAAATAAAATATACTTAAAATGAAAAATTTAAAAAATTATTTGACGTGGCTTTGCGCCTTTTTATTAGTTGCTGGTTTCCAAAATTCTTTGCTTGCGCAAGATGAAACAGTAAAAAAAGATACCATTATCATCGTTACCATCGACGATAACGATAACGATGACGATGACGATGACGATAGCACTAATATTAATATCACGATTGGAAAGGACAAAGATGACCATGACCATGACCACGATCATGATTCTAATGTTCGGTTCAGCATGTTAGATATTGGTTTAAGTACCTATTTATATGACGGAAGTTTTGATTTGCCGCCAGACTTGGAAGATTTTGAGCAGTTGTACGGTGGGTCGTTGAATATCAACTGGCATTTATTTCGCCACCGATTGCCGATTGCAAAGCGTAAATTTGGTATTGAATACGGTTTGACCTTGGCTTGGAATAGCTATAAATTTGACAACGATTTTGAAATCTTGGAGAATACCGAGACTTTTCAAACGGTTCCTTTAGACAAAGATGTCAAGAAAAATAAATTAAAAACGACTTTTTTACAAGTTCCGGTGATGCTGACTTGGGTACCTGGGAAGCGAGAAAGTTATTTCGTTAGTGCGGGTGTTTATGGTGGTTTGATGATTGGGTCTAAGCAAAAGATAAAGTTGGAGAATGGTGACAAAATTAAAAATCGCGATGATTTTAATTTGAATAAAGTGCGTTATGGCTTGGAGGCACGAGTAGGTTTAGGACCAATTGCATTTTATGCGCAGTATTCTTTGCAAGATTTGTTTCAAGATGGAACAGGACCGGTATCTGCTAATGGAACGTCTCTAAATTTGACGCCACTTAATATTGGTATCACGGTTTTGGGATTTTAAATCTTAAAAAAATCCGCGACATAACAAAATACCGTTTTGAGGGTTTAAATTAAAGGAGTCAGCGTATGATGTGAAATCATACGCTGACTTTTTCTCTTTTTAATACTCAACTTTTGCATTAACTTTTTTTAAATGTAAAAATTGCAAAAGCTGAATAAAATGGGAATAAAACTTATTTTTTTTACCCAAATTTTGGGCAAAAAAATCCGTTATTTCACCATACAATTTGGTGAAATAATAGTTATGCGTGATTCTCATTCGTTTTTCTAACTTTTCGTAAAGTTTCATCCCTCTGAATTTTTCAGAGTTTTTCGCAGAAAACGGTGTAACTTTCAATTGACCACTAAATAAGGTAATCGTTTTGTATAAATTCCCATTGAATATTTTATTTCAATTTTGATGAATCATACAGGTATTTACTGAATTTAGCACTTGCAAAGAAACTTTATGGGGTTTTCGTCAGGAAAATCTTTCGTAAAAGAGAAAACTGAGGAGTTTCAATCACTCATTGACCATAAAATTAGCATTTTTTGGGATTTTATCACCATATATCTTTTTTGCTAATGCAAAAGTTGAGTTAATAATACAGAAACATGACTTCAATAATTATTTATCATCTTTGTGATTAAAAAACAACTCGTTTTGAAAAAAAATCTTGTTATTTTAATGGTGTTACCGTTCCTAATTTTCAGTTGTAAAATTTTGAAAAAAGGAGAAGACATTCAATTGAAAAAAGCGAAATCTGAATTTTTTTTGCTCAGAAAAATGGTACAAAATCAGGTCAATGCAGAGTCATTGGCGGCGAAAGCACGGGTGACGATACGTGATGAATCCGGTGTGACTAAATTTACTGCCAATTTTCGATGGAAAAAGGATAGTGTTATTTGGATGAACTTTAAAAAAGTCAGTGTGGAAGCGGCGCGGGTAAAAATTACGCCAGATTCTATTTTCATTATTGACCGTTTAAATAAAAAATACGTTGCGGAAGATTTTAATTTTGCACAGCAGGAATTCAATTTACCGACTGGCTTTGATGGTTTGCAGGCATTTTTATTAGGAAATCCTGTATTTTTCACCAAAGACATGAAATCTGATATTGATGACAATCGCTATCACCTTTCTGGAAAAACCGATACTTACGAGACCGAATATTGGCTCGAAGCCGCTGGATTTTTACTCCGAAAAATAATGGTCGATGATTTTCGAAATGGGCGAACCTTAGAATACGATTTAGGCGATTATGGAAAATTGGCGGATGGACAAAATTTTTCGTATTTTAGGGAATTGAACTTTAGTAGTCGGGAATTCGGTGCAATGTCCGTTAAAATGGAATTGTCGAAAGTAGAATTGAATGAAGTTGGAGAAATTCGATTTTCTATTCCTGAGCATTATGAACGGGTGCTGCAGTGATTGTTTGCAAAAAAAAGACTACATAATACGTATTTTACCTCATAGAACATGCAGTTTTTTACATAGCTTTTAGAAAATTAAAATCAACTATGTGAAAAGCTATGTGGCAAAAAAAAATGGACTTTATTTCAATAAGACTAAATCTAACAAAATAAGATTTTTTGAATTTTAAAAACAAGACATATCAATTACCTTTTTTTAAAAACTTAGTAAAAACCAATTTACTAAAAAAGACGCTATTCTTATTCCTTGTTTTAATAGTAGCCCTCCCCTCCTTTGCGCAAAAGCGAAAAAAATTAGAAAATCAACGCAAAAAACTCATCCAAGAAATAAGAGTTACCACCAATTTATTACAAAAAACAAAAAAGACGAAAAAGGCGACGCTTGAACGGTTCTTGACGCTCCAAAAACAGATTAAAAAGCGGCAGAAATTAATTCAAACGTTGAATGAAGAGATTAATTTCACGAATAAAAGCATCAATCGTTCCGTGGATGTTGTTGGTTTTTTGGAAGACGATGTGGCGCGATTAAAAGAGGAATATTCGGAAATGCTGCGGATGGCGTATCGGCAAAAACTGAACAAATCGCACCTCTTATTCATTTTCTCTTCAGGAAGCTTTAATGAAGCCTTTCGGCGATGGCAATATTTGAAGCAGTATGATGGGTATCGACAGAAGCAGTCCCGGTTAATTTTAGAGACACAAAATACGCTGAATACTAAGGTCGTTTCGCTAGAAGAACGGAAAGTAGAGAAACAGAAACTACTTAAATCCGAAGAACGCCAAGCCAAATTGTTAAGGGCAGAACGGGTGGCAAAAGATGAATTATTAGAAAAATTGAAAGGTGATGAATCGCGCTTGACAGGTGATTTGCGGGCGAAAGAAAAAGCAAAAGAGAAATTAAATGTTGCCATCGAAAATATTATCCGGGATGAAATGGCGAGACGGCGGCGCGAAGAAAGAAATAGCGCGACAGCTGGCAATTCGAATAGCAGCAAAAAATCGGATAGAACAGTGGCAGAAAATGCCGTGACCAAAGGTTTTTTACAATTAAAAGGGCGAATGCCGTGGCCCGTTTCTAAAGGCGTGATTACCAGTTATTTTGGCAAACAGGCACATCCGACGATTAAAACCATCGAAATAACTAATAATGGTATCGATATTCAAACGGATGCAAATGCGGAAGTTCGGGCGATACATCGGGGCAAAGTGATTGGGAAACAGTTCATTCCAGGGCATGATTATATGGTTATCTTGCAACATGGGAACTATTATACCGTTTATTCGCATTTAGAAGAGGTCTTTGTACAGAAAGGCGAGACGGTGAAGGGGCGGCAGGTAATTGGAAAGGTGAGTACGGATGGAACGACGAGGAGTTCTGAGGTACATTTTGAGGTTTGGAAAGAGAAAGTGCGGTTAAATCCGACGCATTGGGTGAGAAGGTAGAACGACAATTAACATTTAAAGAAATTGAAAACTTATATTTTATTTATGACTCATTGAATTATATACCACATTTAGATACTATCTTTCCACGATTGAAAAGATAGACGAATGATTGTCTCCATTTGATGTGTTTGAAGACAATTTTTTGTTTGCTTTAAAAGCAGCTATTTTCTTGTTGGATTTTTTTAAAATCAATAGACTTGTTACCCTTTAATAAATACAACCACCTTTATGGATCATAATAGAAAAAGAAACGACAAAAGAAACGCGCCAATTGACCGCCGCGCCAAAGAGCGAGCAGCTGCGGAATGGACGATTGGCAAACAGCAAAAGTCGGGACTCCGAAAGAAGACTGAATACGCTTTGCTCATTGGCGTAATCACACAGCAACAGACCGAATCACAAGTGGCGGAATATCTGGATGAACTAGAATTCTTAGCCCTGACTGCTGGCGCGAAAACGGTGAAGAAATTCACGCAAAAACTGGAGCATCCTGACCGTCGAACCTTCGTCGGAAAGGGAAAACTGGAGGAAATTGCGCAATATATCGAAGACCACGAGGAGATTAGTCTCGTGATATTTGATGATGATTTGACAGGTAAGCAAACCAATACTGTCGAGGAAGCTTTGAAAGTTAAAATCGTCGATAGAAGTACGCTAATTCTCGATATTTTTGCGAGTCGGGCACAGACGGCGCAGGCGAAGACGCAAGTTGAATTGGCACAAATGAGCTACCTCCTGCCACGACTTCGAGGACTTTGGACGCACTTGGAACGGCAGCGTGGTGGTATTGGAATGCGTGGTCCGGGGGAGAAAGAAATTGAGACGGATAGACGGATTATTCGCGATAAAATCTCGGTACTGAAGGACAAACTAAAGAAGATTGACCAGCAAAATATGACGCAACGCAAAAATCGTGGTGAACTAATTCGAGTAGCTTTGGTTGGTTATACGAATGTTGGGAAGTCCACGATTATGAACGTTTTGTCCAAATCAGAGGTCTTTGCGGAAAATAAATTATTTGCAACGCTTGATACGACGGTGCGGAAAGTAGCGTATGAAGGTGTGCCTTTTTTATTATCTGATACCGTTGGATTTATTCGAAAATTACCGACGCATTTGATTGAGAGTTTTAAATCGACTTTGGATGAAGTTCGGGAAAGTGACATCCTTTTACATGTGGTTGATATTGCACATCCGCAGTACGAAGACCACTTACGGACTGTTAATGAAACATTAAAAGAGCTTGGTGCGCTGGAAAAACCAACGATTCTGCTGTTTAATAAAATAGATTTGTATCGGGAACGTTATTTTGATGATTTGCTGGAAGATGACGTAAAAAAGGATATCGAAAAGGAATTGCAGTCAAATTTAAAAAATGAATTTGAACACGACAACATTTTTCTATCGGCAATAACGAAAGAGAATATGGATGAATTGCGGGAGAAGATGATGACGGAAATTAAGAAAATGTACCATGTTCGGTATCCGTATCGGGCGTATCATTGGTAATTTAGAGAAGTCAGAGGTCAGACCGCTGCGCTGTCAGAAGTCAGATTATTCACGCCTTTAAAGCTTGGATTATATGACTTCTGACAGCGCAGCGAGATGATTTGACTTCTCTTTTTAAGAAAACTATACTTACAATAATATGAAGAATCTATTTACCTTTTTCGCGTTCTTTTTGACTTTCCAAATTACTTCTGCGCAAGTTGATTTAAGAAAAGAAACTATCCCAACTGGCGAGCAAACCGCATTAATCAACGATTTTTTACCTAAAGAAAAAGCCTTGCTTTGGAAAATTACGGGTAAAGATTTGAAGATGACCTCTTACCTCTACGGTACGATTCACATGATTGATAAAAAGGATTTTTTCCTAACGGACGCAACGAAACAAGCAGTCAAAGAGTCCGAAATGTTGACTTTTGAAATCAACATGGACGACATGACGGACATCAGCGCACAAATGGGTTTATTAACCAAAGCGTTCATGGCAGACAATAAATCTTTGAGTGACTTATTGTCAGAAGAAGAGTATGCGATGGTGAAAGTACATTTTGAAAAGAAGGGTTTGCCGATGTTTTTATTTGAACGAATTAAGCCGATGTTTTTGACCGTTTTGGCGGATATGGATTTGTCAGGCGGCGGTGGCATGGCGACGGGCGAGATTGTTTCTTATGAAATGGAATTGATGAAAATGGGCAAAGCGGACAATAAAAAAATGGGTGGACTAGAGACTGCTGAATTCCAAATGAGTATGTTTGACAGCATTCCTTACGAAGCGCAGGCGAAAATGTTGGTGGATGTAATCAATGCGGGCGATGCTGGAAATGAGCAATTTGAAGCAATGGTACAATTATATAAAGACCAAGATATTCAAGGGATGCAAACGATGTTTGAAGGCGAAGAAAGCGGCTTAGAAGGTTACGAAGATTTGCTATTGGTGACGCGGAATAAAAATTGGATTCCGATTATGGGCAAACAAATGCAAGCGATGCCCACGATGTTTGCGGTCGGAGCAGGGCATTTGGGAGGTAAATCTGGCGTGATTGCATTATTGCGGGAAGCAGGATATACCGTCGAAGCGATGAAATAGTAAGCTTGTTACTAAAATAAAAAGGGGACCAACTCATATAATTTAATTTTAAAATATAATCGGCTACATATTCTACATTTCACAATAACAACAAACAAAACAACCCAAATATTATTCTATTTCTTTATTAAAAAAAAGGGATTATAAAATTTCTGAAGGTTATTTTCACTTTTTCTTGCAATTTATTCTAAAACTCTTTACTTTTGCGCGATTATAAAAAAATTCAATAACTAAAATTAATATTCCTATGGCCGATAAATTAGATCGCATCGACCTTAAGATTCTTAAAATTTTGCAACAAAACAGCAAAATCACGAATCTTGACTTATCCAAAAAAATTGGACTTTCTCCTGCACCAACTTTGGAGCGTGTGAAAAAATTAGAGCAAGGTAATGTCGTCGAAAGCTACCACGCGCAAGTCCGTCCGCAAGCGATTGGATTGAACGTACAAACTTTTGTTTTGGTATCATTGGCATGGCAGAAAGAGAATGCATTGAACCAATTTTTGGAAAAAATTAAGTCTATCGACGAGATTGTAGAATGCTACATCATTACAGGCGAGGCTGACTTTTTGATTAAAATTATCTGCAAAGATATTCCAACTTATGAGCAATTGTTGTTCAAAACGTTGTCTCAAATTGAAGAAATTGAGCGTTTGAAAACTTTGATGACTTTATCAACTGTGAAAAACTCAAAAGTACTTCCGTTTGAATACGAAGTAAAATAAACACTGGCTTTATTGGTTAGAGAATAGGAAACAAGGAATCTACCCATTCTGACTCGTCCTTTTTCCTTTTTGGCAACTTAAAAAATAAGTCCGTAGCGACGGCTATGCACTTATTTTTTAAATTACTAAAAAGAAAAAATTACTTCGTCAAAACGAGCAGCTTATTTATTTCCTATTCCCTAAATGATTGGGCAACACACACAATGTCCAATCATTTTACCAATCACCTAATGTGCGACAAACCCACTGATTTCACATCGTTTTTCGCTCATTCCCTTCCTTATCCATTACATGAAATTAAAAGATAAAACCCTGCTTTGGCAAATCAGTCGTCCTGACCAAAGCCAACCCTCTTATGTATTCGGAACAATGCACGTTCGAGACAACGCCGCATTTCATCACGTCAATTTTATTGAATCTATCATTCAAAACTGCGCTGCATTTGCCACTGAATATAACTTAGATGAAGGACAGTCGAATATTCCTGCGGATATGATTTATCTCCCTGACGGTAAATCATTGACAGATTTTATTCCTCAAAAAAAATACGAAAAACTCCACAAAGCCATTCTCAAATCTTTCAAAATTGACTTAAATCCTTTTAAAAAATTGCAACCCCTTTTTATCAATAACTTGATAGGCGAACAATTACTTTCCAAAGACCAAGACCAAGCTTTGGATAGCTATTTATGGAATTTTGCAAAGGATGAAAATAAGACTTTACTCGGCATCGAAACGTGGAAAGAGCAACTGAAAACGCTTGAAAATCTCACGCTTGAATATCAAATCAAAAGCTTGATTGATATTGGAAAAAATACGAAGAAATACCGACAAGCGATCCAAAAAAGTGTACGCGATTATGGGTCAGGTGATTTCCAAAAATTATTTCAAAGCGCGAAAAAAGGGTCAGGCGATAAACGCAAAATTTTGCTTTATAACCGCAATAAAATTATGGCAAATCGTATTGCTGAATTTACAGAACAACATACCATTTTTGCGGCAATTGGAGCGGGGCATTTAGGAGGTAAAAAAGGTGTTTTACGATTATTAAAACAACAAGGGTTTATTTTGAAACCTATCAAAATGCCGCACTAGGTTTTGTAGCTTAGTCCGCGGTGCGTTCAAGCCCACCTCGTATTTCTGTATCAAGCACAACCGAAGAGGTAGACGGAACCCACCGCTTCGGGAGAAATTAATAATTCGATACAAAAACCTCCGTCGCCTTCTGCGTTGCTTTTTCGTTCACATTCCGCATACCGTAAGTCAAATTCCAGTTCGTTATTTTAGCAAACGAAAATAAATCTCGGATATACTCGCTATCATCGTAAGTAATCAGCCAACGGTGCGATGACTTGCGCAAAGTTTCTGCCAAGCGTTCATGGTCGAAGCCTTTATGCAGATTGCCATTTTTACCATATAAACCAGATTTTGCAGCAGAATGGTAAGGTGGGTCTAAAAATAAAAACACATCTTCACCAGGTGCTTCAATCACTTTTTGAAAATCCCAATTGGTCACTTTCACCTCTTCCATAATGGGCAAAATTGCCTCCACTCGCGCAATACTCGATTCGGTAAAGCGCTTTTCAAATGCCATTTTAGAATAACCGCCACTCTCTGAAGTTCCTGAAAAAGTAATTCGATTGAGGATGAAAAATGCCGCTGCTTTTTTATTTTTTGAAAATCCCTTCATATTATCTATCAAAAAACGGTAGAGTTCCCGACCATCTTTATGCGACCGTCGCCAAGCCCAAATTTGCCCTAACATTTTATCAATATCCTGCCCCGCTGCATCCCAAAATTCGTACAACTCCGTATATAAATCATTTATCCAAAACTGTCTATCCGCAAACTCCTGCTGCAAATAGATAAATACTGACCCACCACCAACGAAAGGTTCTCGAAATTCTTTAAAATCATTTGGCACGAGCGGAATAATAGATTTCAATGCCCGACTTTTTCCTCCAGGATAACGTAATGGGCTGCGGACTTTTTTCGTTTTTATCGTCAATTTTCTCAAAGATTAGCAACGTGAGTAAATAAAATCAGATGGTAAAACTAACAAATTCTACTTTTAAAAAATGCGAAGTAAAAGCGATTTAATAATTTAGGAACGCGAAATAAATAATCTTACATTTTTGAGCAGATATTTAGTCCATTTTTTTTACTTTAAAAATGCTCATTGTATCAATATAAATAGCACTTTTAAAGCAAAAACTAGGAACGAAAACGCGCGCTCAAAAAAGTAACTTTATTTAATTCGCGTTCCTTGGGTCATAATGCTCCGTAATTTTTTCGGTAGTGTAACAAATGTGCACCACCATTTATTAAAAAAGTGATTTATTACCGTGTAAACGAAGGTTCTTTTAAGTTTGAGCAACGAGAAAATCGTAAGATTTTCGAACTTCAAAAAACAACGTGCGCGTTGCCTATGGCAACGCGGGAGGGGTTTTAAGGGATAAAAATCCCTTTGATAAACAAAAGCACCTAAACTGTAAAAGTGCACATTTGTGGCACTAACATTTTTTCTTCTAAAGAATTCAAAAAATTGTTGCATAGCCTTCGTTACGGAACTATTTTTTGTATTTTTTAGAGAAAAACAACGAAAAAAGATACTTCTTAGTAACGATAAAATAATAAGTCCGCCATCTGGCAACATTTATTTTGTTCTTTTTCTCCACTTCGGTCGAAATGACAAAAGATGTTTACTTGTGAAATAGGAGTTATCTGTACATAATGACTGTTTCAAAAGTGGAAAATAAGGGCAAAAAAAATACTTTATAGATGGCGGAGTTATTTTTTTACCGTTACTTAGATGTTGGATTAATTATGTCGGGGTACTTACGTTCATCGAATCATCCAAGCAGTCAATCCCTCACAACGATTTATCTCGTCTAATCCTTGCCTACTTTACTAAACTTATGGCTAACTTTAAGGTTCTATTTGAAGAATAAAAATACCTACTTCGACCAAAATCGAAGTCTTAAAATATAAATATCAATGGCATATAGCAATCAATCTAAGTCTCCTTTTGGCGGCATTATCAGCATCATTTTCTTTTTATTATTTTTTGTCGCGCTGTTTTATGTGGCAAAATTTATGTTTATGGTACTCTGGTATGCTTCGCCAGTTATTTTTATCGCTGCTTTATTATTGGATTTCAAAGGCGTAACCAATTATGGAAAATGGCTAATTAATTTAGGTAAAAGAAATTTAGTCGCAGGTGTCGGAGCGACGTTATTGTCAATGATTGCCTTTCCGTTGGTTGCCTTATTTTTATTAGGAAAAGCCCTTTTTAAAAAGAAAGTCAAAGAAATGCAGGGGCAATTTGAAACTCCAGAAGACAGAAGCACGCAAGGAGAGGAAGGTTTTATTGAATATGAAGAAGTAGTTGATGAGCCGAAGTTGGAATTGCCTCCGTTGAGACGTCCTGAAAAAGCACGGAAGAAAGAGAATGAGTATGATACGTTTTTTGATGAGTAATTTTTTCTATTAGAGCGAGAAAGTCTACAATTTTCTCGCTCCAATGAAAGTCCATAATTATCATTTTTTTTTCGAAATCTGAAAAATTATCAAAAGCAATAATTTTTCAAACCCTCTTTCTACCACCAATTCTCCTCCTGATATTTTTCGTACTTTTGCGCCTAAATTCCCCAGACCACTTTATTCCTAACTAAAAAATTTAAACCTAAAATAATGGCAAAGGATTTCCTTAAAAAATTAGGACTCAAAAAAAAGAACGCCGGTACAAGTACAGGCTTGAAATCTACCGATTCGAGTAAATATATCAAATCTTACTCTCCGGTAGACGGCGAATATATTGGTAGTGTCAGTATGACCACCAAAAAAGAATACGAAGCAGTGATGAAAACAGCGCAAGCTGCTTTTAAAGATTGGCGAAAAATGCCTGCTCCGCATAGAGGCGAGATTGTACGTCAATATGGTAATGCTTTGCGGGAAAACAAAGAAGCATTAGGACAATTGGTGTCTTATGAAATGGGGAAGAGCTTGCAAGAAGGCTACGGAGAAGTACAGGAAATGATTGACATTTGTGACTTCGCAGTAGGCTTATCTCGTCAGTTGTATGGATTGACCATGCACTCGGAACGACCGGGTCACCGAATGTACGAACAATGGCATCCAATGGGTATCGTGGGTATCATTTCTGCATTCAACTTTCCAGTAGCAGTTTGGTCTTGGAATTCAATGATTGCCATGGTTTGTGGTAATGTTTCTGTTTGGAAAGCATCAGAAAAAACGCCATTGTGTAGCATTGCTTGTCAAAATATTTTACAGGAAGTATTGAAAGACAATAATGTACCAGAAGGTGTTTCTTGCTTAATCAACGGCGATTATAAAGTCGGTGAATATATGAGTAAAGACCGTCGAATTCCTTTGGTTTCGGCAACAGGTAGCACTCGAATGGGTAGAATTGTTGCTCAAGAAGTAGCTCGTCGTTTGGGTAGATCTTTATTGGAATTGGGTGGTAATAACGCCATTATCGTTACCGAAAATGCGAACTTGAAAATCGTTTTGACCGGTGCAGTCTTCGGTGCAGTTGGTACTTGCGGACAACGTTGTACTTCGACACGTCGAATCTTCGTTCACGAAAGCATTTACAAAACCGTTCGTGACAATATGAAGAAAGCTTATGGTCAATTGCGCATCGGTGATCCATTGGATGAAAACAACCACGTTGGTCCATTAATTGATAAAGATTCCGTTAATAGCTACTTGGAATCTATCAAACGTGTGAAAGCGGAAGGTGGGAAATTTGTAGTGAAAGGCGGTGTTTTGAAAGGAAAAGGTTACGAAAGTGGTTGCTATGTGCAGCCATGTATCGCCGAAGTAGAAAATCATTACAAAATCGTTCAGCACGAGACTTTTGCACCAATCGTTTATTTGATTAAGTACAAAGATTTGGACAATGCAATTGCCATGCAAAATGATGTACCACAAGGTTTGTCGTCTGCAATTATGACCAGTGATTTGTTGCAAGCAGAGCAATTCTTGTCTTCAGCAGGTTCAGATTGCGGTATCGCAAATGTGAATATCGGAACAAGTGGTGCTGAAATCGGCGGTGCTTTCGGTGGTGAAAAAGATACAGGTGGTGGTCGCGAAAGTGGCTCGGATGCTTGGAAAGCATATATGCGCCGGCAGACAAATACAATCAATTATACCACAGAATTGCCATTGGCTCAAGGTATTAAATTTGACTTGTAAACTAATGGGTTGCGAGTTACGAGT
>JBLHWU010000168.1:0-14485 GCA_047629355.1 Saprospiraceae bacterium | reverse complement strand
CATCTGCCTGTTTCACGGGGGTCTTCAACGCTAGAAAATATAGATGATATCTGGTCTTGCATAAATTTGTAATTTTGTGTGCAAGATGCTCTTTTTTTCTAACATTACTTTGGTGCGTTTGCCCTAGACTTTTCTTACTACGGGTGCTGTTTTCACTTTAGCGGATATGGCTTCTTGTCCTTGTTCTGTTGAAATAAAAAACGAAGCAAATCCCGCTTCTACTTTTCCATGCAGCGAAGTTGAATATACCTATTCTATCGCCAATCGCTCAGGGCAAACACTGACGAACGTTACGATTGAACAGCAATTACCAACAGGTTTTACCCTTTTAAATATCATCAGTAACCCAATTGGGGGCACGCAGGATATGACGGTTGCGCCCGCCGTTTTAAAACTGGATAACGTCACCGTACCAACGGGGATCCATGAGTTGAAGATATTAGTAGAAATAGGTGATATTTCTGCTGGCGAGTACAATAGTCAAACGATTCTAAGCAACATTCCTTCCGCATTAGGCAGTTTTAGCGTCTCTGATGACCCTGCGTCGATTATTTTTGAAGACAGTACTTTAGTGGAAGTGATTCGTTTGGAAGAGGATAGTCTTTTTACTACGAATCTGCTGTGCGAAGGAGATGAATTGTTTTTGGATGCCAGCGAATTTGGTAACAATATCTTATGGAATACAGGAGAAACTGGGGCTCAATTGACCGTTTCTGACCCTGGCATCTATTATTTTGATGCTGGAAATACTTGCGAATCCATTCATGTGAGCTACGAAGTCACTGTTGCCACCTGCCTTTTTACGATTGGGTTGGGTTTGTACATTGACCCGCCAGAAACGTTGCCTTGTAGTGAAGTCATTTATCGGTTTTATTTGGACAATGATTCGGGAGGGGAGCGCGCGAATGTTGGATTGTTGGATACGCTGCCGGATGGTTTTAGTTTGATTGCTGTTCTTTCCAACCCATTTGGTGGTGCATTAAAAGCAGGTTTACCACCCAATCTTATTTGTATGGAAGGAATGACGATGCCGTTGGGCTTAGATTCTATAGATTTTTTGGTCGAAATTGGTGAGGTTAGCCCTGATATTTATTTGAATCGAGAAAAATTATACAACCTGCCCGCTAACATCGGCATGTTTCGTTTTTCTGATAATCCTTATACGCAACTCGTTGACAGTACCGCCGTGGAAGTTTTTGGAACAGAATCAGATTCTCTTTTTATTACCGCATTTATTTGCGCAGGGGAAGAATTAATTTTAGATGTCACCAATTTCGGCGTTGATTTTTTATGGTTTGATGGAAGTACAGACCCACAATATTTAATTACAGCATCAGGAAATTATAACCTTACCATTATTTAATGGTTGCGAGCCGACGTATATTTTTTATGAAATTTTAGTAGCGCCTGCGATTGAAGTTAATATTCCGGAAGCAGCATATTTAATTTTTCAAAGTGAATCCATTGAGTTGGAACTGTTTATTCAGAATGAAGATGGTAATTTATTGATTCAATGGACAGATTTGGAAAATTCACTTTCTTGCACGGCTTGTCCGATGACGATTGCCCAACCTGTTTTCGATACGCAATATGGTGTATTGGTTGCGAATGAATTTTGCACAGATTCGCTGACTATTTTTATTGAAATTGAGAAAAATCGCCGCATTTATGCCCCCAACGTTTTTTCTCCAAACGGGGATGGTATCAATGATTTTTTTTATTTACAAACACCAGATTTTGGGGTGCTTCATTATTTGAATTTTTTTGACCGCTGGGGAAGTTTAATTTATGCTACAGACAAAGCAATGCTCAATGAGGCTACGAACGGCTGGGACGGTGGCTGGCGTGGTCAACAACGATATGACGGCGTATTTATTTGGGAAGCGGAAATAGAGTTTATTGATGAGACAAAATCTGTCTTTGCAGGAAGTGTCATTGTTCTAAAATAAAACTATTTTGGTGCTTTGGCAATCTTTGCACTTTATAAAATCACGGAGTGATTGAATAGCAGTAACCCCTAATGAAATTAGGGAGACTTAAAACGTAAAAAGGGCAAGTACATCAATGTACTTGCCCTTTTTTGATTTTTAAGGAAAAATGAGTGTAAGACCAGCTCTACCCCCCAGACGAACTGGTCTCACTCACTTGTATCAAGATATTGCTATCTATCAACTTCTTTAGACAGCCAATTGTATTAAAAATTGACTTTCGAAAACTGCATCCAGTTTTCGCTATTTCTTTACGGTTTTTTATTGAATTTGGAGGATGAATTTTTCTAAAAAAATGAGTGTAAGACCAGCTCTACCCCCCAGATGAACTGGTCTCACTCACTATCTTAAGATATTGCTATCCTAAGACTTCTTTAGATGGACAACATTATAAATTGCTGACCTTCAAATACTAATTACAGTATTTGCTATTTCTTATCGGTATTAAAATGATTTTTTTTACACTCGAAAAAAGACGAGTTGGGAATAGGTTGTAATTTTGCAGGCAGCGAAAGCAAACCAAATATCGACAATTTTAAAGGAGGAAATTATCGTTAATTTTGTATCATTCAGATGCAATATTAATGACAAATCCCGTGCCACTTTTTTCGAAATCGTAAAAAAAAACATCGTATTAAAACCTTGTATAATTTGTGTTAGTTTGGTATAAAAATAAGTTTTAATGCTTAAGTTAATATCCTAAAACTGCTAACGAACTAATGTTATTATGTCAAATTTTATTTAATTGGTGCTTCTACTAATCTATCAGTACATGCTATTCAGAAATACACCGAAATAAAAATGAGTATAAAACCAGCTCTACCCCCTAAAAATGAACTGGTCTCACTCACTATCCAAAGGCACTTCTGCCTCTGAACCTCTTTGAGGTCCCGCAAACTGCCATAGACAGTGCAACATAAAAGACTTAAAATAAAGGAGTCTTTTTTATTTTTTTACGGTTTTTGTAATACAAACTTAGCTACAATAAATTACTGTTGCTAATAAAATTCGCTTGGTTGTTGGGAGAGGCAAAATGATGGGTTCAAATAAATTTTGCGTAAATAATCATATAATCAGAATACAAATGCATGATTATTTTAAAAAATTATCTTTTCGTTCTAACTAGTAATAAAAAAAAAGTCGACTTTTTATTCGGTTGACCTTCATTTCGGAAGCGAGAATCATGCCACTTTTGCAGTTCGAATCTCTTTTTCTTTGTTTTTATTTTGAATAGTAATTTTCAAGTTATTAGAACGTGCATTTTGTAAATTATCGAAATCCTTTTTGTACTCCGAATAATTTACATACACTCCATAAGCAATTGTCTCGTTCATCCTAGTGTGCAACAAAATTTGAAAACACAGATGATTGTTCTTATAAAAGAATTTAGTAATTAGGTCTTTTACTTGTTTGCCAACAATGTCTTTTATCGCTCTCATATTTATCCTATTTATATGGTGCAAGATTGCTTTCTGATGCAATGATAGCGTATTGTTGTATTTCGATAGTCTAAAAAATAAAAAATTTGTGACAAGGATAAGGCGAGCATATTAAAATACGTTTTTATTTGATGTCTGAATAATTGACGAAATTAGCATTGCTTTCCGTCATTTTGTCAGTAAAAGCGGTATGGCATATCCTTTGACACTATGCTAATATAGACATTTTAAATTAAAAACATCGAATATGCAAACAGGAAATATATCTGTACAAACGGAAAACATCTTTCCGATTATTAAACAGTTTTTGTATTCCGACCAGGAAATTTTTTTGAGAGAGCTTATTTCTAACGCCACTGATGCGACTTCCAAATTGAAAACATTGGCGTCAAAAGGGGAATTTAAAGGTGATTTAGGAGATTTGACCATCGAAATCATTCTGGACGAAGAAGCAAAAACATTGACCATTTCTGATAAAGGAATTGGGATGACGGAAGAAGAAGTAATGAAGTACTTGAACCAAGTTGCCTTCTCTTCTGCTCAAGAGTTTTTGGATAAATATAAGGATGAGAATGCCATTATCGGTCATTTTGGTCTTGGTTTTTACTCTGCTTTTATGGTGGCAGATAAGGTTGAGGCTGTCACAAAATCGTGGAAAGACGAAGGAACTGGTGTGACATGGAGTTGTGAGGGAAATCCGGAGTATTCTTTGGATAACAATGAAAAAACTTCGCGTGGAACGGACATGGTGCTGCACATTAGCGACGATAGCAAGGAATTTCTGGATAAAAATCGGATTGAAGGATTACTCAATAAGTATTGCCAATTCTTACCCATTCCGATTAAATTTGGTACAAAAACAGAAACGACCTGGGAAGGTGAGGGTGAAGACGAGAAAAAAATCGAGACGGAAGTTGACAATATCGTCAATAATTCAAATCCAGCATGGAAGCAAAAGCCTGCCGATTTGACCGATGAAGATTATCAAGCATTTTATCAAGAAATGTATCCAATGAGTCCGCCAGCGGAATTTTGGATTCACTTGAATATTGATTTTCCATTTAATTTGACGGGTATCATGTACTTTCCAAAATTGAATAATTCTTTGGAAGTACAAAAAAATAAAATTCAACTTTATTCCAATCAAGTCTATGTAACGGATGATGTGAAGGAGATTGTACCTGAATTTTTAACTTTGATGCACGGGGTGATTGACTCGCCAGATATTCCATTGAACGTATCGCGGAGTTATTTGCAAAGTGATAGCAATGTGCGGAAAATCACTGGCTATATTACGAAGAAAGTTGCGGAGAAATTGAACGACCTTTTCAAAAAAGACCGTAAAGATTTTGAAGCTAAATGGAAGGACTTGGGTGTTTTTGTCAAGTACGGAATGATTTCGGAAGAAAAATTTTATGACAAAGCAATCAAATTTGCTTTGTTGAAAAATACCGAAGATGAGTTTTCAGTCATCGGTGATTATAAGGAAAAAATAGCGGCTGTACAGACAGACAAACACGGCAAAGTCGTGCTATTGTATACCAACAATCCAGATGAACACGATACTTACATCCGCGCAGCTAAAGAAAAAGGTTACGATGTTTTGGTATTTGACAATCCAATGATTGACCACCACTTTATCCAACATTTGGAGCAAAAAATTGGGGTTACTTTCGTGCGTGTCGATTCGGAAACAATGGACAACATCATTCAAAAAGACGAGAAATTAGAGTCGGTATTGAATGAGAAGGAAGAAACGAAAGTGAAAGAATTGTTTGAAAGCACGGTTAAAGCGAAAGCAGCGATGGCGCAGATTCAATTGAAAGCTTTGTCTCCAAATGAGCATCCAGTGTTGATTACCAAGCCTGAATTTATGCGTCGAATGATGGAAATGCAGGCAATGAGTGGCAACCAAGGTTTCGGTAAAATGCCAGAATCGTATAATGTGGTGGTGAATACGAATAGCCCATTGATTGCGGAAAAATTGTTGAAAATGCGAAAGGAAGATAAGAAAACGGAATTTGTAAGCTACTTATTCAACTTGGCATTGCTGAACCAAGGCATGTTGAAAGGTGCGGAATTGTCGAACTTCATTAACAGAAGTTTGGAGCATTTAGTGGATTAATTATAGCTTTAGTCATTCCGACCATTCTTTTGTCATTCTGACCGAAGTGGAGGAATCTGACATTCGCTATTCGTTTTTATAAAAAAGGGCTTTGTCGCAAGATGAAGCCCTTTTTTACATTAGGGAGTAGGCAAATAATAACCTACTCAATTTTACCGAGGATATTTTTTAAACGGAAAATAGTCCTGTCAAAATGGGTAGTGCTTCGCTTTATAAATAACTGACAATTATACTGATGTTTTAAAAAAGGGAGTTTGAGGGATAAAAGAGTTTTGCAAAACCTGTTTTATCCCTCAAAACCTTACCCGCGTTGCCGCAGGCAACGCGCACTATTTTTTATTAGAGGTCGAAAATTTACAATTTTCTCCCTTCTGATATTTCAAAGTAACTGTCAACTATTTATGAAGCAAAGCACTAGCCTTATTATTTGCCTACTTCCTTAAGGAACTGAGCAGTCTTTTAAGTCAAAAGTGTCGGGTGAAAATGTGTTCAATTAAGAAGGTTACTTCCAATAACCTCTTTAATTAACATCCGATACCATTAATTTGAACATCTATTGAGGAGGAATAAACATTAAAACTTCCATTTCGTAAAAAACCAACCAAATTCATTCCTGCTTCCCTTGCCAAACTCACCGCCAAACTCGAAGGTGCACCCACTGCTGCCAAATAAGGAATACCCGCCATCAAAGACTTCTGTATCAATTCGAAACCTGCCCGGCCGCTTACCAAAATCAAATAGTCAGACAATGGAAATGGATATTTGTGCATCGCCGCACCAATCAGTTTATCAACCGCATTGTGCCGTCCAATATCTTCTCGAACAAGCAGTAAATCACCATTTTTATTAAATAAAGCCGCCGCATGTATTCCACCGGTTTTGGTGAAAACCGATTGATGTTTTTCTAATTTTTTTGGTAAATCTAAAAGCGTTTCTGGTGAGATTTCAAACTTTTTTTTTGGTAAATCAAAACAGGAATTGGTCTGTACTGCTTCAATACTTGTTTTTCCACAAATGCCACAACTGGAAGTTGTGTAAAAATGTCTTTCTAAAGTAGCGGGGTCAAAAATGGCGTTCGGCGAAAGTTCCGCAAGAACAATATTACCTTTAGAATCAGCGTGTTTTGTTGCGATTTTTTTAGTAGAAATGAGGTCTTCTCTCCCTTGAATGATACCTTCTGTCAATAAAAAACCAGCGACTAAATTTTCGTCATTACCAGGTGTACGCATGGTCACCGCAAGGCTCATTTTTTGACGATTTTGTAGTAAGCCGTAATTGAGCCGTATTTCCAAAGGTTCTTCGATTGCCAAAGAATCGGTGAAGTCTTGGAATTGCTGATTCTTGTATTTTTGTAAAGTGATTTCTTTAATTTGCTGCATGGATGCAAAATTACGTCAGATTCCTCCACTTCGGTCGGAATGACAAAAAAAGATGGTCGGAATGACAAAAAAAGATAGGATACTAACATTCAGTACAAAAAAAAGCCCCTCCCTAGCCAAAGCTGAGGAGGAGACCAATCCCAAAAACCGAGTTACTAGCTTTTGTACAGCGTTATCACTGCCGAATTTTGTCGTGGAATGTAAGTACCCGAATAAATGCATCCAAGTACTTAACGCCGAAAGAATTCGACGTTGTTCAGTGTATAAAAAGCATCTTTTTGGTAGCTGTTTGCGAGGACGTCTCCAGGCGGTAATACAGCACACCAATTTGACTCAAGTCGCTTTTGGAAATATCAATTTGATGGTAGCCTTTATCATAGTCGGCTGCTATCGTTTTTAGTGTTTTTCCTGTCACATCAAAGATGGTCAAGGTAGCATTCGTCGCTTCTGGAAGATGAAATCCAATGGTCGTCATCTCTCTGAACGGATTCGGAAGGTTCTGATACAATTCAAAGTTTTCCGAAGCAACGGTCGTGCCATTTGGTGCAGTAAACACAAGTTCCACATCTTGTGGCGTGCCTGCTGCGGTGTACGATTCCGCGAACGTGAAGCGCGAATTGAGGTGAACCCAATCGCTCAACGTTCCGTCCGTTCTAGCACGGAAAAGTACGCGGAAAAGTTTAGTGTTTGGCGTAGTGAACGCGTTGTTTGCTTGTCCCGCTGATAGGTAATCCCAGCTTGTTGTAATTGCCCCTTCGTCGAGTAAAGCCAGTCCAAAATTGTCGGTCGAACCGAGTGTTCCAGGCTGAATATTAACAAATTCGAGGGCGTCTGTGTCAAAATTTAAAGTGAATTGGTAGCCCAGCATGCCTTTCAGCGTTTGGGATGAAATATCCAAGCCAACCAATTCACCGATTTTAATTTTTTGGTCTTCAGTCGTTACGGTCATCGTCTCTTCGTTGCGGTCGTCGGCGGATTGTAAGCTATTTACAATCGCAGTCTGGTTAACGTCTCCAATTTTGATGGCGACGAAATTACCTTGCATGTCATCTGTGTCCAAATTTCCAGTGAAATAAAACTCTGGAAATGTTGTCAAAAATGGGTCAAGTGGATTCGGAAATTCATAAGCAGCATCCACAAACCGCCATGATGTGTTGTTAGTAAAATTGGGGATAATTTGTAGAATTACTTTTCTAATTGTTAATAAGTCCAATGTCGTAATAGAGCCCGAATTATTCGCATCCGCCGCGATTAGTTTATACGGCGAATCGATGTTTTGAATATTTAAAATATGTTTTTGAACGATTGCTAAATCTAGTGTCGTAACGCCATTGACGGCGTCGTTGTTGAGGCTCGGTGTGACGGTATAATCAACGTTACTCGTCAAGTCATCAAACATGTAATCTCCGTCGTCATTGGTTTGGTTCATCAAAGAATTACTCATGATTTCAACCATTACATCTTCTACACCTTCGTTGTCTTCGATGAAAATCTGACCACCCAAAGCAACCAGTGGCGTTGGATTACAAGAGCCTGAATTATCTTGTAAATTCACGATGATTTCACAGAAATCGTTGTTGCCAACTTCGTCTGTTACCCAGATTTGGAAGACATTTTCGCCTAAGTTATCACAGTCCAAGTTGCGGACATTGTCATTTATATCTGGTGAAAAAGAGAATTCTAAATCGTCAAAAGCGGTACAGTTATCATTGCTACTTGGCTCAATAAATTGATTGATTGTAATCGCAATATTTCCGCCTTGCATAATCGTTGTCGTCGTACCATTACAGAAGGGTGTCGGCTTCTTGCAATCTTCAATTGTGAAAATAAAACTGCACGTTTCTGCGTTACCACAATGGTCTTCAACAGTATAAGTAATGCGGTGTTCGCCGTTAGGATATTCGTTGTCAATGTTCAAGCCTATTCCACTAGTATTTGCACCATTATCGGCAACACCATCGTTGTTTAAATCGACTATCCAACTGAAATTCAAATCCACATTTGCTGTACAATTGTCTAATGCTGTTATTGCCAAAACCACGCCAACTTCACTACAATCTGCTTTAAAATTACAAATTTCTAAATCTTCGCAACCACCAATAATTGGACCTTCAGAATCTTCCAAAAATATCACTTGTTCATAAGTAAAACGACCGTCATTACTACCGCTATTGGGTACATATTGACACCAATCTATCACTGTCCATATGCGCAATATTTTTTTACAATAATTAGCGGAAACAGGATTCAAAATTTGGTCAGAAAAACTAATAAAAATATCCGCACAGTCATTAGGAATAGTGATTTCAGGTTCGCCAGTAATAGTTGAACTCGGTAATTCATCGCAATTTGGGTAAGTTGTATCCGCAGGCCAATCAATGTCATTTTCATCAAAAGGGTTGGAATTTTGCACGGTAATAATGTGAAAACAATGCGTTGCATTCCCATCCATATCCGTCGCTGTCCAAGTCCGAGCAATTGTTCCGGTTCCGCAATTTAAATTAGAATT
This sequence comes from Saprospiraceae bacterium, assembly GCA_047629355.1. Lineage (GTDB taxonomy): Bacteria > Bacteroidota > Bacteroidia > Chitinophagales > Saprospiraceae > CAYUNA01. Next base: position 5,045 of record JBLHWU010000168.1, on the reverse strand, counting down.
ATCAGCGTTGGTAATCGTTAAATTTTCACACACATCATTTGCCAATCCATCAATTGCCGTTTGCGCCGCTGCATCATTCACAACTTGCCCAACGACCGCAAAATTACTAGGGTCAGCTTCACACTCAATTGTAATGTTAGAAGGACAAGTAATCGTCGGTTGATTGGGGTCTTGAACTTCCACTTCCACCATGCAACTATTGAAGTTACCGCTGCAATCATCAATTCTAAATTCAATCATTTGATTCGTTCCAACATCTGCACAGCAGAAGGTGATTTCTGAATTAAAATCCAATTGATTTGGTATATTACAATTGTTATTCAATCGCCGTGCGGTCATGGTCAAAATACAGCAATTGTCTGTACTTCCATCATCAAAAACACTGGCTTGTGCCGTTACAAAACCTGTATTGTCTAAAGAAACAGTCGTGTAGGTATCGCAAATCATCTGCGGATTGACATCATCTTCAACGGTCAATTGCAAAGAAACTTGCGAAGAATTGCTACATTCATCCGTTGCAATATATGTAATCGTGTAAGTGCCAAGCGCGAGACCAGGGAATGGAATATTTCCACCATTTCCACTAATTGCACCGACTGGCGTACTGATAACAACGTCAAAATCAGAGCAATCAGAAACTAGCACTGCTGGTAAAGCTTCTATTGAAAAACAAGTCGTTTGGTTCGTGCTAACCGTTAAATCCCCTGGTTGCGTAATGATTGGCGCAGTGTGGTCAACAAATTTCAATTGCTGAATACACTGAATTGGATTGTTCGGTGTATTAAAGTCAACACACCAATCCACAATCGTCCATGTTCGAATTATTAAAAATCCCACCCCACATTTATCAATCGGCTGACCATCGGTAAAGCTTGCACCAACGCTGCAAATTTGTGTTGCGTCGGTTGTAATTTCATAATCTGTTCCACTAATGTTGATGGTAGGATAGCCTGTAATTTCAGGTGAAAAATCAGGTGTTTGACCTAAAACGCACTCTAATTCATAATTAGCAGGACAAGATATTGGGTCGTTATCCAAAGAAACTTTCTCAACGGTAATCACTTGTGTACAAAAATTAGTTTCTCCAAAAATATCCACTGCCGTCCATGTTCGCGTAATTTCTTTCATAAATGGGTCATTACAACCACCCGCAGTTTCTGTATCAAAATAGCTCACATTAAATGACGAACAATCGCTAAACGTTGGTGGAGTTACTTCACCACCTTCTGAAATCGGCGCAGTATTTTGTAAGCAATTTAAAATAGTATCTTGACAAGCTATGACTATCTGCGGTGGCAGTTTCTCTTCCACTGTACCAAATCCCCAACAGCTATTTCCAGAAATATTATTAGTAACGGTAATAGTTACGGTTTGCCCCAAATTGGACATATTTACCATATTTGTACCTGATGAATTAACATTGACCGTAAAATCATCATAACAACCATAATTACCTTCCAAAGCCGCAGCAGGCGTTACAATTGCAACACAATTCACATCTAAAGAAATTTGTACACTCTGGTCGCAAGCCAACGCCGTCGTACCTGGGTCAAATTCATTTAAAGTAATATCAAAAGAACAATTATCGGTGTTATTTGCCGAGTCCGTTACCTCAAAAGTCAAAGTCGTCGTGCCCCGCGGAAAATCATCACCAGAAGATAAGTTCGTTGCGTCCGTTTGCATTATCGTGAATCCTGGACAATTATCCATAACGGTTGGTGGCGCGAAGTTGATACTCATTTCACACGCGCCTGGCACAAGCGTGAACGTTTGGCTATTTGGACAAGTAATTGTCGGCCCGTTTGGGTCGTTAACGGTCACCGTTGCCATACATTGCGCAGAATTACCCAAGCCATCAAAAACAGTCAAAGCCACCGTATTGTCGCCGATAGAAGTACAGTTATAATCCGTTTGCGAAAGCACCAAGCCATTCGCTGGAATTGGACAATAATCCGCCGTGCTTCCATCATCAATATCGGCAGGTGTAATGCTTGCCATTCCGTTGGCGTCCAAATCAATTTCTAATGGCATATTGATGCAAACAGGCGTTGGCATCGGAGTCGCTGCACCATCGGTTAAAACCACGCCATTATTCGTTGTAATGACCAAAGTGGCGCTACCTAAAATATAAGTAACTCCATTGTTCGTAAAAGTCGGCATCGTCGAACCCATACTGGCGTCATTCGCTCTAAAATTAGCACATTGGGCGTTAATAATCTCACCATTTGTACTACTAATCGACCCAAAATGATTGAGTAGATTTAAGTTGGTGATAAGATTTTCGTTGCCAATTGAACCAGCTACGTCGTTGATGAAAACGGCATCATTGGTGATTTCTCCCGTTGCCGTATTGATAACATTGCCGTCGTTAATAAAAATACCTGTACCGTCGCCAATAATATTTAAGTCGCCAGCATTGGTGAGGGTCTGTGATACTGCGCCGCCATTGTTGATGTTGAAGTTGCTTAAGTTGATATTTAATGTTCCCATATTGGCAACATCAAAATCAAGAATATAGTCAGCTATTGGATTAAAATTGGCGGTGAATCCCGCAGGAATAGTTGGGTTATTACCATTGGCTGGCAGACCATTGTCCCAATTGATAGCGTTGAACCAATCTTGGTCGCCGCTGGTGTTGTTAAACGTCGTTTGGGCACTTAATACGTCCGTGAAAAGAAAGCATAGCAGGGCCATGCTGAGAGAGTAAAATCGCCTCATTGGATATAATTTTAGTTAAAGTAACTCGTAGAACGGCTCACGGTGCACGATTGACGGCACACGGTAGCAGGACTAACTGATTCGTTTTTAAGACAGTTTGATAAAATGGAAAATTGACTAAAACAAACTGGACAGAATAGTCCGATTTGCCATAGCAAAAACCATTTTATTAAATTTTAGAAAACCAAGACGTTTGTTTTAAATTTTTAGACCAAAGACTAGTAAATCTATGAAATGGAAGCCGTACAGAAAGGAAGAAATAATTTTTTTTAGCAGTCAATTATTTCGGTGTTGTGTGAATTTTGAAAAAGTGGAACTAACATTTTAAGGCTGTCCCTGATTCTGTAAAGCAACTCAGTTTTATATATTCAATTATATAATATGCAAACGTGAAGCCAATCTTTCAAAATATTGTACCCTAAATATGGTATTTTCAAGATGTAAATTTTATTAAATATGAAAATATAGGTTATCTTTTATATAAAATATAGATTAAATGTGACATTGTAGATTTGAGTTTAACTAAAAATTTGCACTTCTCTATTTACCCTTTTGATTAAAAAATGTAGATAGGTCTAAAATTTTTAATAAAGAGTTCCTGTTTTCTGAAACGCATTTCAAAAAGGAATGATTCTAATAAAATCTCTATATGTTTTCAGTATAAATTTAATAACAGGAAGGAAAAGAATAAGGAAATAAAAAAAGAGGGTGGGGGCCCAATAAAGCCTTTTTTCAAAATTTGTTATTTATATCTTATACTCAATCAACAAACATGCCATAGCATTTTAGGCTTATATGAAGTTGGAAATAGGTGTTTTTGTGACACTGATTTTATTGTTAGTACAGTGTAAATTTTATTACACTTTAAACCAAGGGCGTTTGAGGGAGGAAAGCGGTTTGTAAAAACCGCTTTCCTCCCTCAATACCTACCCGCGCCGCAGGCGCGGGGGAATGCTCAAAGACCTTTTGATTGTTAAAATTAACTTTCATATTCCGTAATAATCTTCTCTGTTTTCGCACTCGTCACTCGATTAATCAAGCGTTCTGCTTCGTGGTCGTCACGAACGGTTTTGGCTAAGGTGAAGCTTGCGCTTACCGTGGCAATCACGCCCATTGCTAAAAAACCTTTGACCCAAACATCGCCATTCATCATAAAAACACCAATCAGCAAGCCACCAAATGCCAGTAAAAAGGTTGCCCAAACTTGGAATCTCCACGCCGATGTGTTTTGATTAATTAAATTGTTATTCATAACAGCAGTAACTTTTTATGGAAAATGGATTATGAAATAGCCGGAGGATTGGGCATTTTCAAAAATCACTTTTCCGTTGAAAAATTTGGATTTAATTTATAAAATTGTCGTCCTACGCCACCTTTTGCAAGTAATAATGATGAAAAGTCGGGTAAAATGGATAAAATACAAGAGATGATGGATTAGCGAATCTTAGCTGAAATAAATTTTAAATCAAAAAAAGCACTTCTTTTTTCTTCAAAAGGAGCAATTACTTTGAACAAACGCCGTTTTTTCGCAGTTTTGCAATTGAGTTTTTAAATAACTATAAAGAAGTCAGACCACTTCGCTGTCAGAAGTCAGAGGTCAGAAGTGAAAAACTAAACTTTTGGACTCCTTACAGGAAAAGCGGTCTGACTTCTGACTTCTAAAAAAATAACTATGGATATTCTTTGCATCGACGATAATTTTTCTGCAGAACAAATGGCAGTCATCCCTAACCGCCCCCAAAAAGATAAAATGTACAGCATCCGGGATGTCGTCAAATCTTCGATGGGCACCGGCTTGTTGCTGAATGAAATTCAAAATCCGCACAATGGCTGGGCGGAAATGGGCGGTACGAAATTCACCTTTGAACCGAATTTCAACATCAACCGATTTGCCAATCTCAACGGCGATTTATTGACGTATGAAATGGTGAAAGAGATAATTTCAGTGAAGGTTTAATTTATGGTTAGATGGCTGAATACGGTGGAACAAAAGGTTTCATGTATTTTGACAAGGGAGTTTGAGGGATAAAAGTGGTTTGCAAAAACCGCTTTTATCCCTTAAGAACCCCGCCCGCCTCGCCGCAGGCGAGGCGCACTGTCTTTTAAAGTTCGAAAATCTTACGATTTTCTCGCTTTTCAAAGAAAAAACAAACTGAGTTTATACGATAAATAGTCGATTTTTTGGGGTCAACTCTTTTACTAAGGAACGCGGAATAAATAAATGCAGATTCTTGGAAGTGAGGTTTTGTTCTCAGTTTTTGCTTTAAACGTGCGATTTATGTTGATATAATGAGCGTTTTTAAAGTGAAAAATGAGGACTAAATATC
>JBLHWU010000167.1:0-14631 GCA_047629355.1 Saprospiraceae bacterium | reverse complement strand
CCTGATGTAATAGAAAAATATCAAGACTTGATTTTCAATGCTAATTCCAGTTTGTTTACCTCGCTTTCGCATTGGTTTTTCTTCTCTTTCTTTAGCTATTATATCTGAAACAGTAGTGCATATGCTAAGGAAAATATCAAGCGAAACACCTACAGCTCTCTGGAATTCATCAGTACTCAATTTAGAAACATCAGCAAAAACAGTCATTTGAATATGTACCTTCTTAAATATGAATTAAAGCAGACTGCAAGGTACAAAATTTAACTAACTGATAATCAAATGATTAAATTGTAAAGATGTCTAATGTTTAGAAAACTATAATTTGAAAACTTAGGTTTTAACGTGACGCAATTTAGAAAATTGCGTCACGTTAAAATCGACAGATTGTTCCACGTAAAAGTCAAATTTGGTGAGCGAAATTTGTAAAATTGCGTCACGGTACGTATCGGATAAAACCTAAAATTGAAGCATCATTCTTCTTCCTCAAATTTCTTCACTCGACTCTGCACACTTCTCGGGTGAAAACTCAAAATCGTCTCCTTCAAATATTCCGTATCTAAATGCGTATAAATTTCCGTTGTCGTAATCGACTCATGTCCCAGCATATCCTGTACTGCCCGTAAATCTGCGCCACCTTCCACCAAATGCGTCGCAAAAGAATGCCGAAAAGTATGTGGACTTACGGTCTTGGTAATTCCCGCTGCTGCCGCTAAATCTTTAATCACCATAAAAATCATCACCCGTGACAATTGCTTGCCTCGTCTATTCAAAAAGAGCACATTCTCATGGTCTTTATGAATGTTATTTTGCAGTTTTCTAATGGTATTTAAATAAATCTGGATGTGCTTAATTGCTTCTTCACCGATAGGAACGATGCGTTCTTTGTTATTTTTTCCATGAACTTTCAAAAAACCAATGTCAGGGTAGAAATTCGTGATTTTCAAAGTAATCAACTCTGTCACGCGCAAGCCACAAGCATACAAAGTTTCCAACATCGCTCGATTTCGGACGCCATGCGCTTGACTCATATCAATTTCACTAATCAATTGCAGCACTTCCGAATACGCTAAAACCTCTGGGATCTTTCGTTCCAAACGCGGACCTTCTAATAATTCTGTCGGATTGATATTCAGCATATCATCCATGATTAAAAAACGATAAAATGCTTTAATCCCCGAAATAATTCGCGCCTGTGACTTTGCCCCTAATCCCAATTCATTTATCCAAAAAATAAACGTTTCTAAATCACTTCGCTGAACTTCTAATGGCGCAATTTCCATTTCATGAATCTTTAGAAACTCAACAAATTTCTGAATGTCTCGGAGGTAAGCATCAATCGTATTACCCGACATGGAACGCTCCAATCGTAGGTAATTTTTGAACCCTTTTATACCTGATTTCCAATCCAAATCATTGTTGAATTATGAATGATGAATGATAAATGAGGAATGACTTGGAAGCAATTGCCTATTCATCATTCATCATTCATCATTTATCATTCGAGCTTAATAAGCGCGTTCGTCGTTTTCTTCTATATAATTAACAAAAGCGCGGTTGACTACTTTATTGCCACCTGGTGTTGGGTAGTTGCCGCTGAAATACCAGTCGCCGTTGTGGTCAGGACACGCTTTTTGCAAGCCTTCTATTGTTTGATAAATCACTTCTACTTTTGGCTTGATACCTGGAGGAGTAACGATTTCGGCGATTTTTTTAGAAACAGTTTCGTAGGAAAATTCATCATAAAGCGGTTGCACACGGTTCTTCATTTTTTTCGTTGGCTTTAGCAATTCCGCTTTACACCTCTTATAGGTTTTGTCTAATAAATCATTTTTGCCATGCTCTTCCAACAAGGCAACCAATGCCCGAAATGCTACAAAATCCTTCATTTTCGACATATCAATGCCGTAACAGTCTGGGTAGCGAATTTGCGGTGCAGAAGAAACAATCACAACTTTTTTCGGACGCAAACGAGCGACGATGCTGATGATACTTTTCTTCAAAGTTGTACCACGAACAATGGAATCATCCAATAAAACTAAGGAATCTACTTCGTTTTCAACAATTCCGTAAGTGACATCGTAGCCGTGAGAAACCATGTTTCCGCGTGCGTTATCGGCCGTGATAAATGTTCGTAATTTCTCATCTTTAACTACGATTTTTTCAACGCGACAGGTTTTAGAAAGAATTTTTTCAATCTTCTTTGGCTTCAAATTATTCTTCACCATCAAATCCAAAATCTGTTCCTCTTTCACCCGATTCAACGCTTTATCCACACCTTTCATCAAACCATAAAACGCCGATTCTGCTGTGTTTGGCACAAAAGAAAAAACAGTTTTATCAAAATTATACTTGACCGAATCCATTACAGCATCCGTCAATTGCTCGCCTAATTTTTTTCTTTCCAAATAAATATCTCTATCCGTTCCGCGAGAAAAATAAATGCGTTCAAAAGAGCAAGCCTTCCGTTCCCGAGGTTCGGTAAATGGCTTAATGTCAATTTGACCATCTTTTTTAATAATGAAGGCATGACCGCCAGGCACTTCATGTACTTTGCTTACATGCACATCGAACGCTGTTTGAATTGCGGGTCGTTCCGAACAAACTACCGCGACTTCATCATCACAATAATAGTACGCTGGACGAATTGAATTCGGGTCGCGCATCACAAACGCATCTCCGTGACCGATTAAACCCGCCATTGTATAACCACCATCAAACCCTTTGGATGCCTGTGTCAACAATCGTTGGACATCCAAATTTTGATTGATTAGTTCTGCTACTTCCTGCCGCGATTTCCCGTCATTTTTATAATAATTATACAAGCGCAAAACTTCTGTATCCAAAAAATGTCCGATTTTTTCTAAGACCGTAATCGTGTCCGTTTTATCACTTGGATATTGTCCTAATCGCACTAAATTGTCAAAAAGGGCATCAACATTCGTGAGGTTAAAGTTACCCGCAACGACCAAATTCCGATTAATCCAGTTGTTTTTACGAATGAAAGGGTGGCAGTTTTTACGGCTATTTTTACCATGTGTTCCATAGCGAAGGTGTCCTAGTAGTAATTCACCAGCGTAAGGCGCATTATTTTTCAACCATTCGGTGTCCTGCATTTTCTTTTTAGAATACCCATCAAATGGTTTATAAATATCGTCGAAAATCCGCTTAATCGAAGCTGGACCGTCAATCCGCTTACGGTGAATGTATTTTGTACCAGGTTCTACATTCAATTTAACGGTCGCAACGCCTGCACCATCCTGTCCTCGATTTCGTTGTTTTTGCATCAGCAAATTCAACTTATTGAGGCCATATAATGGCGTACCATATTTTTCTTGATAGAATTCTAACGGCTTGAGTAAACGAATCAGCGCGATGCCGCATTCGTGTTTGATAAAATCGCTCATAGAAAGTTTTGAAATGTGTTTAAGTATTTGTGTGTCAGCGTATTAATGTGATAAATAAACATTAACACCTTAAAACATCAGCATCTTAACACGTCATTTAGGCAATGAAAGTGCAAAAGTAGTTGAATTAATTGGAGAAGAAAAAGGAAATCAGGAAGTTCGCGAAGAAAGGAAGTTATTTTTATTTAAAATGAAAAATCCCGCATTATACAAGGTACAATGCGGGATTTGATAGGAAAGAAAATTTCAGGTTTAACTAAAACATCTTCTATCGTTTGCTGATGCGTTGAGTCGTAATGACTTTCAAATTATGGTCGCGCAATTGCACTAAATACATACCATTTGGAAGACCTGATACATTATATCGCTCGCCACTTTTCGCCTCAAATATTTTTATTTTCCGACCCACCAAATTAAAAATTGTGATTTGCTTTACATTTTTATCATTGGCAACGCTGATAAACTCAGTGGTTGGATTCGGAAAAATTGAAATCTTGCTATGATTGTCTTCAAAAATCGAAATCGTTGGTCCGATAGGATTGGGAGAATCACTGCCAAACAGACCGTTGTGCGCCTGTATAGCTAAAGAGAGGAAAGAAATAAAAAAAAAGAGTATAATTTGCTTCATAATCGTGAGCCATTAAAAAAATCAAATATGAATCCGTAAAATACGTATTTAATACGACAAAATCAAAGCGATTGTTCAATTGTTAATGTATTTTAACATAAAAAGGGCAATTTTTTGAAAATGCTAAACGTTCAGGTCTGTTTTTATATCAAATCTGCTCCAAAAACCATTCCTGTTCCGTCAAAATTTCTTCCTTCTCAATCCTCGCCCGTAATTGCCTTTTCTCCTCTAAATCAAACGGATGCAATAGTATCAATAGCTGTGCAAATTTCACAATATTCATATAGTTTTTTCGATGATAACCGATGACATGCTTGCGCCGAATGTAGTTTTTCATGGCATCCAAATGAGAGTGTAAAAGGTCAAACTCTTCCGTTTCAAAATACACTTTTAGCAGCAACGTTTTTGCTCCAAGATTTGCGAGAAGGTCGCGATAGTTTGATTTTTGGAGCAAATCCATAACAACTGCATAGTTTTTTGGAGCATATTCCAAACGCGCCAGATTGAAGCTAAATGAACTCTTCCGATATTTTTTCTCCAACGCATTTTTATAGTTTTTAATAAAAAAGTTTACCTAATCATACTCGCCCGTCTGCAAACCTGCCGCTGCGATATTGAAATATGCCCAACGGGACAGCACGCCACTTTCCAATAAATATTTCTGTTGAGACCTTCTTTATATAAATCAAGGGCTTAAAATGGTTTTTAAATTAGTGCATATAGCTTTTATTAAGTTCAAAAAAGCTATGTGACTATGTGAAATTGCTATGTTCAGCTATGTGTTAAAATTGTGTCATTTTGGAACTTGTTTCTAGAAGTTTATGTGAGTTATCTGAACTAAGTAAGTGACATTATTTATTGGTCTCAGCAAAAGGTTTAAAACCTCGTACTTTAGTACGATAAATTTATTAAATTCTTTTCACTGATACATTTTGATTGATTAATTGGCTTTACATAATAAGGTAGCATAGCCGTTAGAGAAGCTGTCTTGTTCTATGGGCGACTTTAGTCGCGAGTCAATTAACCCACCTACTTTAGTAGGTGGTATTTGAGTTGGGTAAAATTTGAAGATAAGATTTTTTCGATAGTTTTCTTTTAAAAATCGTTGCATGGTCTGCATCACGGAACTATTTTTAAGAGGAAAATAGCGGAATAAAGATGTTTTCAAATTACCCCAATAAATAGTGTCACTTACTTATGTGGTAAAAAAAATCCAAGCATCTACAATTTAAAAACTGCCAATTCTTCCGCAATTTTCCTATCATTCGCCAAACGCGGCACTTTATTCTGTCCCCCCAATTTTCCTTGCGATTTCATATATTCCCGAAAGGCATCTTTCCGCAAAGGCGTTATTTTCAAAGGCTGCAAAATCTTCCCTTTCAATAAATCCTCGTAATAAATATTCTGCTCAACCATTTGTTCATCCAGCAATTTTGCAAATTTAGTCAAATCCGCAGGCATCGTTTCAAACTCCACAAACCACTCGTGATATGGCAAATTTCCTTCCGGTGGATTGATTTGAGGCGCAACAGAAAACTCTACAATTCGGACATTTTGCTGTGTTGCCGTCGTCAACATCGCTTGGTCAACTTCCTTTCCAATCACGTGTTCGCCAAAAGCAGAAATGAAATGTTTTATTCTTCCAGAAACAATGATTCGGTAAGGATTTTTAGAAACAAATTCAACCGTATCGCCGATATTATAACCCCAAAGTCCAGCATTGTTATTTAAAATGAGGGCATAGTTGACACCAATTTCCACATCTTTCAAACTTAATCGCGTTGGATTTGTATTAAAAATTTCACCCGCAGGCACAAACTCAAAAAAGATACCTGAATTGGCATTTAGCAACAATCCTTTTTCCTTATAATCATCTTGAAATGCGATAAAGCCCTCGCTCGCAGGATAAGTCTCAATGCTATCCATTCGCTTCCCAACCAACTCTTCCAAGCCCGCCCGATACGGTTCATAATTAACGCCACCATAGGCAAAAACGGAGAAGTTCGGAAACAAGTCTTTCAAATATTTCTTTCCCGACGCCTCCAATAATTTTTCATAATACATCTGCACCCAAGGTGGAATACCACTAATCAACCGCAGGTCTTGATGCATCGTTTCTTTGACAATTGCCTCCAATTTTTCCTCCCATGCATCAACACAATTTGTGGCGTAACTTGGCAACTGATTTGTCCGCAACCACGACGGAACTTGATGATTCACAATACCCGACAGTCGCCCTGTATTGATGCCACCAACTTTTTCCAATTCTGGACTACCCGATAAAAAAATCATCTTTCCATCCAGCCACTGCCCATTGCCGGACCGCGCATAATAATTGAACAAGGCATTTCGCGCCGACCCAAAATGATTCGGTAAACTATCTTTTGTCAACGGAATATATTTCACGCCCGAGGTTGTCCCTGAGGTCTTCGCAAAATATATCGGAACGCCCGGCCACAGCACATCTTTTTCGCCTTTTTTGATGCGTTCAACATAGCCTTTCAGTCCTTCATAATCCCGAATTGGTACTTGATCTTTAAACGCTTCATAGCTATTTATTTTATCAAAATGATGGTCCTTGCCAAAAGCAGTTCCCTTCCCTCTGGCAATTAAATTTTTAAAAACTTGGTCTTGCGCTGCCACTGCTTCTTTCGACCAACGGTCAATATCGCGGGCGATTTTCTTCGCAAATGGCTTGATAATAAATGATTTGAATCCCATGAGGGCAAAATTACGAAATGGAAGGGGAGTTTTTATAGAAGAATTTAGTGATTTATGTAAATTTGAAGTCTCACTTCAGATTTAGATAGAAAAACTTAGCTTGTTTTACAACCTTACTTCGTTTAAAAACTGAAAGCCCCATTTTTTTTTTACTTTTGCAAGTCAAATATTAAGTAACGTAGCAAGAATAACTGAGAGCATCTTCGTGATTCTTTTGCTTTTATCTTTACCACGTTACCAACCTGATTTCCAAACACATACGAATGTTTTCAAAAATAAGAAATATGATGTCGCTTAATAAATGGTCTGACGAAGACCTGGTGGCTAAATTTGCTGAAACGCAACAACCGCGTTATTTCGGGGAATTGTACGATCGGTACTCGCATTTGTCGTTTGGTGTCGGACTAAAATATTTAAAAAATGAATCGGCGGCGGGCGACCTCGTTTCTGAAGTTTTTGAAATTTTATTCAAAAAAATTCCGACCACTAATATCCAATATTTTAAGAAATACTTGTATACGGTTACCCGAAATGAAGCCATTGGCCGCTTACGTAAGCAGACTAGGAAGCGCGAAAAATTGGCGGATTTGAAAATTATTGAAAAAAATAATTCTCCTTTTATGGAAAATGAGGGGCTTATCCGTCTTATGGATAACGAACTCAGCCTGGAAGCCATTGTTGAAAAAGCTATTGATAAATTAGGTGACGAGCAACGTTCCTGTGTTCAGTTATTTTTCTTTCAAAACAAGAGCTATAAAGAGATTGTCGAAATGACACCTTTTAACGAAAAGCAAGTCAAGAGTTTTTTACAAAATGGAAAACGTAAATTGAAAATCCTTTTAGAAGAGGATATTTTGAAAAGAAAGTCTAACTAATCAAAGGTCAAATTTAAATATAGAAATTTGACAATAGGAAAGGAAAATCATGAAAAAAAATAATTACAACCTTCAAAAAATATTTCAAAATTCTGACTCGCTTTCGGAACAAGAAATAAAGAATTACTTGCAAAATAATGCAAGTGATGAGGAACGGTTTCGAGTAGAAAATACATTGATTGACAGTCCGTTGGATGCTGATGCAGTAGAAGGGTTTCAAGAAAACAACTACAATTTTAGTCAAAAAAAATCGTACGGCGATTTTCAATATTTTCTTGAAAAATTAGATAGTAAAGAGGCAAAAGTTATCAAGATGAAGCCTCGACAAAGTTCTTGGAGACGCTTGGCAATTGCAGCTTCGTTTTTACTTTTAGTGGCTTTTGGCGGATACCTATATAGCAATATGGGTGGAATGAGTAACGATGAACTATTTGCTGCACATTACGGAGTTTATGAAAATGATCTTCCTTCTTTCCGTGGAGATGTCGAAGATCAAATTACGGTGATGCAGACATTTGAGAAGGCGATGGAAGAATATAGTAATGGAAATTACGCGGCAAGCTTGCCGTTTTTCGAAGAATATATGACGAGCGAACCAGACAGTCATTTCGCGATGTTTTACTCTGGTTTGGCTTATTTAGAAACAGATAAAGCAGAGGAAGCAGTTGCCGTTTTGGAAAAAGCAGCAGCGCAGGATGATAATTATCAAACGAAAGCCCAATGGTTTTTGATTTTAGCGCATCTCAAAAACGGTAACAAAACGCTGGCTCAGGAACAATTAGATGCGTACCTGAAACGAGGGCTGAAGTTTAAGAAAGCCGAAGCCGAAACGCTTCGCAAACAACTTGCACATTAGAGTGGTTAGTTAATATAAGTAAGGGTATTTCGATTGAGTTCGGGGTACCCTTTTTTACGGCTTACGGTGGACTACTCAGGGTTGACGGGTCGCATTGATAGAAATTTTGGGTTAATTTTTCAGGATGACTTCTTTTTCTTTTCCTTCAGCAATTCTTTCTTTGATAATAAATAATGGTCGTTTTTTTACCTGAAAAAAGATGCGTAGAACGTATTCGCCAATCAATCCAATAGCAAATAATTGAATACCGCCAAAGGCAATTATCGTAAAAAGTAGGGCAGTAAAACCTTCGGGGGTACTATTATAAATCAGTTTTTTAAACAAAACATGGATGAAATAAAAGCCAGAAAACGTCATAATTAACATGCCCAAACGGGTTACAAACTTGATTGGATATTCACTGAAATTAAAGATACCATTGAACGCTAAATTCATTAATAATTTCAGAGAATATTTGCTCTCGCCTGCTTGCCGCTCGTCACGTTCGTATTCCACACCGATTTGTTCATAGCCAATCCAACTCCGCATTCCGCGAATGAATCGACTTTCTTCTGGCATTGCATTTAATTGGTCAACTACGCGCCGACTAATCAGCGAGAAATCACCACTATCCAAAGGAATATCAATGTAAGATACTCGTTTCATGAAACGATAAAATGCTTTGTAGGCTGCCTTTTTTAGAAAGCCTTCCTTGCGTTTTTTACGCACGGCATACACGACGTCGTAGCCCTTTTTATAATAGCTATAAAATTCAGTCAACAACTCGGGTGGGTCTTGCAAATCACCATCAATCACCATCACGGCATCGGTGGCATTGACGAAGGACAGTCCAGCAGTTAGTGCCAATTGATGCCCAAAATTTCGGGAAAGAAAAACGGATTGAAAACGAGGGTCTTCGAGCGATAGTTGCCGCATTAGATTAGCGGTTTCATCGCTACTTCCATCGTTGACTAAGATGACTTCGATGCGCAAATCGGAGGCGTCCATAACTTCACATAGGCGTGTGATGAGTTGTGCAAAAACACTTTCTTCATTGTAAAGCGGGACGACGAGATTGACTTGTGGGTGCATGTAGTTTTCCGTTTTTTTGACAAAGGTAGAAAAATGTGTTTGAGTGTTTAGCTGTTTGACCATTTATGTTGGAATTTCAAAGTTTTTCAAAAAGGAAAGCCGAAGTTTTTTTACAAAACTTCGGCTTTCTCTTTCTCTTTCTCTTTCTCTTTCTCTTTTTATTAGAATTTCTAACTTAAATTCGTTCTTTAGCAAGCTGCAACCGAACTGCTTTCTTTTTATAAAAAGCAACTGCGAAATGAAGTGCTATACCCAACAATGCCCAGAAGATCATCCGTGCCCGTCGAATTGCGCCAAACAATCCCGCCAAAAATCCCGCATATCCTAAAATGCTCAACGCACTTGCGATACCAAATTCGTTGACACCCATACCTTGCGGAATGACAAAGCCAACAACGGCACTCACCGAAATAAAGCTGGCAACCATCACCAATTCAATAAAACCAGGACTGATGCTAAGAATGGTAAAAATGGCGTAAATTTCAATGAGGTTTAAAAAACGACCAACCAATTTGAAAAATAAGCTACCTAAAAATCGTGCAGGTGGTAAGATTTCTATTTTAAAATCATCCGCCAATTTGAGCCTTTTCAAAATATAAGCGGCGATAACTGATGGAAATTTTGACATGGTTAACCACATCATCGTCAAGCCAACGCAAGACAAAATCACTGCAACGCCCGTTAATGGAGCGACTAAGTAACTATATTCAGCTGGAAATTGAACAAAATTAAGCGTTAAAATTAAGGTAATTGCCGAGAAAATAATTCCTGATTGCGAGTGAATCAAACGGTCTTGCACCGAGGTTCGACTGGCATCTTCGTAACTCATCCATTGCGTCAAGTGCTTTACTTTCCACGGTTCACCGCCTAAACCAGCTAATGGAATAATTGTGTTATAAGCGGTTCCGACCAACTGATTATATAATAAATCAATGAAAGGTACGCGGAATTTCAATAAGTTAGCAACGGTCAAAGTGTCGCAAATTATCCATAAAATGGCAGTTGCAAATACAAGGAAAACCGCACTTCCAATATCATATAATTGAACAGCGACTACATCCAACTCCATCGAATAAAAGAAAATCGACAAAATGACGACGCCTAATAAGTAGAAGAAAATTGGGTCAATCAGACCGAACAAATAAGGATTTTCTCCTTTTTTGGACATTGCTCGCGAAATGCTAATCGCCATAAAAACGGTACCGACCAAGGCTAACCAAAACATGAATTGATATAAAAAAGAAATGCACAATAAAAAGCCTACAAAGGTAATCACATCGTCTTTTTTCATGGCTCGCCAAAAGCTAAAAAAACGGTCAAAGACTACGGAGTCGTATTCCTTTGGGGGAGTATCTGCATTTTTAAAATCCGGGACTTTCTTTTGTTTGTACGCATTTAAACTCACCTGAATTAGCATGTAAAATGACAGCGCTGCAAATAGGATAATCCCAAAATAATAGGTTTCCGAGCCACTCACTCGATACGCACTCACGCCTAATGCCCCAAAAAATAGAATGTGCCGCATCGTCCCAATCAAGCGACTATACCATGCGCCAAAGTAGGAACTTCGGTAAGTCAAGCGCGCCAATTCTCCGTCACAACCATCCAAAATGGAAGCCAATTGGAAAATCACAGCACCACCAATAATCCACATATTATTACCAGACCCCGCGAAAAACGCACCGACTAAAGTCATTAACAATACGACAGTCGTGACCATATTTGGCGTCACGCCCAAATTCGCAAGGTTCAAACTCAATCGAGTCGAGAAAAAGCGATTGAAATATCGGCTCACCCAACCATCATTGGGGTCGGCGATGGTTTTCATTAATTGTCGCTCTGCCTCCGCTTTCATGCCTGGGTAATCCACATCTTGCCAAACTGCATTTTGAATCGAAGTCGCTCGCACGCCCGTCTCATCAATCAACTGCTGAATCACGTTACTTACCGATAAGGCACCTGCTTTTACTTTATCAGAAATTTTATTACCATAGCCTGCAGGAAAATAAAATAAACCCGTATCGACTAAATCATATTCTGTGATTTCTTTTCCAATATTGTCGATTTTTCCGTTTTTAGACATCACTTTAGTCGCGTCGTCCATATCGAAAATTTCGTCTAATTTTGGGTCGCAAGACAAGGCAGGCAAATGTGGTTCTTCCATTGCTCGAACGCCGAATTCCACGATGGTCTTCGGGTCAAAAATATGGTCGCACATCGTTAAGAAAAACGGCTCTTTAATTCCTTCCGCTCCTGCACCAAACGATACACCGTTTCCTTTTTCAAAATCAGGACACTGCACGAATGTTACATCAATATCTTGCAAACGAGGCGACTGTGACATTTCCTCATAAATCTGTTCGCGGTAAGCACCCAAGACAATTCGGAAATGCTCTACGCCCGCTTCTTTCAGTGTCAAAATAGCACGTTCCATAAGGCGAAGACCACCAATTGGTAGCAATACTTTGGGCTTTTTGATACCTTTTTCTCGAAAGCGAGAACTTTTACCTGCCGCTAAAATAACGGCATGTTTAACTGGATTCATCTCTGTGGTGTGTGGCTGATTTTGACCAGCGTCGTTAATCTGTTTTTTCATCAAAAATACTATTTCGTACTTCTTAGCGAGTAAATTTGTCAGCTTGAAAATTATCGAAGATTGGAATAATGAACATTCAGTTAAATAGACGATAATAGCTTAACAAATTCATTACAGTAGGAAAGAAAGTTACCCCCAAAAGGATTAGTACTTTTTTTTGAAAAAAAGATAAATATTGGGTGCTTCTTCAAACTGTTCTCTAAAAAGCCGCAAAAGTACGGAAAAGTCGGGAGTTTGTAGGGGTTGGAATTTCTTAAAGTTTTTATAAAAAATGGCTAATGATTAAACTGTAATACAAGCATTATTGAAATTCAGAGCGGTTAATTTGATTGGAATTACTTCTAATTTTCTTTTTATCACATAGCGATTTCACATAGCCACATAGCTTCTTGTAGCTTGGATTTAGTTATTTAAGCCTATTTTTTTTTAAAAATAGCTGATAATCAAAAACTTAAGACATGTAATTTTCTTTTTTGCAAACCTTTACAAGTATCGTAGTGCGTAGCTAATTTTAGCTTTCGAAAAGCTATGTGGCTACGTGAAAATGCTATCTGTGCTATGTATTAAAAAATTTGCGTCATACATTTAGAAAAATTCAGCTTTGTCTTTTGTAAAACAATATTGAGTACCTTTATTATTTCCATCCACTCATAATTCCTTCATAAACCTCTTCCAAATTGGCATCTTCTTTAGTCAATTCAGTAGTAGAATAATCAAAAATCTCGGGATAAACTTTCATTTGTCCATCATTTGGCTGCGAACAAACGCCAAAATAGCTGCCTGTATAATTTTTCACAGAGAATTTAAACCGGTACAAATTAACTGTTTTTCCTTGATATGAATAAGCTGCCTTACCTAGGATTTTAAAGGTTTCCAGCGCACCATATTCCTTGGTTAAATAATTGGTCGCGCGTGATTCTACCGTCAATTCTGGCGTGCGCAATTTTTTGGGTGCATTGTCTAAGCGGTTTTCATATTTTAAATCTTTCAATAAATCATACCAGTAATAAGGCGACTTGGCAACGAATTGATAACTTACTTTGGTCGGTTTCAAACCGTGTATCAATAGGGCGTCAATAATGCTCAATTGGAGATATTCGTCGGGCAAATTGTTTAACGGAACTAATATTTCCCCAATCGTTTTATCGCTTGATAATTCACTTAATAATCTAATGAGAATTTTTAGTCGTCTATATTCCTTCATCTCGGGAAGCGTATCTAAAGGAACATTCAATCCATTTTTTTGAATGATATTTTCAATAGATTCCACAAAAAAATCACGCTGTATATCGAAGATTTCTTGCGATAAATTTTCACCCAATTTCAAACGATAAATTACATTTAAAACATCTTCTTGAAAGCTTGGACGGGTTTTTATTTCTAATAATTGCGGATAGAACTGGAGCGTTAAATCTAAAGTATCCGTCAATGGATAAAAAACGTCAGCATAGTCAATGTTTTCGTTAATATTTTCATCCCAATTAGTAATCAATTCAAATAAGGAAGTGAAAGAATCAATTGATTTAAAATTGGCAAAAGCTTCTAAAATCAGGATGCGTTCTTGTGGACTTGTCGTTTTTTTAGCATACAATTTTTTCAAGAAAGGGAAGGTGGAAATGTCATAAGTGTATTTGCCCAACTCTTGAATCAACAATTCGCGCACGGTGTGAAGTCCAGATTTATCTTCGGGTAATTCATTTTCCAAAACCTGATAAATCCCCATTAATTCATCTGGGCTAAAGGTATGGTTGTAAATTTCTAATTTCGCCTTATCACGCAAAAGAGTATCGGTTGTTTGTAAATCTTTTAAGAGAAAATTAGTCCTATCTGTCAGGAAACAACCTTCGGGGTATTTGGTATTGTCAAGGTAGGAGTTGAAATAATCCCAAGCGGTTTTATCACCAAACTTCAAAGGCATTTGAGCAATTAATTCAATGATATAATTGCCTTTTGAAAAGATTAAATTGTACGAAGACATATTCACACTATCATAATCAAATTGCAAATAAATGGCCTTTGTCCCTTGGAAAATAGTGTCTCGACAAAATTTTAATTTTTTATTTAAACAAATATTCTGATAGGCTTTGGTTAAAAAAGAATCACCTTCTTCACTTTCAAAATAAGGAGAATATTCCCAGAAAATTGATTTGTAAGTATTGCCATTGAGGGAGTCTATCGCCGTGAATTCATACTCCGATAATTGTGGATAACTCAAGTCAACAGCCGTATCCACCACATATTGATTGGGGAAAGAAAGCAGGCGTTCGGTATCGGGTAATTGGATGGGTTGTAGTACTGTTTTTTCAAAAGGCAAAAGTGTGAAAGATTCAAAAAAATCACTAATTATCGAACGATTTTTAGTGCTGGAAGAGACTTCTGCCATCAACAAATACATCCGTTTTCCACGAAGAATAATTTTGACAAAAACTTCGATATTTTTCACTTTAAAAACAAGCCGTTGAGCAGGAAATTTGCCTTGA
>JBLHWU010000166.1:0-14683 GCA_047629355.1 Saprospiraceae bacterium | reverse complement strand
AGGTTTCTATCAAATTTTGGTAAGCAATACCAATAATGGCTGTACGAACATGTTTTTCACGCAAGTGGCTGATAATTTTGAAACACCAACAGCAGACGCAGGACCTAATTTTGAATTGTCTTGTACTATTGATAACGTAACCTTAGATGGTGGACTTTCGACTTCAAATCCTGAGGTTTCTTTCGAATGGATTTCACCAAATGGTAACTTCTTATCTGGTCAAAATTCGCTTGAACCAAATGTCAATGCAACAGGCATTTATACGCTTGTCATAACGAATACAGAAAGTGGATGTAGTGCCATTTCGGAAGTGGAAGTCACCCAAGACGACGACCTTCCGAATGCAGATGCAGGGACGGCAGACGCTTTAACTTGTAATGTTCTATCAGTAGATTTAGATGGCTCAAATTCTGATACGGGTACTGGTTTTATATTTGAATGGAGTACGCAAAATGGTAGTTTTGAAACTGGACAAAATACTTTAACGCCGATGGTGAATGGGGCAGGAGTTTACGTTTTGACCATTACCAATGAAGCAAATGATTGTTCGACCGTTTCGAGTGTGACCGTGCCGTCGAATACTACGCCACCGTTAGCAGATGCAGGTGCGGGTGAAGAGTTGTCATGTATTGTTGAAGAATTAAGTTTGGATGGTGGAAGTTCCGCTTCAGGTATTGATTTTTCTTACGAATGGTCAACGATGAACGGTAGCATCCTGAACGGGGAAACGACGTTGACACCTAATATCGACTCGCCTGGTACTTACGAAATTGTAGTAACTGATTTAATCACAGGTTGTACGGCGACGGATGCCGTTGAAATTACGGAAAGTTTGGATGTTCCAGTAGCCGCAGTTGCTGACCCTGCCGAGTTGACTTGTGCAGAATTAATGGTGGATTTGGATGGAAACCCGTCAACCCAAGGCATGAATATTATTTATATCTGGTCAACAATGGATGGAAATATTGTCGATGGTGAAAATACGTTAACGCCAACGGTCAATGAACCTGGAACTTATGAAATTATTGTAACGGATGGCGATAACGGCTGTACCAATTCATCGACTATTATAGTAATTCAAAATATTGATGCACCGAATGCAGAAGCAGGGGAAGCGGATGATTTGGATTGTGAAACAGATGTAATTTCCTTGAATGGAGAAGGGTCAACTACGGGTACAGAAGTGATGTATGAATGGTCAACCACAAATGGAAATATAGCTGGTGGCGAAAATACCTTGACGCCAACGGTAACTGCGGTTGGTGAATATTTCTTGGAAGTCATGGATATGGACAATGGCTGTGCGTCAATGGATATGGTGACGGTGGATTCGGATGAAGACTTACCATTAACTGTAATTGCGAATCCAGCCGAATTGACTTGTGCAGATGAAGTTGTCGTTTTGAATGGTGAAAACTCAGACAACGGACCAAATTTCGTCTTTGAATGGTCAACGCCAAATGGTAACATTTTATCGGATATTAATGCAATGAATTCGGAAGTGGATGAAGCGGGAAATTATACTTTAGTCATCACAAATACAATTAATGGTTGTACCGAATCCGCGAGCGTTGCCGTAGGCGAAGATGTGGAAGAACCGATGGCGGAAGCGGGTGAAACTTTCACGTTAGATTGCTTAGAAGATATCGAATTCTTGAATGGTTCCGCTAACGGAAATGGCGCGTCTATTTCGACCGATTGGACAACTTCAAACGGACTTTTGCAATCAGGAACTAATACCTTGTCACCTGGAATTTCTCAGGCAGGCGTTTATACCTTGACGGTAACTAATTTAGAAAATGGTTGCTCGACTTCGGACAATGTTTTAGTTGAAACGGACGGGCTAACGAGCTCTTCTTTCGTAGAAAATCCAGTTTGTTATGACCGACCGGGAATCATCGCCTTTCAAAATATTGAGGGAGGTGCACCGCCTTATGTTTATTCGATTGACGGTGGAAACACATTTGCGGATTCAGGATTTTTTCCTAATTTGCCAGCAGGAAGCTATGATTTAGTTATCCAAGATGCCAATGGCTGTGAAGCTATTGAAACTGTAGAAATCATTCAACCAGAGGAAGTTATCGTGCAAGTAACGATTGATGATGCGACGATTCAATTGGGGGAGGATTTTCAGATTACGGCACAGACGACGATTCCAGATTCAGAGATAGATACAATTGTTTGGACACCAAATAACACGTTGAGTTGTGGCGATTGTTTGACTCCAATTGCGACACCGGATTTCGCAACGGTTTATTCTGTCGTCGTAACTGACCACAATGGTTGTTCGGGCGAAGATGCCTTGTTTTTAAGAGTAGAGAAAAGCCGAGAAATTCATTTACCAAATGTTTTCTCCCCCAACGGTGATGGTGATAACGATGTATTTATGATTTTTTCTGATGATAAAAGCATTAAGAAAATTGAGTCCTTCTTAGTCTTCAATCGCTGGGGCGAAACGGTTTTCCAACACTATAATTTCGACCCAAATCAACCTGCTTATGGTTGGGATGGAACGCACCGTGGACAAGACATGAACCCTGCGGTTTTTGTATGGTTTGCAGAAGTAGAATTTTTTGATGGCGTGAAGAAAATCTTTAAAGGCGATGTGACGTTGATGCGGTAGGGGTTGAAGTTTTAATGCCTTACAAAACATGGTGATTTTCAAAATCACCATGTTTTTTTATGTGAAGAAAGCCTGTTTTAAACTGAATTATTATCTTCGCAACTTAAATTCAAAACTTATACTACCGCAATTCAATGCCAAAATACTATATTATTCACAAACCCTACGGCGTCCTCAGTCAATTCACCAAGGAAGTGCCCGAACATCGAACGCTGGGCGACCTCTACGATTTCCCCAAAAACGTATATCCCGTTGGTAGATTGGACAAAGACAGCGAAGGCTTGTTGATTTTGACCGATGATGGGCGATTAACGCATCAATTGTTAGAACCAAAATTTCAGCACAAGCGGACATATTGGGTGCAAGTGGAGGGCAGTCCGAGTGAAAGTGATGTACAAAAATTAAGTCAAGGCGTTAAAATTAAGTTGAAAAAAGGCTATTATCAAACTTTGCCAATTGAGGTGCAATTGATTGATAAAGAGAAAGTTATTGAAGAACGAGACCCACCTGTTCGTTTCCGAAAATCCATTCCAACGACTTGGTTGTCCTTAACGTTAAAAGAGGGTAAAAATCGGCAAGTTCGAAAAATGTGTGCAGGCGTTGGATTTCCCGTTTTAAGATTAATTAGGGGGAGTATTGAAAATTTAAAATTGGACAATATAGTAGTCGGAGCAGTCAAAGAAATACCTGAATTTGAAATAAAGAAATTACTTCGTATTTAAATTTCATTGCATTTCAAAACAAGGGAGTTGGAGGGAGGAAAGCGGGTTGTAAAAACCGCTTTCCTCCCTCAATAACCCGCCCCGTGTTGCTGCAGGCAATGCGCACTATTTTTTTTGAAGTTCGAAAATTTTAGGATTTTCTCGCTTCTCAAATTTTAAACAAACGTTTGGTAACTACTCCGGTAGCGGACACGTTGATTGCTTTAGTACGATTAGATAAAGATCACCTCGAAAATTAAGTAAGAGCCGTGTCTGCTACCTATTCCTCCTGTTAGGTAACAGACACGGCTCTTGCTTAATTTTGTGGGTATTTGAAAGATTCATTCGCTTTTAAACTAACGTGTCCGCTACCTGAGTCGTTACAATGTTTGTTACACGTTACTAAATAAGTAACACGTAGTGATTAATTAGGTAATTTTTAAACATCTTTTCTACTATTTTCCTTTAAAAAAGGCCTCAATAAAAGGATTATTTAAGCCTTTTTTAAAGAAAACTAGCGAAAAAATCTTGTCTAAAATTTTTACCTGATTAATCACTACGTGTTACTTAACTAATCCATCAATACCCAATCAACCAATTCTTTTCCCTACTTTTGCGAAAATTTTAGAAAATATCAGAAAAAACTTATCAATATGAAATTTTTTATAGACACTGCTAATCTTGACCAAATTAAAGAAGGAAATGCGTTGGGTATCCTTGATGGGGTAACGACGAATCCGTCATTGATGGCAAAAGAAGGCATCACAGGAGAACAAGAGGTCATCAAACATTACGAAGCGATTTGTAAATTGACGGATGGGGATGTGAGTGCGGAAGTGATTTCGACAGATTTTGCAGGAATGGTAAAAGAAGGGGAGAAATTTGCGAAAATTGCGCCTAATATTGTCATCAAAGTACCGATGATTTTGGAAGGTATTAAAGCGTTGAGCTACTTTCGGGACAATGGCATCCGTACGAACTGTACCTTGGTTTTTTCTGCTGGACAAGCGATTTTGGCAGCAAAAGCAGGTGCTTCGATGGTTTCGCCGTTTATTGGTCGGATTGACGATATGAGCTGGAATGGGATGCAATTGATTCACGACATTGCGGAAATTTACGCCGTTCAAGGATGGGATACAGAAATTTTGGCAGCGTCGATTCGTAGTTCTATGCACATTGTGGAAGCAGCAAAAAATGGTGCGGACATCGTAACTTGTCCATTGAAACCAATCTTGGGCTTGTTGAATCATCCATTGACGGATATTGGTTTGGCGAAGTTTTTGTCTGACCATAAGGCAGCGAGTGGCAAATAAATTGTTACCTACGGGGTGGGTTTTGCTCACCCCGTAGGTTTATTACAGAAGGTATGAGATGGATAAACTCCATCGCGTACCTACATTAACCCAGGAAAAAACGCATCTTTAAAATGCTTCATTTCCGTACGTTCTGCCGACCACATCACGATACCAATTATATCAAATCGAATTTCCCAATCGTGCCCAATTTTTTCCATATAAGCATTCGCAGCATCTGACATCAATCGTTCTTTTTTAGGGGTGACAAAGGACGCAGGGTTTCCATGGAAATCATCACTTCGAGTCTTGACTTCAATAAAAACCAGGATTTCATCGTCTTTAGCGATGATGTCAATCTCTGCACGCCGATGCCGCCAATTGGTTTCTAAAATTTGATAACCTAATTTTTTTAGAAATACGACCGCCAATTCTTCGCCTTTTTTTCCAGTTTCGAGGTGTTTTGCCATTGAAATTGAGTTGAAATCGGGTTGAAATTTTATCTTTGAGTTTTTTTATGTAGCAGCGACTTCAGTCGCCAAGTTGCTTTTAAGAGTAACAGCTTGGTGACTAAAGTTGCTGCTACAAGTACAACAATACAAAATTTTGATGAAACAATTAACTTTTGACTATACGAACGCTTCCAAATTTGTCGCAAATCATGAAGTTGCCTATTTGGAAAAACAAGTCGTGGATGCCGCTAAATTATTAGAATCCAGAAAAGGACCTGGTAACGAGTATTTAGGATGGATGGATTTGCCTAAGAATTACGACAAAAAAGAATTTGCAGCCATCAAAAAAGCGGCGAAGAGAATTCAGAAAAATTCTGAGGTTTTAATCGTAATTGGGATTGGTGGGAGTTATTTGGGGTCAAAAGCAGCCATCGAATTTTTGAATCACGGTTTTTATAATAATCTACCAAAAAGCAAGCGGAAGACGCCAGAAATTTACTTCGCTGGAACGAATATTTCGGGAACATATCTGACTCAATTAATTCAATTAATTGGTGATCGTGACTTTTCCGTCAACATGATTTCAAAATCTGGAACGACGACTGAACCAGCGATTGCGTTCCGTGTTTTGAAAAAGCAATTGGAAGAGAAATATGGCAAAAAAGGTGCGAAAGACCGAAT
Organism: Saprospiraceae bacterium; assembly: GCA_047629355.1. Lineage (GTDB taxonomy): Bacteria > Bacteroidota > Bacteroidia > Chitinophagales > Saprospiraceae > CAYUNA01. The sequence goes on along the minus strand of JBLHWU010000166.1, from coordinate 8,934 downwards.
TTTTGCCACGACGGACGCGAATAAAGGCGCATTGCGAACTTTAGCAGACAAGGAAGGCTACGAAACTTTCGTTGTGCCCGATAATGTGGGCGGTCGATTTTCTGTTTTGACGGCAGTTGGTTTGTTGCCAATTGCCGTGTCAGGTGCAGATATTTCAGACTTGATGAAGGGAGCAGCGCAAGCACGCAAAGATTTCAAAAAGCCGTTTGCTAAGAATGCTTGTTACCAATATGTAGCGCTTCGAAATGCGCTTTACAACAAAGGAAAAGCCATTGAAATGCTTATCAATTACGAGCCACGCATTCATTTTATTGCGGAATGGTGGAAGCAACTGTATGGAGAATCTGAAGGCAAAGACGGCAAAGGTTTATTTCCTGGAAGTGCTGATTTTACTTGCGATTTGCACTCAATGGGACAATATATTCAAGATGGTCGGCGACACCTTTTTGAAACTCTTTTAGAGATTGATACGCCAGAACATGACGCTATAATTGAAAAAGATAAAGACAATTTGGATGGCTTGAATTACCTCGCGGGCAAGTCAATGGATTATGTGAATAAAAAAGCAGCAGAAGGAACAATTTTGGCGCACGTATCGGGTGGTGTGCCTAACTTAGCCATCAAAATTCCAGAAGCAACGGCGTTTCATTTAGGTTATTTATTTTACTTTTTTGAAAAGGCTTGTGCAGTGAGTGGTTATGTGCTGGGTGTGAATCCGTTTGACCAACCGGGTGTGGAAGCGTATAAGCGGAAGATGTTTGAGTTGTTGGGGAAACCTGGGTATTAAAATAGGTTATTTTTTCGCGTCCTTTAGCTCGAAAATTTATACTACAAAGCAAGCGTTATTTTTGAAAGTCTATTGATACCCCATATCTTTTTGTAGGAAATTGGTGTTTTTAAGGTGTAGAGCTACTAATCTATTGGTAGAAATGTTAATGATTGTTGATTCAGGTGCGTAGCGACTCCCCGATTGAACCATTTTTAATAGGGGAATCGCTACGCGCTTCTGCACAAACAACTAATATCTTCTACCAATAGGCCTCAAGTTGGGCTTATTGGTAATCAATAGACTTTTGAAAGTAACGCTTATTTTTCCGCTTCCCAAGCCAACATTCCCCCTTTCAGATTATACAAATTGTCGAAGCTGCCGAGTGCCTGTAATTGCTCAATCGTCGTTGCACTTCTCGCACCGCTTCGACAAATAATTACTACTTTTTTAATACGAGAAACCTGCTGTTCATTGTCTAAAATACTGCCCGAAGGAATCAACTCACCGCCAATATTAGACAGCTCATATTCAAAATCTTCTCGTACATCAATCAATTGAAAATCAGCTTTTTGATTTATTATTTCTTTTAATTCAGAAACCGTAATCTCCTTAACTTCGGTTTTTAAATTACTTTCAGAAATGCCACAAAAAAGCTCATAATCAAGGAGTTGCGTGATATTTATTTTAAAATTTCGCTTGATTTTCAACGTTCTCATAGAAAAACTCGCAACATCCATCATGAAAAAAAGATTGACCAACGGTTCGCCAACGCTCGTCAAAATCTTAATCACTTCACTTGCTTGCATACTTCCAATAATGCCCGGCAAAACCCCTAAAACGCCTCCTTCAGCACAGCTTGGCACCATGCCCGGTGGTGGTGGCGCAGGAAACATATCTCGATAATTCGCACTTCGAGTCCCTTCTTTTTGCAAGAAGTTAAAAACGGCAACTTGTCCTTCAAATCGAAAAATCGACGCATAGACATTTACTTTTCCTGCCAAAACACAAGCATCATTCACCAAATATCGAGTCGGAAAATTATCTGTTCCATCTGCAACAATATCGTACCGACTGATGATTTCAAGCGCATTCTTAGTAGTTAATTTAGTTTCATGAAGCGTAATCTCAATAAATGGGTTTAAGGCTTTCAATCGTTTTTTAGCCGTTTGGGCTTTAGATTTTCCAATATCTTCGGTCGTATATAAAACCTGTCGCTGCAAATTAGAATCATCCACGATATCAAACTCTACAATTCCAATATGTCCAACACCTGCGGCTGCCAAATACAACAAAGTAGGGCTGCCTAAGCCACCTGCACCGACGACTAAAACGCTACTTTTTTTGAGCCTTTCTTGTGCAGTTACACCGAATTCAGGGATGCTGAAATGACGAGCATACCGATTCTGCTCTTCTTTTGAAAATGAATTTATTTTACTCATTTAAAATATTCCTTGTAGTTTTTAACCTAGTTGTAAAACCAAAATTAAGCATTTTAAAGTCGTATTGTGTAAATTAAAAAGCTTCCTCAAAACATATTTCCGTCAAAAAAAAGAATCAGTTTCAATTTATTTCTAAATCCGTTTAAATTTGCAGAATTCCGGGGTATATGTAGGGGGCGCGTACCCTTGTGGTTGCCCGATGTTACATTTTGGTTACAGGCTGGGCGACCTCAAGGGGTGTCCAAATATACACCGGAAGATAAAATTTAAAAATTGAGCAAATGAAAAAAATACGAATTGGGACAAGAGGTAGTCGTTTGGCACTTTGGCAAGCAGAATATACGAAAGCAAAGTTAGAAGCAATCGACGTTAAGGTAGAATTGATCATTATCAAAACGAAAGGGGATAAAATCCAACATTTAGGCTTCGATAAACTCGAAGGCAAGGGATTTTTTACCAAAGAAATTGAAGATTCGCTCCTTCGTGGTGATATTGATATGGCGGTGCATTCGATGAAAGATATGCCGACAACTTCTGCGGATGGTTTGGCAATTACGGCTGTTTCTTATCGCGAAAATCCAGCAGATTGGATGTTAGTTCGGCATGATTCGACAGAGAATATCATTATGAAAGTCAAAAAAGGCGGTATCGTTGGGACTTCTTCGGCGCGTCGAAAAGCAATGGTTCGCCATTTTCGACCGGATGTGACTTTAAGAGATATTCGTGGAAATGTACCAACTCGAATTGAAAAATTACGAAGTGGCGAGTTTGATGCGATTCTACTGGCTGCGGCTGGTGTGAGTCGTTTGGAACTGGATTTGAACGATTTACATATTTTAAAATTAAATCCGAAAGAATTTGTTCCAGCTCCAGCGCAAGGTGTTTTGGCTTGGCAAACAACTGCTGATGATTTGGAAACTCGTCGTATTTTAAAGAAATTACACCAATCGAAAGTGTCGATAGTTACGAATGTAGAGCGTAAAATCTTGAAATTGTTGGGCGGTGGTTGTCACACGCCTTTTGGTGCCTATTGCGAGCGCGATGATTTAGGGCATTACCACGTTTATGCAGCGATGGCGGAGACTTGGGAGAGTGATTTGAAAAGCGTCCAAGTATCGTCAAGTACCAGTTTTAATTTAGCAGAAGAAGTGCTAAAAAAATTGGAAGAAGCGTAAGGCGGCCTACGATACTCGGTTCACGGCGCACGGAGAGGCAGTAGTAGAAAATACTTCAATTCTTATGAAAAAAGTGTTTATTTCGAGAGATTTAAAATCAGACAGTATTTTTAAGCAATTGCTTGAAAATCAAGGTTTTGAAATTTTTGGACAATCACTTATTTCCTTCAACAGCGTTAATTTTAATCTGCCAGAAAAGCCCGATTGGCTGTTTTTTTACAGTAAAAGTGGCGTGCTATTTTTTTTATTAAAAGTGGATATTGGCTATTTTGCAACTATAAAAATAGCAGCGATAGGAGAGGGGACAGGCGCATTTTTGAAAAGTAAAAATTTGATGCCCCATTTTATTGGAAATGGGGAACCGAAGGAAACGGCGCGGCAGTTTTCAAAAGTAGCGAATCGGTCGAGGGTGCTATTTCCAAGAGCAAAAAACTCTTTAAAATCAGTACAGTCGATGTTGAATGGTTCGATTGAAGTTTTAGATTTGATTGTTTATGAAAATGCGCCAAAAACAGACTTGAAGATTGGTGATTTTGACGTCCTGATTTTCACCAGCCCCATGAATGCAATGGCTTATTTTGAAAATAAAGAATTACTTGACAATCAGCAAGTTATCGCAATTGGTTTAACAACTTTAAATGCCCTTCAAAACTTAGGAATTGAGCACGGCATCGTTGCAAAAAATCCTTCTGAAAAAGCTTTGGCCGAAGCTGTTTTACTCTTCTAATTTCATCCGCATTTCAACGATTAAATTGGAAAATCCTGCTTTTTCATAAGCTCGAATTGCCCCTTGATTCTCCGTGTAAACATCCAATCGAAATTCCGTTATTCCCCGTTTTTTACTCCAGTCAATCAACTCATCCATAACCATTTTATTGATGCCCCGTCCCCGATATTCAGGAAGGACGTACATAAATCCCAAATAGGAATGTTCGTCGTGCGTAAAGTAATCCTTCGCTTTTTCAATTAGCGCATAGCCTGAGCCAACGATTTTTTCATCAATTTCCGCTACCAAACATTCACTTTTTGGACTCAAAATGAGCTGTTCAATATCATAATAATGACCACTTTCTTCCTTAATCGTTGGATTAAAAGGACGCTCGGCCGTGAAGACGCCTTTTTCAAATTCTAAGAGAATAGGCAGTTCTTCTATTTTCGCTTTTCTAATGATAATTTGACTCATTTTAGCACTGATTTTCTAGGTTCTTTGACAAATTCCGTGATTGTAAAGTCTGTAGTACCCCTTACTAACAAATTTAGATTTTACGGAACTTGTCAAAGAACCATTTTTTAGCCCAATAATTTAGCAACCGCCGCTACATCCACATTTCCACCACTAATAATTATCCCAATTCGCTTTCCTTTAAAATCTGCTTTTCTTTTGATTAAAGCAGCAAGAGGAACGGCGCAACTTGGCTCTGTCACCATCTTCATTCGCTCCCAATGTAGCCGCAGTGCATCAATGATTTCTTGCTCCTCTACACGGATAATTTCCTTTACATATTTTTGAATAATCGGAAAGGGTTTATCCCCTAAAGAGGTCCTTAAACCATCAGCAATCGTATTTGGATTTTCCTGTGGAACAAGCACGCCAGTTGTAAAAGAAATATAAGCATCATCCGCACCAAATGGTTCACAACCAATGACTTGTGTATTACCTGAAAAGTAATGAGCTGCCAAAGCGGTACCCGCACAAAGTCCGCCACCGCCGATGGGAGAGAAGACATAATCCAAATTTTCTACTTCCTCCAAAAGCTCGATACAAGCCGTTCCTTGCCCTAAAATAACGGGGATTTGGTTATACGGATGTAAGTAAGTTGCGCCCGTTTCTGCGATGATTTTTTCGGTAGTTGCTTCTCTTGCTTTGAGTGTCGATTCGCATTCGATGACTTGACCGCCGTAGCCTTTGACCGCTGCCTTTTTGACAGATGGAGCATTCTCGGGCATGATGATATAGGCTTTGATACCGAAGTTTTTAGCAGACAACGCAACTGCTTGCGCAAAATTTCCAGAGGAATGTGTGACGACTCCTTTCGCTCGCTGTTCGTCGGTCAAACACTGTACGGCATAGCAACCGCCTCTCATTTTAAATGCGCCCATTTTTTGGAAATTTTCGCATTTGAAAAATACTTCTGCGCCAGTGATTTCGTTGATGGTTTGTGAGGTTAAAACTGGCGTTTTGTGGATGTAAGGTTTGATGCTTTCGTGGGCTTTTTGGAGGTCTTGTTTGGTTGGTATCATGGTTTTTAATTTAAAATAATAATATAGGATGTGTAAAAATTAGAAATTTTCGAGCAGCGCAAACTGAAATTTTGTGGCACACTAAAAAATTACGTCACGCTTTTGTTCGCGACTTTGTGTTTAAAAATTGTCCAGTTTCTTGATTTCTTGTGGCATTTTCAATTGGAATAACCAAGCCGTTCATGATGATAAAAACACCTTTTTCTAATACATTTGCTGCACCAATCGCCATGCCAATATTCATATCAGCATCTGAATTGCTAAATCTTTCTGGGCGCATCGAACCTGTTAGAAGAATTAATTTATCCGTGATTTTAGTTAAAAATTGTCCTGTTTCAATCATCGTATCTGTCCCGTGCGTAATGATTATTTTGTTATTCTTCAGTTCTTGACAACAATCAAAAAGCATTTTTCTATCGTCATTCGTAATTTCTTGACTATCTTTTTTGCAAACAGAAAAGACCTCATATTCAAACGGCAGACTTTGCTTTTCTAAAATACGATTAACGGCAGGTTCCGCAATTTCAAATGCCCAGCCTTTCGTGACTTTTGGATAATCTTTGTCGATAGTGCCGCCTGTTTGGAGGAAGGTGAGTTTCATTTTTAAGAAAGAAGTTTAAAACAGGGTGATTTTCAAAATCACCCTGTTTTTTTACAGTTAAGTAGCTAGTTTTAATTTTTCAATAAATCATACAAACCATCCAACTTCGGAGACAAAATAATCTCCGTCCGACGATTCTTCGCTTTATTAAAAGCTGTATCATTTGGTGTAATCGGCGCATAAAAAGCTCGTCCTGCAGCGGTGATTCGGTCAGGATTCACACCGCCGACAACCAATTGTTTGACGACGGAAGTAGCCCGTTTTACGCTCAAATCCCAATTGTAATTAGCGCTACCCGCATTGTCTGTATGTCCTTCTACCATGATGCCGATGTCGCCCGTATTTTGCAAAGCACCTGCCAATTGTTGAATGGCATTCTTACCTTTAAAATTAATGGCATCGCTACCCGTTGAGAATAATAAATCTTGACTCAACGAGACATATATTTTACCATTGCGTTCCGTCACCGTCAAATCGCTTGCCGTAAATCCACGCAAGGCATTATTGATATTAGCCCGCAGCTGCTGCATTTGTGCATCTTTTGCATTCAAGGAAGCTTCCAATTCATTGATGCGTGTCTCTCGAGCTTCGAGATTTTCTTGCAGGTTATGAACGTTTTGTTCGCGCTGATTCAGGGTATATTCTAAGGCATCCAACTCGCGTTGTTTTTGGTCAAGTAAAGATGATTGGTCACCTAATTGTTCCTCCAATGTTTGTTTCTCTGTCGAAGAAGCGTTGAGGATGCTTTTATTTTGCTCTAATAATTCATTGTATCGAGCGGAAAAATTAGCGTTTTCCATTTTCAATCGTTCCAATTGTACCGTCAACTGCTCTAATTCTTGCATGGTTTGGCGCAATTGGACATCGGCGTATTTTTTCTCAGTTTCGAGCTTTGTTTTTTCATCTTTGACGGCTTTCAAGTTGGTGTACTCATCTTGAAAATAATTTTTACTGTCTTCCAATTCTTGATATTTCTTTTGGGAAACACAAGAAGACATTAAGGTGACAGCAGCAATTAAAAGAAGGATTGGTAGCTTCTTCATAGGAGTTTTAATTTTAATTTGTATAGTAATAGGGAATATTAGCTTTTCTATTTCTTATTCCCTAATCTTAATTTCCAAAGGTAAAATAAAATTTTGCTAAACTAAAAACATTTTATTTTGTAAATATTTTATTTTTAATAACTATTTGTAAATCAATTGATTAGGTGTTATTTTTTTTGCTATTTAAACGGAATGTCCGCAGTTGTCCTTTCAAAAAATTGTCTTTTTAGTAAAAGTTACCTAAACTTGCATTCTGTTCGCGAGTTTACCCTATTTAAGAAATTAGAATAAACTTTGCATATTATTTTCAAATTATAGCATTAATGAAATTATCTTTTCCAAATAAAATTACAAGTTGTTGTTGCTGTCGCAAGAATGGTTCGCTATTTTATTTTTAATGAAAAGATGCTTTTTATATAAATCAGAAAAGCCCTTTCAGAAAGTAAAGTCTGGAGGGGCTTCTTTATTAGACTTTTGAAATCAAATGTTGACTATAAATTTCCTGAGGAGGAAGGTCTAAACTTGATTTTATTTTCTGAGCTTTATAAACGTAAAAAATGACAAATACGCTAACCCGTCCGCAGAATAATGGATACGAGGTATTTCCTTCAAAAATATTAGAGGGCAATACCATTAGCTTGGATTTATTGAATGATATTTTCAAAGACTTGACTTTCAAGGAACGGTTGAAAAAAATGTACAATTATTTCAATGAGGAAGATGTCTTGCTGACCTCCTCCTTTGGTACAAAATCTATCTTTTTGTTGCATTTGATTAATCAAATTCGTCCCAATCAGCCAGTGCATTTTATTGATACCACTTATCATTTCAAGGAAACGATTGCTTATAAAAAAGAGGTAATTAAGTTGCTAAACTTAAATGTAGTTGATGTCCTGCCTGCAAAAGCGGAAAATGCCCTGACTCGCGACGAAAAATGGTGGAATGACCATCCCAAAATGTGCTGTACCATTAATAAGGTTGCGCCCTTAGAGCCTATAAAAGCAGCGCATCAAATTTGGATTTCGGGTTTGATGGCTTACCAAACGCCATTTCGGTCGCGGTTAAATATCTTTGAAAAACAAGGCGATATTGTTAAATTTCATCCGTTGATTGATATAGATGAAGGGGAATTTTTGTATTATATGGATGATTTTAAATTGCCAAAACATCCGCTGGAAGCACAAGGCTACGGCTCAATTGGTTGCGAACATTGTACGGTGAAAGGCGAGGGGAGAAATGGTCGCTGGGCTGGGAAGGAAAAGACGGAATGCGGATTGCACCCAGGCTTTTTTAATAAGGAGAAGTAGACCTACAGTTAGGCTGTACAAACGGGGCAAAAAAAGTACCCGTATTTTTGCGCTGTGAAACAAACAAAAAAAAACGAGGAAATTGCCTAATCGGCGAGACAAAGATAAAGCGAATAATTGGGAAAAGAAAGTGGTCACTCGGAGATTAGAAATTGAAAGGTTGAAAAAACGCAACAAAGAGCTAACAGATAGCCGAAACAATTGGAAAGCGAAGACCTTTCCGATAAGCAAGTAAGGAACGCGGAATAAATAAATGCAGATTCTTGGAAGTGAGGTTTTGTTCTCAGTTTTTGCTTTAAACGTGCGATTTATGTTGATATAATGAGCGTTTTTAAAGTGAAAAATGAGGACTAAATATC
>JBLHWU010000165.1:0-14914 GCA_047629355.1 Saprospiraceae bacterium | reverse complement strand
ACAGTCACCGAGTATCCGCCGTCTGATTTGATTTCCATTCGCTTGGCCGCAGTGATATCTTCCATCACTAATTTCGTCGTTGGAGAATTTTCGTCCGCCAAATCTGCGACGATTATATAGACCTTCATTTCCTTTCGGTAAGGATTGTTTATTATGGTTTGCGGTGTTTCAAATTGCAAATCATATAACGGTTCTGGCTGCGGCAAAATCAGATAAGGCGCTTTAAAATAATAGTTAATCGTATCGCCAACCATTCCTTGCATAACAGCTTCGTCACCCAAAAAGAAAATTTCATTCAACTTACCCATCGCACGGGTATTCACTGGTTTTTTAGCTGGCTTTCCATTTTCGGAAGCACAGCCAGTTAATAATGATGCTGATAAAAATGTTAGCAGCATTCCAGTTCCTATAAAATTCAACAGTTTTTTCATAAACGTTTTTTTGTAAATATAAACACTTTCACACCCCTGTCACTCTAACACCTAACTTACTACAACAGATGCAAAAGTGTTTCGTTTTGGTGTAAAATTAAAAAATGGGTTACCTAAAATGTCGATAACCCTTTTTTTTATTTAAAACAGTTTGTACTTCAATGATTAACGATAGATTTTTTACCTAAAAAAGAAGAAACTTCCTATAAAATTTCACCTTTTAAAAAGGAAATATTTTATCTAAAAAAGTAACTAATACCGTGTAAAATAAATTTCATTGCATTTTTACAAGGGGATTTTAAGGGGTAAAAACGGTTTTTACAAACCGTTTTACCCCCTTAACAAGCACACCCGCATTGTCGCAGGCAATGCGCACTGTATTTTTTGAAGCTCGAAAATCTTACGATTCTCTCGCTTTTTAAACTTTAAACAAACTTACTTTACAGCGTACTAAGGAACGCGAAAAAAATAAATGTAGTTTCTTGAGCGTGAGATTTTGTTCTCATTTTTTGCTTTAAGACTCTTGTTTCATTCTTTATCAATGAGGAGTTTGATGGGAAAAATTGGGCGTTAATCCCGGTTTTCGCCATTAAAAACACCCAGCCCACCGCCTTCGTCGGCGGGGGAAAGAAGCTTGGGGGGAGAAAAATGGTTTCAAAACCATTTTTCTCCCTCAGACTCCCTTTGTTTTTGCCTCGGATTTAAGAGTCTTAAAGTAAAACTAATTATCCAGATATATATATTTTTCAATATTATTTTAAATAAATTGTTTAAAAATTCGAAACAAAATAAAATCATACTGTTATTAATAATAGTGCATTTTCCTTAGCTTTTAAAACAATCAGATTAATCGAATTAATCAAAAAATCAACTATTTTCGCGCCGTGAAGAATATGCAAAAAATCTTGGAGCTGTACCGAGATGACGAACGAATACAGCAATTGGCAGAAACTTTGAACGAAGAAACGCCCGCAAGAATTCAACTCTTAGGAATGCGCGGCGCACAGGAATCCTTTGTCCTGATGGGAACGTATCTGAATCTGCCGCAGAATCACCTCGTGATTGCCAACAATAAAGAGGAAGCAGCTTATCTGCAAAATAACTTAGCGAGCTTGTTTGATAAGAAGCCCGTTCGGTTCTTTCCTGACTCTTTCAAACGTCCACAATATTTTGAGGAATTAAATAATAATAATGTCCTCGAACGCACGGAAGTGATTAATAAAATATCGACTTCAACGGGTGCAGGTGAGATAATTGTAACCTATCCTGAAGCACTTTTTGAACGAGTCGTTGCGCCTTCAGTCTTGGATGAAACGCGTTGGGTGATTAAGAAAGATGAGCAGATTGATGTCCAAACGCTGATTGAAGTGATGGCGGAATATGGGTTTAAGCGCGAGGACTTTGTCTATCAGCCCGGACAATTTGCAGTGCGAGGTGGCATCATCGATATTTATTCTTACGGAAATGAATATCCGTATCGAATTGAATTATTTGATGAAGATGTGGAAAGCATTCGGACGTTTGACCCGACGACGCAATTGTCGCAGCAAAACATCGCGAGTGTTTCGATTGTACCAAATATCAACACCAAATTTACGCAAGACCAAAAGGTATCGTTTTTTCGGGTTTTGAAAAAACGGACGGCGATTTGGGTGAAGGATTTTCAGGTGTTGCTTGACCGTTTGCAAACTTGTTTTGAAGAGGCAGAAAAATTTGCGAATACGCTGACAATTTTGGATGAAAGTGAGGTGGCAGAAATTTTTCGAGACCGTGCATTTATCCGTCCTGCGGAAGTGATTGAAGACATTAAAGCTTATCCAATTTTATCATTAACGGATAGCGTGCAGCCGCTTGTTTTTAATAAAACGATTAAATTTAATAGTCGTCCGCAACCCGTTTTTAATAAAAATTTTAAGTTCTTAATTGACAATCTGACAGACAATGGGCAGAGTCAAATTGAGAACTATATTTTTACCGAAAACCCGAAGCAGATTGAGCGTTTTTATTCCATTTTTGAAGATTTGGAAGCCAATGTGCAATTTCATCCCGTGACCAAGGCAATTAGTGCGGGTTTCATTGATTTGGATTTAAAAATAGCGTGTTATACCGACCATGAAATTTTCCAACGGTTTCATAAATATAAATTACGCCGAGGCTTCACGAAAGATAAATCCTTAAATTTAAGACTTTTAAGAGAATTAAAACCAGGTGATTATGTCGTTCACATTGACCACGGCATTGGGCAATATTCTGGTTTACAAAAAATTGACATCAATGGTCATGTGCAAGAATCGGTGCGGATTTTTTATAAAAACAAAGACGTTTTATATGTGAGTATCAACTCGCTGCATAAAATTACGAAACATACGGGGAAGGAAGGAACGGTTCCAAAATTAAACAAGTTAGGCTCAGATACTTGGCAAAACCTCAAGCGAAAAACCAAGAAGAAAGTCAAGGACATTGCTTCCGAACTCATTAAATTATATGCCAAACGAAAATCTGCTCCCGGTCATGCTTTTCCGCCCGATGGCTATATGCAGACGGAATTGGAAGCCTCCTTTATTTACGAAGATACGCCTGACCAATTGACGGCGACAATGGAGATGAAAGAGGATATGATGAAGCCGATTCCGATGGATAGGCTAATTTGTGGGGACGTTGGTTTTGGAAAAACGGAAGTTGCACTTCGAGGTGCATTTAAGGCGGTTGTTGGTGGAAAACAGGTGGCGATTTTAGTGCCTACGACAATTTTAGCGTTGCAACATTATAAAACCTTTCAAGCTCGATTGAAGGAATTTGGCGTGACCGTCGATTATATTAATCGTTTTCGGACAACGAAGGAAAAACGTGAAATTTTTGCAAAACTAAAAGAGGGCGAGATTGATATTGTAATTGGTACGCATGGTTTGCTGAATAAGCAAATTGGTTTTAAAGATTTGGGTTTATTAATCATTGATGAAGAGCAAAAATTTGGCGTTGCTGCTAAGGAAAAACTTCGAAATATCAAAGTCAATGTCGATACTTTAACGCTAACAGCTACACCGATTCCTCGGACGATGCAGTTTAGCTTGATGGCAGCCCGAGACCTTTCTGTGATTCGGACGCCGCCGCCTAATCGCCAGCCGATTCATACAGAAATTCGAATTTTTAATGAAGAATTAATTAAAGATTCTATTTATTATGAAGTAAATCGCGGTGGACAGGTATTTTTTGTTCACAATCGAGTAAAAACATTGGCGGATATTTCAAATATGGTAAAAAGGATGTGTCCTGATGTAAAAGTGGCGATGGCGCACGGGCAGATGGAAAGCAAGGATTTGGAGAAAACATTACTGGAATTTATTGATAAAAAACACGATGTTTTGGTTTGTACCAACATTATTGAAACGGGGCTGGATATTGCGAATGCGAATACAATTATTATCAACAATGCGAATCAATTTGGAATGAGCGATTTGCACCAATTGCGGGGTCGCGTTGGTAGAAGTAATAAGAAAGCATTTTGCTATTTATTTTGCCCTCCTGTTTCTACGCTGACTGCAGATGCGCGAAAACGGTTGAAAACGATTGAGGAACATTCGGATTTGGGGAGCGGGATTGAAATTGCGATGCGGGATTTGGATATTCGGGGTGCGGGTAATTTACTGGGTGGCGAACAGAGTGGTTTTATTAATGAAATTGGTTACGAAACCTACCAAAAAGTCTTGGAAGAAGCCATTCTGGAATTGAAAGAAAGCACATTTAAGGACTTGTTTAAAGAAGATTTAGAAAAGAAAAAGCAGTATGTACGGGACGTAAATGTCGATACGGATGTAGAAATGTTGATTCCAGATGAATACGTCAGCAACATTCAGGAACGGCTAAATTTATACACGAGCTTGAATAAAATTGATACCGAAGAAGGGATTGAGACGTTCAAAAAAAGTATGATTGACCGTTTTGGAAAAATGCCGAAAGTGGTAAATGGCTTATTTGACGGCTTGCGATTGCGATGGATTTGTAAAGAATTGGGCTTTGAGCGCGTTATTTTGAAAAATGGGAAATTGCGCTGTTATTTTGTGGAAAATCCGCAGTCGCCGTACTATGAAAGTGCGACGTTTCAGAAAATTTTTCAATTTATTGCGACACAAGGGCATAAGCATCATTTGAGTGTAAAGAAATCGACACGGCATTTGATTTTGGTGCGAGATGGGATTCGGAGTTTGGGGAAGGCGAGGGCGGTTTTGCAATTGATTGAGAAAGGGATTGGTTGATTTGGAATTAGAAATATAAGTACCTGGACATAAATAATCGAACATCTAAAAAGTATTTTTTTCCGTTATTTTCCCCTAAAAAATACTTCAATAAAGGTATTATTCAAGATTTTTTTAGAGAAAAAAAATCTTACTCTTTTGATTGTTCGATTATTTATGTCCAGGTACTTGCATTTTTTTTTACTGATTATTAGGGTTTTTAAGCGTCTTTATAATTTATCAAATTAATTTTCTTTTGCGAAGATACGAGCGCAAATAGTAATTTCACATAGTCACATAGCTGATATTAGCTTCCGAAAAGCTAGGTGCCTATGTGAAATTGCTAGGTGCGGCTAGGTGTTAAAAATTTGCGCCACGAGTTCAAAAAAAATAGCAAAAACGATATCCAAAAATCACCTCTTCAAAAAATACCCCACCGCCAAATCATATCCTTTCAGCCCCAATCCAACAATCAATCCGGTACAATTAGCCGACAAATAAGAATGGTGTCGAAATTTTTCCCGCTTGTGAACATTAGAAATATGCACCTCAATCGTCGGCGTCTCAATCGCTGCAATCGCATCGGCAATGGCAACGGAGGTATGCGTATATGCGCCCGCATTTAGCACAATACCGTCATAACTAAAGCCAACTTCGTGCAATTTATCAATCAACGCCCCTTCATGATTACTTTGAAAATAATGCAGCGTCACTTCAGAATATTCCGTTTGTAGCTGCTCAAAATATTCTTCGAAAGACTGTTTACCGTAGATAGACGTTTCACGAATACCTAACAAATTAAGGTTTGGCCCGTTGATAATAATGATTTTCATAAGATGCTTTTTTGAAATTTTAAATATTGGACACCACAAAACAACGAAGTTTTAACTTTAAATACGGAGATTTGTAAAGAATTTTAATTTGAAATTTATATATATGCATTTTTTACTCATCTAATAAACACAATTAAAACTAATAATATGAAATTAAATCAAGTATTTTTTACACTGGGAATTTTGGTCTTATCCGCCTGTTCTTGTAATTCTGAACAAGGAAGCAACAATGCTTCAACGAACACAGAGGTTGCTACAGATGTTATTTATGAACGCTTGAATGTACCCGACTTTCAAACTAAATTAGCTGCGACGATAAAGCCTCAATTGGTCGATGTTCGCACACCTGGAGAGTTTGCCAATGGCAATATTGATGGAGCGGTGAACATCAATATCAAGGCAGATGACTTTTTACAAAACATTAATAATTTAGATAAAAAACAGCCGGTCTTTGTTTATTGTCAAGCAGGTGGGCGTAGTAAAAGATGTGCTAAAAAAATGAAAAGCTTGGGTTTTTTAGAGATTTATGAATTAAAAACGGGGTATTCTGGTTGGGAACAGTAAGCTTTTTTGGTTGATTGGTTATTAGTTGATTCTGTTTTCACCTAAATAACCAATCAACCAATAGCCAAACAGATGACCTTAATTTGCCAAAACATCTAAAACGTATTTGCTGTAGAAACCATTTCCTTTAAAACTTCCGCAATCAAAATCTCCTTCAATTTCAATGGCTTCCAGATGTTCCGGTCTGCCATTATACGATTTGCGAGAAGCTAACCATGCCGCTTCATCATTACTCGAATTTAAAATAAATGGTGCGATACCAACACGGTCATAAACTGACGTTTGACAAATGGTTTCCAAGGTTGCGCCGTCAATAGATTCTACGGTTTCCGTTTCAAATACCAATGCCGGCAATTCTCTTGCAATAATATCTAAAGTTGTAGAGTTTGCAGGAGCAGAACCGCTGATGACATTCCGTAGAGTGATGGCATTGTACTCTCGAACGAGCTGTTTCAGTAAGAAATCTTCGTGCATGATATTGGCTTCAAATGCCAAAAAGTAGTACAATTCATATTCTTTTTCTAATGACTTGAGTAAGCCTGTCGATAGGTATAAATTTCCTCCAGGTAAGACAAAAGCAGATTTTTCAGCACCTTCAAAAATAAGAACATCCCAACTTCTACCATTTGCCCAACGATTATTCGCAGGAGATTGTTGGTCGCGTTGCAAGACGCTGATTGCTTGATTGTAAAGTTTTTGTGTATACCAATATAAGGTATCATAAGGAGCAGCCTGCGGCAAAATATCGTAGATGCCATCGTTCGTCATTTCCCACTCAATGAAATCTCCTAATTTTTCGCGGTCAGCGCGGGTAAATTCTTCTAAATCAGGAACGACTGCTTTTTTATCGCAAGCAGAAAATAGCAATATAAATAGGCATACCAAAAGATACCCCCCGTGTTTGTACAGATAGAATTTTATCATAGTTTTTGTTTTTGTTTTTGTAAAATACTAAGTAACGCGTGGCAACTAATTTGGTAAAAATTTTAGACAAGAGTTTTTCGATAGTTTTTCTTTAAAATCATTCAATAGCAGGCGCTATTGAATACATTTTTAAAGGAAAAATAGCAAAAAAAGATACTTATAAAATTACTCAATTAATTACTATCCGTTACCTAAATATTACAAAAATCATGCTAAATTCAGTTAAAATGCGTAGAAATTACGTATAAATACGCATATTATTTATACTTATTTTATAAAAATAAATTATATTGACAAAGTTATTTTGAGGGGCAGATTCTGGTCGCAAACCAGAATCTGCCCCCCAAAATAAACCCAATACGGTCTACGATACATTGCAGTCATTATAATGTTTTACAATCTTTAAATGGCTAATAATTAGCAAAAAACGGATTTATAAAATCACACCAGTATCTAGGGTCTGCCCACTCGCTGTTGTGATTTTTTCTTGTGTCCGTAAATCATGCCTGCGGCGTCACGTTTAGGGTCTTGGGGATAAAAAATATTTTTCACAAAATCATTTTTCATCCTCAGACGCCTCTTGTTTTAATCTATCATTTCAATTTAACCGCCGTCCCATACGCCAAAATTTCTGAACACCCTTGCATTACCATTGCCGTCATAAAGCGTACATTGATAATAGCATCTGCATCCATTCTTTCGGCATCAGCAATCATGCGTTCAATTGCGTGCTCGCGGGAGTCAGACATCAATTGCGTATATTCTGAAATCTCGCCGCCGACTAAATTTTTCAGTCCTGCAAAAATATCTCGACCGATGCTTCGAGCCCTTACGGTGCTGCCTCTCGCGATGTCGATGACTTCAGAAATTTCTTTTCCTGGAATAAAATCTATGGTGCTAATGATCATTGGTTCAATTTTTGACTAGTGAATAGTATCGTTGCGAAAGTGCAGCATTTTCAAATAGCAAATCCAGTTTTTTCGACGAATGCTTGGTTTTTTTTCATAATATTTAAAAAAAATTATGAATTTTAAGCACGATATTAAAAAAGTCTGTATATTTGCATCCGCTTTGAAAAAGAAGAGTTTTTTCTCTTAATTTTCATCAACCTGGTCGGTTGGCCGAGCGGTTAGGCAAAGGTCTGCAAAACCTTGTACAGCGGTTCAAATCCGCTACCGACCTCATATTAAAAAGAAAATCCTCTAACACACTTTATTGTGAGTTAGAGAATTTCTTATTTCTACAGGAATTTCTAAAAACACCACACCTAATCACCGCAGCAACGTAAAATCCCCCTTCAGCAATACCTCACTTCCATCAATCAAAGTCGCTTTCAGAAACCAAACAAACACTGACGCATCCATTTTCTTACTTTGAAAAACGCCATCCCAACCGTATACAGGGTCGTTCGGTTGAAAATTATTTTGCTCAAAAATTAAACTGCCCCAACGAGAGAAAATTTTAAACTCAGCAATCTCCTCTACTCCACTGTCCGCAAAAATGAGTAGAAAATCATTCATGCCATCACCATTTGGAGAAAAGACATTGGGTACGAAAATTCGCGGCTTTTTATTGATGCCGACCAATGCAGCATCCTTCGCTTCGCAATCATTGAGGTCAAAAACAGTGACTGTGAAAACAGTATTTTCGAGGACACTCGCTTCCACTTCTAAGCAATTCATGCAATTTAAATACGCTCTCGGCGACCATATAAGACTATCAATTGGATAACTCGTTTCTGCAAAAAGTAGCGCAGATTCTCCAAGAAAAACGACGGTATCTTGGATGATTTCAACGGTCAATTCCGGCGGTTGTTCAATGCTTATTTCATTTTCATAAATGCAATCCGTCGTTGTTTGAACACAGATAATATAGTCACTTGCTGCAAGATTTGGAAAAAAGGTATTGGTGGAAAAATTATTACAATCTAAGCCAAATTGATATGTGCTCTCAGGCTCTGCGTCAATAATTTCAATGATGCCTTCTTTGTCGCCAAAACACAAATTATCAACTGTTTGTACACTCAAAACAATAGGTAGCGGCTCTGTTAAATAGACAATTTCCGTATCAGAACAAGCATTCAAATCCGTTATCGTTACTTCGTAATTTCCAGCGGAGATATTGGTCAAAATGCTCTCCGTGCTTCCATTCGACCACGCAAATGTCAATGCGCCAGTACCGCCTATTGCCAATAATTCAACTGCCCCATTCTCGCCTTCAAAACATTGGACGTCGAAACCAAAATATTCGGTTGTTATCTCAATTTCGCCATCGACTTCCGCTGGTTCTTCAATGAGAACAGACTCGATGCTTTGACAATTTTGGTTGTCCGTTACCTTAATTTCATACATTCCTGGAGGAAGGTTATTAAGCATCGAGATGGTATCGCCCGTGTTCCATTCAACGGTAAAATCACCCAATAATACTTCAATTGTCGAATTGATAAAGGCGTCATTTGCACCGAAACAACTGATGTCTGAACCGTTGTAATCCGAGACTTCTAAATCAACATTATTTTGAATCGTCGTGATTTCTACGGTATCGCTACTCATACAGCCGCCAAGTCGGGTAGTAGTTAGAATGAAACTTTCGGTGATGAAACTTTCAGCTGGCAACGTTCCCGTAAAAAGATAAGTTGGATTGGAAATATTTGCTACAAATGCACCCGCAGGTTGCCATTCATAAATATAATCATCAGCTAGAGACAGACCTAAAACGACTGATTCGTGAAGACAAAGGGTATCATTTTGAATCGTGTTTTCTAATTGAACGAAAGGAACCGGAATGGCTTGCGTTTCACACAAGCAGGCATTTTCATCGGTAGCTAAAACTAACATCAATTGGCATAAAGCCGAATTGGGAAGGTTGGTTTCAAATTGAAAACTAGCTGCGTTTCCCACCAATATTGTCGTATCACTTAAAAAATGATGCATCAATAGCCCATCTATATTCTCCTCCAATTCGCCATTTCCATTAAGGTCTTGATAAACGCTAACCACCAAAGAATCCGCGTAGTCTAAATCTGAAACATTCGTTATTTCAAAATCAAAAGTAACCACTTCGTTAGCATTATCAATTGGAATGGCCGTTGCCGAAGCGGTATTGAAAACGAAATCTGGAAAAACGACTGGTGTTGAAAATTGTCGCTGTTCCAAAACCACATTAATCTCACAAAAGCCCTGTGGTTCAGTTACGCAATCAATTGTCGTCAATTGCTTTATTTGAGCAATCAAATCTGTCGTGCCACAGCTTAAAAGGGCTGGATTTACGGTTTTGACTTCAAAAGAAAGTTGCAAGAAAGCATTCGCAGAAAGTCCTTCTGGAAAGTCCCATTCTAAGATTCTAACCGTATCCACAAGGGTATTCGATGGCTCTATTGGAGTTGGAAAATTTTGAATATCAGTAATTGAATTGGGTACATAATCAAAATTAGCATCCATAATCACGACAATACCCTGTCCTGAATTGCTATCTGCTGTCCCAATATTTCCAGCCGATAACCACACCGTACTTGGCGCGCCACAAGGCTGAATTGCAGAAACATTCATGTTCATCAAATAATTGTTCTCTGCAACAAATCCGTTCAGCAAGAGCGGTGGAAAAGCAAAGGGAACAGACTCATTTATTTCATTGCAAATACTAATTCCTCTGGCGGTCAATTGAGGGACAAATCCATCCAAATAATCACAATTGGTCAATAACTGAAAGCGAATTAACACCTCATTTTCTGGTGACTTATCAGAACCCACCAAGCCTAATGCCGCTAAAGACGGGTCTAAATCGGATAAGTTCCAAACGTAACGATTCGTACCCGGAATATTCGTAGGTTCGGGTAGATTTTGGTATGGCTGGTCGATTGGATATTTGAATTCAGAAGTCCCAAAAAGCAACGTTGTTCCTTCTCCAGGTGGCAAATTCACTTCAATTTCTAATTCAAATGCTGGACCAATTTGCGTATTTAAAATTCGGAATTCATAGGCTAAAGATTGACACAAATCAGAAAGTCCCGTAGGCGCATTGACCAAGCTAATTTGAAAATCTGGATTTCGCGGAAGCAACAACAATTGCTCCGTCAACTCAGGAATCCCGCAGTCGTAATAGTCTCCCAAAACATCATTGCCTTCCAACACTTCATAACCTACATCGGGGTCAACAGGATAACCCGTACAGTTAAATCCAGACCGCATGTTGACAGTATCAATGGAGCAATTTTCAAAGGTCGCATCCAACTGAAAACTACGACAAGTCAGCGAATCTATCGTTCCTATTTTTGACCAAAACTTTCCTGAACTTCCATAGGTATCAAGCGTCATTGGGATAGGAATCGCTGGATTGGTCACCTCTGATAACCCTGTAATTTCAATATTGGTTTCATTGATTTCAAAAGTAATCCAATTGTTCGGAACTGCCTCGCCGACCGCTTGTGCATTAGGGGTGTTACACAAATCAAAAGTCCACAAAACATCATTGGAAAGGGTTTCAAAGGTTTGTTGTTCTGCCCCAAAAGCGCGGTTTGGCGGCTGGTAAGTCAAGGTTTTCACTTTTGAATCTGCTATAAAAACAGCCGATGGCAAATTGGTTGAATAGATGTATCGTTCGAAATAATTGTTCGCTTTTATTTGAGAAGTCGGCGTTAAACGACAATCATAACTTAAATCAAAAATAATTTCATAACGGACATTCTTTTTCAACAAATCAACGATTGGATAGATATCCTCATTGACAAATTTTAAAAATAAAATCGTACCCTCTCTATAAATTTCAGGGTCAGGAATCGGGACAGTCTCCGTTTCAAATGGCTCAATATCTGTATTTCCAAGTCGGTATTCAAACGTTAAAGCAGCACTTCCAGCTAAATAATTTAACCCAAGTGGCAACTCAAAAATAACAGAGTCATAACGCTCGCTAGGGCGATATTCAAATGGAAAAACATCGACATCTGGTAGGTTTGATCCCTGCTGCAAATTATTTCCAATCGTTATTTGGTTACACTGATTAATAACAGAAGGTGCATTGACAACCAAGTTATTTAAGGTTCTCAATACTTTAAAACCTGCTTTCTTTCGTTTACAAATCAACTCTTCTGACTCGTATTCAAAAACAAACCCAGCAGTAAAGTTAGGAATTTTAGAAAAAGAATTCGGTAGGTTGACATCCGTTAATTTCACATAAATCGAAAAACTTATCGTATCTCCTTCCGTCAAATGTAACCCACTAAAACAACCTGTACTAAACCGTTCTTTCAAATCAATATCCATCTTAAAAAGCCCACTGTATAAGTTATCAATAACGGGAATTTCCAGTCCTGCACAGACAATTGTCTGTTCAGTTTCGTGGTCATAAAACGAAATGGTATCACTTAAATAAGTAAAATATTTTTTTTCGGTCAAAGGCAAATGAAAGATGCGCAAAAAAGAATTATCAACCTCGGCTGATCCGATTACCGTCCCCAAAACTTCTAATCTCAAGACATCATTAGACATTCCATGTTTGATGCGAACATTCGGGTCATTTGGGTTGACCAACTGCGTCAAATTTTCATCCGTCCACCCCATCGTCACCCTATCGGCAAAGAAAGTATCTGTTACGATACCCAGTATTTCACTATCCGTCGGAGATAGACAAGATATGAAAAAAGGAGACGTTCGTCCGCAATATAAATTAACTGGCTCCGAACAAGTATCGCTATAACATTGATAATCAATGGAATAATCAAAACTAAGGATACTTGGTATATCGTTTGCATTTGCGCAAGGAAGTGAGAAATCGAAATTAGAAGAATCGCATTCGGTTGTAAAAGTAGCGGTCAATTTGCCCTTGAAATTACTTCCAGTAATCATCAAAACATTTCCCGTCAAATCATAATCAACTAGCTCCTCATTGTAAGTGGGTGCAGGTATCGGCTGAAAAGTCACTCCATCTGGAATGGTCAAACTAACCGAAACAGAATCGTCCGAACAAGCCAATTGAAACCCTTCAAAAGCTCTTTTGAAAGCAAACTCCAAAAAAATGGTATCCCCGTTTTCATATTCAAATTCTAAGTTATCACTAACTGATTTTCCCCCAATTCGATGCGTATAAAAATCATTGTTGTCCTTTTGATAAAAGTCTTCTCCACATTGACTGTTAAAAGATTGCGCAAATCTAAAGGTATGAATCGGAAGCACTTCAATAGCACAATCCAAACAAGTAAAATCTAAGCCCGCATTCAAAAAAAGTCGAACAGTATCCCCAGCAGCCAAATCATCAAATTGTCCATCATTGTCCAAGTCTTCCAAACCGCCGACACCATCAGGGTCAAATGCAAACTGATTTAACAACAAACCATATCCGGCAAAATCATTGGTGTCAGAAACGATATTGCTATTGCCTATGCTAAAATTAGACAAGTCAAAACACGGAATTCTCAACAAAGAATCTGGCTCATTCGTTGCGCCCATTCCAGTCTCTAAGGAAAGATTATAAGCCGCCGCCGCACCAGGAAAATTCTCCGTTATATTGTTAAAAATCAGAATTTCTAAGCTACCTGATTCACACAAACTCGCATACGTTACCGCCCCATAAGACCATTCCAAAAAAGGCGATTCCGCTTCCACAATCACTTCTACAAAATCCATAAAAGTCTCGCAAATGTCTCCATCACAGCCCCATCCTACGGAAATTTCAGAGAGTCCATCTTCACAACTTATTAAAACAAAATTCTCTGTCAACGTAATAGATTCTCCAAAATCCAGCGTGCCATCACCATTGCCAATTTGATTAAAATCTATTTCACTTAACGTAATCGTCGCCGTGTTTCCATTCAAATTTAAAATTCCAAAATCAGAACCCGTCACCGCCACACCCGCAGGATGAACATCCTGAAAAAACAACGCACTCACTCCTCCAAAACCAAAGTTAGAAATGGTAAAACTTCGCGTAAACGCCGTCCCAACGGTCCCACTGACCAAACCATTAACGGTATTGGTAATCGAAATGGAAGGCACTTGAATATTATAAGCGGAGGAACTTGCATTGTCCATTCCCGTCGAATGATTGATACTGAAATTGTTAATGAAATCGCCAATATTATTAGCTGTTTCACAACTAGCTTTCCCTAAAAAAGTAATATTTAAATTATTCGCAGGCATTAAGTTTGGCAAGATAAAAATGGGTTCATTTAAGTTT
This sequence comes from Saprospiraceae bacterium, assembly GCA_047629355.1. Lineage (GTDB taxonomy): Bacteria > Bacteroidota > Bacteroidia > Chitinophagales > Saprospiraceae > CAYUNA01. The sequence goes on along the minus strand of JBLHWU010000165.1, from coordinate 763 downwards.
GCCACATTCGATTCTGCCACATTCATCCCGACAATCGACCCTGTTTCATAGACCATCCCTTCCGCCAAATCAATGGTCAGACTGACGCCGTTGAGCGTAGCATTGCTAGAATTAGAAATAATCATTTCAAACGATTGCGCATCGCCGCAAGTCGTTAGACTAGTTGGTTCAACGGTCGTAATTGTAACTTGAGACCATAGTTGCATAGAGCAAAGAGCCCAGAAAATTATACTAAAGGATAGCTTTATACATGCTTTTTTCAAAAAAGGACCAATAAATTTATTTCTTATGACAAAGGAATTCCACACAGACATAGCGGTTGTGATTTATAATTTGTTCTAAATGACTAAAAATAGGTACTGAGGGGAATTTGCTCAAACAATTTTTTGAACCAATTTGTCCTTTGCGAGAAGGAGGTTGCAATAAAATTTTAGAATAGTTTTTGTAATTTGTCGTACTTGCAAATCTATTATTTTTTTTCATATATAAAGTACCCATCCATCATTTAGTTCAGAAAATGCTGTATTTAAAAGAAATAAGTACGTAAACATAAATAATCGAACAATCAAAGGAATAAGGTTTTTTCGTTAGTTTCCTCTAAAAATTTCTTAAATAATCCCTTTATTGCTGAAAACTCAGCAGATTTTTAATAATCTAAAAAGCGCCTAATCTCAGGGAGTTTGAGGGTGAAAAGTCGTTGTAAAACGAATTTTCACCCTCAAGAGACCAAGCGCGCCGCCGGCGGCGGCGCGGGGAGGAGACT
>JBLHWU010000164.1:0-15163 GCA_047629355.1 Saprospiraceae bacterium | reverse complement strand
TCTCCTTTTTTCTGTTTAACAGGAGTTAAGATTCTCGAATTATTAGCAGCTAAAATGTCATCTAAATCACTGTCAATGTAGGCTTTATCAGCAAAAAAAGTTCTGTTGATAATGCTCATTAATGTTGGACGCAAAGCATTCAAATCATTTTCTGGTGCAGGTATCAATTTCAAAAACTCAGGAAGTGGTAATTCTCCTTTACGACGGAAACCTATTCCATGAAGTTTTACGCCAAAATAATAGAGACTTTTGGTTGCACAATAGCCTTTGTTTGTTAGGTTTCGTGCTACTTTACCTTGTCGTTTTCCACTACAAGTGATAATTGGCATCAAATCTAATACACTTATGTCAAAATTGACTCTTTTTTTGGAATATCCTGTAAAAGGCAGACCAATAAAAAAGGAAAAGTATTGGCAATTCTATTTAAGCGAGTATTGAAAGCAACGTAGGAAGGACAATTTGGAAACCAATCCATCAAATATTTTTTTGCATATTTATGAATTGAGCTAATTTTTGTCTTTTCTTCCTCTGAAACCGCATAGAGATAAATAGCTATCAACTCTTCATCTGTTATATTAGAGAAAGAAGAATAGTTGCTAAATATTTGGCAATGCCATTTTAACTCTTTATCATAATGGTCGCAGATGTAATAATATAGTGCTATTAATTGTAATTCCTTTATTTTGCAAAGGTAGCACCCTAACTACATCTGTTTTTTTATTTCAAACAACGTTTCTACACTTAATTCGCATTATTTAGTAAATCTTAAGTCTAGGATTCACTAAATAAGAGAATCATAGTTCTCAGTACTTCAAAATTACAATAAAAAGGGCAAAGATGTTTTTTTTATTAGAAATAAAATAATATGTGTCGGAGAAAGGCGGAAATTTGATAGCTTTTTAGGCAGGATAGTTACACGAATTTGAACAAGAGGAGTTTGAGGATGAGCAATGATTTTGAAAAAATCATTGCTCATCCTCAAGAATCCTACTTGCCCTGCCGCAGGCAGGGCGAATTATGTTTTGAAGCTCAAAAGCCTTATGATTTTCTCACTTCTCAAATTTTACAAAACGTACTTCACAGGGTGATAGTCGTTTCAAATAAATAATTAACCATCCTTTCAAAATCAGCTCCAATTGGCGCAAGAATTTCAACAATCTCTTCCTTTACTGGATGATAAAACTTCATCTTTTGCGCATGGAGCAACAGCCGTTCTGTGCCAATTGTATTTTCAAAATATTTATTGTGCTTGACATCACCGTGTCGTCGGTCGTTGATAATTGGGTGGCGAAGATGTGCAAAATGTCGTCTAATTTGATGTCGTCGCCCTGTTTCCAAAGTTACTTCTACCAGCGAATACCGCGAACTCGGGTAGCGACCGACCGAAAAGGGCATTTCTGATTGATGCAGTTTTTTATAATGGGTGATGGCTTCTTGTTTAGGCTTTTCTGGTTCAGGCGCGAGTGGATAATCAATTGTACCTTGCGCTTCGACGTAGCCGCGAATGATGGCGAGGTATGTTTTTTTGATTAAGTGCTCTTGCATTTGTTTGCCTAAAAGACCGGCGGCTTTGGACGTCTTTCCAAAAATCAAAATACCGGAAGTTGCTCTATCTAAGCGATGAATTGGATAGATTTTTTGTCCCAATTGATCGCGCAGCAATTGTAAAACAAAGACTTTATCTTCACTAATCGCTGAGCGATGTACCAAGATGCGGCAAGGCTTGTTGATGGCAACATAGTGATCGTCTTCGTAGAGAATGTCGAAGGTGATGAGTTGAGAAGTATCGGTAGATTCGATGGTTTGCAATTTTTAAGCGACAAGGTAGCATGTATTTTTAAAATACGCCCTATTTTTAAAATTAAGTAAAAACGATTTAATGAGGGCAAAATATCCTCTCAAGAATCTGAATTTATTTAGTAGACTTTTTACCCTTTAAAAATGCTTGTATGAAATTTAGATTTTTTGCTATTTTTCTTTTAAAAATCATTGAATAGTCCCTCTATTGAATGATTTTTTAAAGGAAAATAGCGGAAAAATATATTTTCAGACGAGTATTTATTAAAGAGTAACAAGTCTAATTTGCATTCCTAAGTTGGACCATAATGGAGAAGTTATTGAATCGCTTTTACTAATCATTGCTCATCCAACAATTCCCGATGTGCCAAAGCCCATTTCAATAATCCATTTTGTTGACCAGGTAAGTCCATTTTCTTTCCAATATTACTTCGGTGATTGGCTACGGTTTTAGGACTAATAAATAGCATATCGGCAATTTCTGCACTGGTTTTTTGTCGCGAAATGAGTTTTAAAATATTGATTTCATGTTTTGACAGGGTTGAAGGTAAAGGGCTTTTAGCATTTTTATTTTTAATCAAATATTGAGACATCGCTGGATTGACATAAGCTTGCTTACGAGCTACGGAACGAATGCAATCGAGAATTTCTTGTTCCCGACTTTCTTTCAGCAAATAGCCTTTGATACCAATTTCGAGTGCATTGTGCAAAAATGTTTCATCTTTAAAAAGGGTCAGTAAAACAAATTGAGTAAGCGAGTTTTCGGACATCAAAATTTTGGCAACTTCTAAGCCCGTCAGTTCTGGCATTTCAATATCTAAAATAGCAACGTCAGGTTGAAGCGCACGGATTTTTTGCAGGGCTTCGGATCCATCTTCGGCACTACCCACCCATTTCATGTCTGTGGTTTCATTGATTAAGTTAGATACGCCTTTCCGAAGAATCGGATGGTCGTCTGCGTTGAATACGGTAATCATCATGTGTTATTTTTTTTTGGAATCGAAATTTCAATAGCAGTACCGTTCGGTGTGCGGCGAATTGTTTTTAATTTTCCACCAATTGTTGCCATTCGTTCGTACATGGTACGCAATCCCAGACTTTTGGATTTGAGGTAAGTTAGTTGGTGGTCATAGCCTATTCCGTTGTCTTGAATTTTAATAAGAATGGCTTTAGAATTGTCTTGAATGATAACTTGTACTGCCGTTGCTGCCGCGTGTTTGACCACGTTATTTAAAGCTTCCTGAATGGTTCGATAGACTTGAATCTGTTCTTTTTTAGTAAAAAAGCTATCTGTATCTTCTGCAATTTCGCTAGTGATAAATAAGTCAGTAGATTTTTCAACTTTATGAATCATTTCATTTAAAGAAGCGATTAGTCCAAATTTATCTAATTGAAACGGATGCAAATCTCTGGAAATAGCACGAACTTCTTCCAGCGTTTCTGATATCATCGTTTGACTTTGTAGCGTGGTTTCCTGTGTCGTTCCCAGTTGTTTTTTGAGGAGCAATAAGGATTGTCCGATGCCGTCGTGTAGGTCGCGGGCAATGCGTTTTCGTTCTTCTTCTTGTGCAAAAATGAGGGCTTCCGTAAATGCCATTTTATCGTTCCGATCATTTCTAACTTTATTGAATCGAAAACCAAAAATAGTTAGAAGGACTAAGAAAGCTGCACTGCCCAAAATAGAATTACGCTGATTGGTGATAGAAAGGTTCGTTGCCGCTAACTCTAAAATTTGCTTCTCTTTTTGAACCGTCTGGTATTGGGCTTCTACTTCTGCGATGGCTTTATTTCGTTCCGCATCGCCTATTTTTGCATCATAATTCCGCAGCCACTCCGAAATCTCATGGGCTCTTTTATAATTTCCTATTTCTGAATATAAGTCATACAATATCCGATTGGCCAAAAATTCTTTTCTTGCCAAACCGTGTTTTTTTGCCAAGGCCAAACTTTCTTCACCATAATCGCCCGCTTTGTTATAGTTACCCAGTTGATGGTGAGTACCAGATAGATTGAATTTAGCTTGAATCATTAAGCCCATCGCACCTAAATCATTGGCTAGTATTTCGGCTTCTTCTCCCAACAGTATTGCCTTTTCTGAGTTTTCCATGTTGAGTGCGAGCGCAACCATATTATTGAGCAGCACAATAATCATTTCTTTAGAATCTAATTTCTTAGCAAGCACCAATGCTTCAGAATACCGTTTTTCGGATTTGTCAAAATAAACAACCAAAGTATCCTCTCGCATCAATAAATCCAGACTATCTTGGTCGTGACTTAAATAATATTTAATACCGTAATGCATGAGGTCTGCAGCTTTCGATTCTGCTACTTCTAGCCGCAATTCGTCATTGTCTAAATCTTCCGCAATTTGATTGACCCTTTGTAAATATTGTTTGTTTTTAGGATAATTATCCAAATAACCGAAAACTGTACTGATGTTTTTATAGGCTTTTGCCTCAGATAATTTCTTTCCTAATTCTTCCCAAATTTTGGCAGCCGCAATATAATGAATAAGTGCATTTTTGTGATTACCCTCGCCTAAAGCAATATTGCCTAATAAACTATTTACATTGCCAATAATCGTCTTTTCACCAGTTGATACACCAATTTCAAGGGCTTCTTTTAAGAACTGCTGACTTTTATCTGTATTCCCTAAGTCAAGGTAAGCTGCCCCATTTGCTATTAATAATTCGGCATACAAATTCTTATTTGGGTGGTTTTTTGTAAGTTCTAACAACTGTTGTGCTAAAAGTAAAGAACTATCCGCATTCGCATCTCGATACGCTTCGCATAAAAAAAATATTGAATCAATTTGACTGTCGGTTGGACTTTCGACGGTCATTGCCGCTTGGAAATTTTCTAAGATAGGCGTTTTTCCAATTGAAATAGAGGGTTGAGCGAAAGAAGTAGTGGCGATAAATAAAAAAAGAAAAGTTGTTTTCATTTGATAAATTAATAGGCGTTTTGCAAAATAGCAGGTTTAACCATTCATTTATTGGGCTAAAGGCAAGCTTACAAAAAAAGAGTGTTGTTTTTTGAAAAACACAGCATTAGTTTTTAAATAAGAAATTAAGATAAAAAAAGAACACCTCATTTTTGTCATTTTGCGTTCCTAAAGATAGTTATAATGCAAAGATAGGCTGAATAATAAGTAGAAATATTGGGGGCTTGGGAGTAAATGAATAGGGGCAAGACCTTACTATGACTATATGAACATTCCTACCTCAATTATCAGATTCTAATCATTTTATCGCCAATTAGGGGCAAGCCCCTACGGCTTTCCCATCCCAGTCCCTATTCAGAACTCTTACGCTTAGCCATACCTTTGTCCTATCAATTTAACACAATTAATTCGCCATGTTTTAGAAGCAAATATTAACTTCAATTCATGAGTTTTTAATTTAAAATGTCTAAAAAATGAAATCAAAATTCTTTTTCTCAAAGTTACTATTTGCTTTTTTCTCCTTGACAATTATTATTAGTTGTGGCAAAGATGATCAGCCTGATGATGGTTGTTCAGATTTACTCAATGAGTATATAACCTATGAATACTTCAATGAAAATTCATCACCAACTATTTCTGAGAATTCGATTGGTGAAAGTAACAAGGTCTCTAATATCGATGCTTCCGCTGAATTAATAAATAGTGGTCAGCAGGTATTAATCAGAATTAACGGACTAAGAGTAAAATCGAATTCTGCTAACTATGAAGTAAAGACTTTCAAAATAGATGAAAATAGGGGTGATTGTTTTAGAGAACAGACTGAATTTACTTTTAATGCAGATAGCATAAAGACTGATATCGCTTCCGTTTTAGTGCTTGATATGAGTGAATCTTTGGATACAATAACACCTTTGTTAAAAGAATACGCAAAAAAATATGCTTTTGAAATTGCCAATAGTTCAACTAACGCGAAAGTAGCAGTCATATTTTTCTCCGATAATGATGCGATTGAAGAAACAGGCTTTTATGATTCGAGTAATGTTTCTGAGTTACAAGATATAATTGATGCTTTTGTTGATTATCGACCTAGTACTGCCCTTTTTCAAGCAACAGTTGACGGGATTAATCTTATAAATAACTTAATTTTTGATGGTGACAAATCTGTTGTCGTTTTTACTGACGGAGGTGAGAATAATAGCGATTATCCTGTGGATCTTAAAGCTCAGATAGAAGCCGCTCCAGATAATATAGGTATATATTCAATAGGATTAAGAGGGAATGATTTCAATGAAACAGATTTAAAAGATATTGCTTCTTCTTCTAGTAATACGGTTATTGCAGAAACCGCAGCTGATTTAGAAGGCTTTTTTGAAGTAGTCCGCAAAGGTGTTCAGTCTGTATACAGCATTAGTTATAAAAGAGGAAGTCAGGCATTATCGCAGAGTGGAGCTATCAAAATTAGGTTTAACATGGAAACTGAAAAAATTGAGTAAATAATCTGACTAGTAAGTACTTGGACATAAATAATCGAATAATCAAAGGAGTCAGATTTTTTCGTTAGTTTTCTCTAAAAAATTGTTTAATAATCCCTTTATTTAACCATTTTTAGGTTTCTTAAACGGAAAATAGTACTGTCTAAAAGTTTCGATTATTTAGGTTCACCTATTTATTTAAGGGTTGTTGTACTCATCACTAACGCTTATTCAGGAACAAGTCTATTAAAAAAAATAAGGGATGCCGTCAAAAGCATCCCTTATTTTTAATATTGTCCACCGCCACCGTTGCCTCTTCCACCACCTGGACGACCTCGTTTTTTCTTCTGATTCAAGCGATAATTTAAAGCCAAAACGAAAGACCGTTCCCGCCATTGAAATTCATTTTCTGACTCGAAATTAAAACCTTGAGTAACCCCACGTCGTCGCCGAGAATTAAACAAATCGCGGACACTCAGTGTCAAAGTACCATTATTTTTCAAAATGTCAATATTCGCACCAATATCAACAGAAGTAATGGATTTATATTTGCCTTGGGCAGTTGTTCGAGGTGCGCGATAATTGATTCGAACTTGGGTGTCTATCTTTTTCCATAGGGTTGTCTTGGAAGTGAGGCGACCGGTCATGGAATACGTTTCGCCGTATAAATCAATAACTTTGTCTTCAAATTCGTAACTTCCGGCTACTTCTGAATAGAAGAAATTTACATCTCCGCTTAAGCGCCACCACTTTGCAGCAGAATAATTATAAGTAAATTCGATACCCATATCTTTTTGCGTCGCCAAGTTTTCAGGGGCAGTTTGGGTACGGTCAGGAAAACCTTCAACGGGTTTTTGAATACGCTGAATGACATCATCGGTATGTCGGTAATAAATGGAAGAACTCAAAGACCCTTTTTCAAAATATTTAATGTGTTGAAATTCATAAGAATTGGTGAATTCAGGATTCAAATTTGGATTTCCACTAAAGGTATTTCGACGGTCACTCAGGGTGAAAAATGGGTTCAAATCCCAAAAACGTGGGCGACGAATCCGACGACTGTAACTCAATTGCACCGCATTTTTCTCTTTTAAATTATAACTAATAAAAGCACTTGGAAACAAATTGGCATATTGACGGTCGTTGATTTCATTGGTTGTTGCCAACTCTGTCCGCACATCGGAATATTCTGCACGCAGTCCTATTTGGTAGGAAAACTTATTGATTTTATTGCCATAACTGGAATATAGTGCGTGAATATTTTCATCATAAATAAACTGATTGGTAAAATTGGGGTCGATAAATTCTTCTCCGTTTCGAACTTCTTTCACCACATAATCATTGTCAATCGTCCGAAAAGAACTCTGCATGCCAATTTCAAACTTGCTGTCTTTGCTAAACGGTTGCACATAATCCACCTTTACATTCAAACGCTCGTTTCCTTCCGAATTGTCAGAACGTTGGTCAAAAACTGGCAGATTCAGCGCAACATTTTCACCATTAAAATAAGTCTCTTCAAAAACAGAGCCTTCCATTTCCGTTCTATCTTCATATCTAATATCTGCCGTGAATTCATGTCCTTTTTTCTCAAAAATACGCCGATAAGTCAATGAATATTCCAAATCTGCTTCGTCTTCAAATTCGTTATCGGTTCGGTTGGTAATTAAAGAAACGTTGTCAAAGCTACCGTAGCTATCCCGATAAATTAGCCTCGCGCTATTATTTTCATCACCACGTTGATAAGAAAATGCGGTCGTTAAAATACTTTTTGGATTGAAAAAGTAATCTGCACCAAATTTGAAATTACCCGAATATCCACCACGTTCATGCTTTCGTTTCATTTGGGTAAAAAGTACGCTATCCGGATTTTCATTGTAAAAAATTTGCTTTAAACTTCCTGACCCTGGTCCATTTCGATACCGCAAACCGATATTGGTAAACCAGTTAAATTTATTTTTTCGATAATTCAAATTGATACCCAAGCCAAAATCTTCGGGATAACCAACATTCACATCAAATGACCCATTCAACCCTTTTGCCTGATTTTTTTTCAACACTATATTAATAATACCCGCCATGCCTTCCGCCTCATAGCGCGCCGACGGATTGGTAATCACTTCGATACGGTCAATCATACTTGCTTGAATCTGGCGCAAACCATTCGGATTTTCGGCACTAATTAAAGAAGATGGTTTTCCATTCACCAAAATACGCACGCCGCCCGTACCACGCAGACTCACATTACCTTCCACATCCACGGTAACGCTGGGCACGTTATCCAAAATATCCTCTGCCGTTCCACCTGCACTTGCCAAGTCTTTACCAACATTGAATACGCGCTTGTCAAGACTCATGGTCATCTGACTTTTTTCGGCGCGGACTTCCACTTGGGCTAAAGTTTTGGCGTCACCTGCCAATTTTATTTTGCCTAAATCGAGGTTTAACTTGCCTTTTTTTAACTCAATATTCTCAATGAATTTGGATTGATAAGCGATGTATTCTGCTTTTGCAAAATAACGACCAGGTGTGGTTTCCATTAGAAAATTACCGTCCATATCTGTGATGCTACCCGTCACTACTGTACTGTCTTTTTGAGCAAACAACGTAATTGTTGAAAACCCCAAGGACTCATTGGTCTCTGCATCGACAATTTTACCTTTGATAGTCGCTTTTACGGGGGTTTTTAAGGTGGAGATTTCAGCAGATTGATAGCTGTCTTGAGCCGTCAAAAATGTAAATGTTGCTAAAAAATAGAGCAGGAATGTCAAGGATTTTTTCATGTATTCAAATTTTTGGCAAAAGTACTTTTATTAGACTTTATGAATGAGTAGCTTTTTTAGAATTACAAATAATTGATAATCAATAGTTTGCGAATTATCCAGAGTCGTCATTCATAAAGTCTATTGAACTGCTTTTAATTATCATTGGAAGTAAAGTAAAATCGCAATTTTAGATGATTACATAGAACGATTGAAGGAGAAGCATGTTTATATTTTAAGATAACTTTATAGAAAAAAATAGATTTGTTCTTTTGGATAGCAAAACGTTAAATATTTCTAAAAGGCGTAAACTTCGTGAAGAATTTGCGTCTAAAGAATGTCTTAACCATCGAAATCCAAACTTAGGAACGGTAAAATAATAAGTCCGCCAACTAACAACGTTTATTTTGTTCTTAGTTTTTACTTTTAAATTGCCCATTATATCAACATAAATGGCAGTTTCACAGAAAAAACTAAGATTAAAATAAATTACCCAAGAATGTGAATTTATTTTTTCCTCATTCCTTAGGAAAAGTATTTAGTCGTATATTTTTTAAACAGAAATAAAATATTAATCTATGAAATTCAAATCATTCATTTTAGCAGCATTATTTTTGGTAAGTTTTACAACCATGCAAGCACAGGAAAAACGAGGTATGGACGTGCAAAACCGAACTGACCGGGTAACTGCACAAATGACGAAGCAATTGTCTTTGTCAGACGAACAAGTAGCCAAAGTGAAAGTTGTCAATGCAAAATATGCCGAAAAAATGCAGACTTTGCGGGCAAATACAGAAGACCGTACGCAGTTGCGACCGGAAATGGAAAAGATTCGAACAGCGCAAGAAACAGAAATTGGAACTTATTTGACGAAGGAACAATCAGACAAATGGACCAAAATTAGAGCGGAAAAACAAGGTCGTCGTGAGGAATCCCGAATCAAACGAGGAGAGCGTCAAGATGCAGCGAAAGCAAAAGGACATGTACAGACTTCTCCACGCCAGAAGCCGATGCCTGGTAAAAAAAGAGGTGAAGGGGACTACACGCAAAAAATACAGAAGCGGACTGTAAAAATGAAAGAAAGATTGAATTTGTCTGACGACCAAGCAAAACAAATTGAAGGGATTTACATGGATTATGGCGCGAAAAAGCAGGCGGCTTATCAATCAGGTAATGAAGATACCAAAACGACGGTTCAACAATTTCGGAAGGAAGAAAATAAAGCAGTGAATGCTATTTTGACTAAAGAGCAGTTGCAAATGCAGAAAGAATTGAAAGCGCAAGCTCGAGAGAAGAAAGCTGCGAAAAAGCAGGAAATGAAAATGCAGAAGGATAAAGCGATAGAGCAGAATTAGACTTGAATATTCTATAAAAGCACTGCGGTGTTATTCAAAAAGGGTTGTTTTTCTATTTTAGAAAAACAACCCTTCTTTTATGAATTATTTTTGAACTGCAAACGGATAACTCTGCTCTTGCATCTCTCCTTTCAATCGACAAAAATAAGCACCATTTTTTAAATTTAAACCTGCCAAAACGACTTTGTGTAAACCATTTGGTTGCTGTCCTTTTACAAGGTTTGTAATTAATTTCCCTTCGATATTATAAAGGTCTAAAGTTACTTTTTCCGCGGTTTTTAATTCAAATTGAAGTACGCTATTTTCAGTTACAGGGTTTGGAAAAATAGTCATAGAAAAATCGCCTAACACCAAGTCATTTGTGGCAACAGGCGCTTCTAGTTCGACATAAATTACGTTGCCGCCCACCGGAATCGCAAGGACATTGGTTGTCATGCTGTAGCCGATATCTGCGGGGTTACTCAAAGCTGGTGTTGTTACCGTTTCCGCAGCGTTCGCGAAGTTTTTGTCAAATCGGGTAATTCTAGCAGGTCCCCACGAAGCAATATAAACATTGCCGGCGGCGTCACTGTCGATGCCATCAATATTAGTCAATGTTGTTTGCTGGATAAGCGATAGGGAAAAATCACTTAAATCAACCGCTCGAACAGAAGCATTGGCACCCCAAGTAACCCAAAGTAGTCGGTTGTTATCGCCATCGTAGAGGATGCCGTTTGGGGTGGCGAAAGTACTTTCTAGGATGATTTCAAATGATGGATTATCAAGGTCGGATACGTCAATTTTATAGATTTTATTAAGGGCAAAATCAGTTGCATAGAGTGTATTCATGCCATCGTTGGTCAAGCCATTTAAGAAAATCGCACCTGAAATTGGAAGTGCCATGACTTCTTCTTCCGTCTCCAAATTGAAGCCACGGAGGATGCTGCCATCTATCGCAAATAAGTTATCGCCCATGACTTCCATGCCATGTGTTGCGCTACCATTACCGAAAAAACTAATTGTTTCATCGTTGGCACGTTGCAATATATTGTCGCCATTGGCAATCAACCAACGGTCTTGACTGGCATCGTATTCGACACTTTCGGCACTTTGATAATTTTGGGAAAAGAGTAAGGAAGCTGGGATTAGGAATAAGAAAATTAAGGTTGATTTCATGTTTAGTGTTGATTGATCTTGAAAGTTTGGACAAATGTAAAAAATTGACTGCTTTCTTTTTTTATAAAAATGCAGAACTGAGAGGTTTTAGACCAAAGAAATCTGAAACATTCCTTAAGAATATTACTTTTACTTTTTAAAAAAAAAATATGAACGGTAAGAATCGAAATAACGTAAAAATTGGACAATTTGTAGAAGTTGTCCAAAAGCAACACCAGCGCACGGGGGAATTGACCGACGGTATCATTAAGCGCATTTTGACGAACTCGAAGACGCATCCGCATGGGATTAAGGTGCTATTGGATACGGGGGAAGTTGGGAGAGTGCAGAGGATTGTGGAGGATTTGGATTGATATTGTGGGAAGTTTTTATTTTATATCTGAAATAATATGAAAATTGTGCTTATTTTTAGAAAGTCAATTTTTTGCTTTTTTATCAAAAGCATTTCGATTATGGAAGTCCAGCAATTGCGGCAAAATTTGCACCTTCACATTGACCAAGCAGACCCAAGTTTGTTGCGTATTCTCAATACGTTGGTAGCTGCGTATGTGCGCGAACAAGCCATGAAAAAGAAGACTATTAAAGAAGAAGTTCCAGTATATAACCCTTCGATGAAACGGTCGACTACTAAAGGTTTGAAGATAGAAATTCAAGAAAGTCGGGCGGTTTATGAAAAAGGTGATTTCTATTCTTTGGAAGATTTAGAAAAAGAAATGGAAACACGGGGAAATTATTCAAGGTAATTTTTTCGCCTAAATCTCGCCAAAGACTCAAAGGTATTTCTGATTATTTTTAGGAAACGGCTTCAGAGTCGGTTGCTAAAAAAGTCCACCGAGGCATTGTGGCAGAAGCCAAGAAGTTAGAAAAATTCCCGGAAAGTAAACCAATTTTGCCAGATACCGAAGATTTTGACCAACTTGTTCACTACACTAAAAAATGGTCCTTTAAAATTATTTTTAGCATTTTTAAAAAGAATAATTGGGATTTTATTCGTTGGAAGTGTAGCCTTTCCATTGGTTTACGGACTTATATTTAATGGCTTTTGCATGGTTTGCTCTCGTAGATTTTTGAGCTATCAAGTTCTTGACCAATATGGCGATACCATTAGCCAGAAAATGATGTACTTTAGATTAATACAAGCTATTTACATTGATTTTTATCAATTTGGATTCGCTATCAGCCTTTTGATGACTTTGCCTTTATTTTACAAAAAAGAAATCAATAATTACTTTTAAAAACATGTTTGATTCCTTCCGAAATGCTATCAATATTTTGACGGGAATAAAAGGTCTGATATAAATAAATCAAGCTGCCAAATAAAGGAAAAAAGATAATTAGTAAATACCATTTTTGCGCAGTATGACGAGAGTACGCATGGTAAAGGCAAAACATTTGGAGCATCAGAATGGGGGTATAAAATCGAAATATCATCAATGATTTTTTATTGTGAAATGACTTTTTAAGATTAACAAACATAGAGATTTTTTTTGAACAATGGGATGTGAAGTTTCCTGTATAATTATTGTAATTCTCTTATCTTGCCTCTTTTTTGATGTAAATTCAACCTAAAACATGATCTTCACTCCCGCTACAAAATCAGACGCCATCACCATCGCCCACCTTCACGCAACGAGCTGGAAAGAACACTATCGTGGTATTTATAGCGACGATTATTTGGATAAGGAAATCTTTATCGAACGGACTGCTTTTTGGAAAGACCGATTAGAAAATGCAACTGAAAGTTTGTTCGTTCTGCTTGCTAAAGAACGCGATAAACTCTGCGGATTTATTGTTTTATCTAAAAATTACGATAAAAAATGGGGAGCATATCTTGACAATATTCACGTTGCGAAAACGGTTCGTGGACAAGGTGTCGGTCGGCAATTGATGGAAAAATCCGTTGCTTGGTTGCGCGACCAAAATGCAGATACTCAATTTTATTTATGGGTATTTGAAGCGAATGTTACTGCAAGAGCGATTTATAAAAAATGGGGCGGATACGAAGCTGAAACTTGTCCTTTTGATCTAGAAAAGCATGGTGGTGGAAGTACCCAATCAGTGCGAATCGTTTGGACTGAGTTGTCTGGATTTATAGAATTGTCTAAATAATAGGAGCTAATTTAAAATCAAAGGGTATTGTTCTTTTGTGTGCCGTACGCCGTCAATCGTGCAGCGTATTTTACTTCTCCGCAATCACAATATACTGATAATCCAACGCTCTATCATCCGAAACGACATTTTTAAAACCAATCTGTTTTAACTCTTTTTCTACTTCAAAAAGCGGGACTCTAAATCGCTGCGAAGGATTGCGCAATGGAATGCTTTTCTTTTTAAAATCAACAATAAATAACTGTCCACCTACAGGCAAACGGTCCAATAAATGCTTCAAATAAGCCTTTCTATCTTGGACATACAAATAGGTGTTGACCATGATGATGATGTCCGCCTCGTTCGTCTTTATTTTAGAATCGGTGGTGGTCGCAAGTCTTGTTTCAAAGCGCCTTTGGTAGGTAGGAGACAGTTCTACTCTTTTGATACTGTCCATGTATTCCACGAAGCGCGGGTCAATTTCAATGGCAATCACCTTCTTTGCAACCTGTGTTAAACGACGCGCAAAAGAACCCGAACCCGAGCCAATATCCGCGACTGTTTTATTGCTCAAGTCGCCCATTTTTTCAATGACCAATTGTGGTTTTTGCCACAATTCCCGATTCGGTGGGTCGTAGTCTGCGATTAAGTCGGTTAGACTTTTATCCGCCGCATTTTCTTTTGTAGTCTCTTTGTTAGAGGTATTCGTTTGGGTGGAATCTTGTCGGCTTTGTTCCCAAGTATCGCTGGTTGGTTCACTGCCGCAGCTGATGAAAAAAGAAAAACCAATACTGATAAAAAATAAAGATATAGTTCGTTGCATACGTGACGATAAGTTTGGTGGTAAAGATAGGCGAAGGATTTTAAAAAAAAGTAGATTTTTCATTTTTTTGACGATAAAAAAGCATCTTTGTTTTTAGATTGGTGTCTTTCATTGAATTGAAAATGGTGCGAATTCCCTATTTTTTAAATAAAAAAATACTTAATCGGGAAGCATCTTCTCATCTTACTATTCAGTTCATTGGGCTGTGTTTTCTATATGTTCCCAATCTATCTGCTCAATTAACTATCTCTGGTAAAATTTTAGATGAAACAAACGAGCCACTACCTTTTGCTAATGTTTCATTTCTAACCGCAGCGGATTTTTCGATGGTAAAAGGATAACAAGTCTATTAATAATCTGGGTGAAAAAATCACGTTTGACCTAATCCAATTGCAGGAAGATGAAACGGCATTGTAAACCATAAAAGTAACCAAAAAAAAGCCACTTTTTGAACAAAACTTGGTAACTATTAGTGAATTTGACCTTAGTATTAGAACATTTAAGTTGTCGTACAGCCGAAATTTTGGGAACAACAAATTGAAATCTGCCCGAAAACGGCAAACGGAAGTGGCGGAAGAACGTGGTCGCGTAAATTAGCCGTCGGAAAAGTGAATTTTTTGTAAAACAATCGGTGTTTTACAACGTTAGCAAAATATTCCAGACTTTTTTACATTTGCAACATGAATGAAGTTACCATAAGACTCGGCGGTGTACCCGAGCATTTTAATTTGCCCATTCACTTGGCAGTCGAGGGCAAGCAATTTGAAAGC
>JBLHWU010000163.1:0-15164 GCA_047629355.1 Saprospiraceae bacterium | reverse complement strand
TTTCTGGAAATTCATGGCAGTGCCGTGGACCGGTCACTTGGCAATGGGTAGTTTCTGGTTCGCTATGGCGTTCATGGCAACTGACCCCGTAACCGCAGCATCTACCAACAAAGGAAAATGGATTTACGGTTTCTTCATTGGTATGATTGGTTTGGTGATTCGTGTGACCAATCCTGCATATCCAGAAGGCTGGATGTTGGCAATTTTGTTCATGAATGTATTTGCTCCATTAATTGATCACTATGTGTTGGAAGGCAACATGAAGCGACGATTGAGCCGAGTAGTAGCTTCAAATTAATTAAAAATGAAAAATTAAGAATGAAGAATTAGGTTGCTTTGGCATTTTTAATTCTTCATTTTTAGTTCTTAATTATAGAAAATGGAAAGTAATAAAAAAGTAATATCGTTTGTTCTTGCGATGTGTGTTATTGTTTCTTTGGTTTTAGCTTTAATGGTTTCGGTAACGGGACCAATTGCTAAGAAAAACGAAGAGATTTTTAATAAGCGAGCAGTTTTGAAAGCTGTGGAATCTAAGTTGGGTGGCGGAATGGTTGCCGACCTTTCAGATCAGGAAGTGCTGGACTTGTTTGATAATAAGATGGAACAAAAAATTATCAAAGCATATGGTGCAGTCGTAGAATCTGGAGAATTGCGGGCAGAAGACATTAATATGGCGAAAGAAAAGAAGAAAGTAGAAGCTGACCGTCAATTACCATTGTTTATCTATGATGGAGAAGAAGGTAAGAATTACATTTTGGCAGTGCGTGGAAGCGGACTTTGGGATGAAATTTGGGGTTATATTGCTTTAGAAAGTGATTTGAATACGATCGCTGGAGCAACTTTTGACCACAAAGGAGAAACGCCAGGTTTGGGTGCAGAAATTACAGACAATCCACAATTTGCGAAAAGCTTTGTTGGCAAGAAAATCTACAATCAGAACGGCAAATACGTCTCTGTAAAGGTGAAAAAAGGAGGAGCGGATCCAGATAATATGTATGCAGTAGATGGTATTAGTGGCGCAACCGTAACAGCAGATGGAGTAGAAGAAATGTTGCAACGAGGTATTGAATATTACGACTCGTATTTTGAAGGTTACAAGGAATCTGTTGATGCAGGAAAATAAAAACACGGTAAACGGTTGACGGAAAACAGCTCACTGTCGTGGAGGAAAGAAAGAAAGACAAGCAATCGTTACCAAAAGAAATAAATCATAAAAAACTTTTCGCTTTAATCGAGCAATCGAAAAAATCGAGTTAATCGAAATAATATTATGGCTGAAACAGCAGTAAAAGAAGTAAAAGAACCATTTTTCGGTAAGAAAGAACGCAAGTTGATTACCGACCCTTTAAATGATAATAATCCAATTACCGTTCAGGTATTGGGGATTTGTTCAGCATTGGCAGTAACTTCTGTGGTGGTTCCTTCAGTTGTAATTTCTATTGCAGTAGTTTTTGTATGTGCATTTTCAAGTTTGTTCACTTCGCTTTTGCGAAACCACATTCCAAAATCTGTGCGGATGATTGTCCAATTGGTCATTATTGCCTTTTTGGTAACGGTGGTTGAGTTGACACTTAAAGCGGTAGATTATCCGATTTATAAGACCTTGTCTGTTTATATCGGTTTGATTATTACCAACTGTATCATAATGGGACGTTTGGAAGCATTCGCAATGGCAAATAAGCCTTGGCGGTCATTTGTCGATGGTATCGGAAATGGTTTGGGGTATGCAGGTGTATTGATTTTGGTAGCTATTATCCGTGAGTTATTCGGAAAAGGCAGCTTAGCAGGATACAAAATCTTAGGACCAACCTCTGATTTCTTGATTACTATTCCTGGTTACCAATTGAATAACTTGATGGTATTACCCGCAGCAGCGATGTTTGTGATTGGCGTATTGATTTGGATTCAGCGTAGCTATAATCCGAAATTGGTGGATGTATCGTAAAAAAGAAGTCAGATGTCAGAAGACAGAGGTCAGACTGACATCAACTGATTTTTAGATTTTAAAATAAATTAATCAATGTTTCGACCAAATCGAATTAATCGAGTTTATCGAGAAAATCGAAAGTAATCGAATCAATCGAAATAATCATTATGGATTTTTTCAATGTTTTCATCAAAGCCGCATTTATTGACAACCTCGTGTTGGCATACTTCTTAGGAATGTGTTCTTATTTGGCGGTTTCCAAATCTGTAAAAACAGCATTTGGATTGGGTTTAGCAGTCATTTTTGTACTGGGTATTACGATGCCAATTAATTGGTTAATCAACACTTATTTATTGAGTGACACTAGTGTATTTGGCATCGACTTGACGTTCTTGCGGTTAATTCTGTTCATTGCCGTAATTGCTTCAATGGTACAGTTGGTAGAGATGGTTGTCGAGAAATTCTCTCCATCACTTTATGCTGCCTTAGGTATTTTCTTACCACTAATTACGGTAAACTGCGCGATTTTGGGTGGTTCACTATTCATGGTTGCACGGGAATATGATTTAACGCAAAGTATCGCTTTCGGTTTAGGAGGTGGATTTGGTTGGTTCTTAGCAATTATTGCCATTGCAGCCATCCGAGAAAAAATTCGTTACTCAGACGTACCGCCAGCATTGCGTGGTTTGGGTATGGCATTTATCTTAACAGGATTAATGGGAATTGCATTTATGAGCTTAATGGGTATTGACCCGGCAGCTTTTAGTAGTGATTTCTAAACAAGTTTTGACTAATGCTGTTAGGTTGTTAGAAGAAGAATTTGACCTTAATTAATAGATTTACGTAATTGTTTGCTGACCGTAAACAGTTCAAATATAACTTAGCAATATGGAATCTTTCATGCCTATTATTCTGGCACTTATTGTTTTTACAGTCGTTATCATGTTGTTGTCCTTCATGTTGATACAAGCTCGGAAAAAGCTTGTGCCACAAGGTGCAGTGAAACTAACGCTTAACGGTGATACAGAGAATCCTTTCATGGTTCAGCCTGGCACAAATTTGTTGACCGCTTTATCTGACAAAGGTATTTTCTTACCATCCGCTTGTGGTGGTGGTGGAACTTGCGCGATGTGTGAATGTCACATCTACAGCGGTGGTGGCGATGTGTTGCCAACAGAAATGAATCACTTGTCTCGAAAAGAAGCAGCGGAACACAAGCGATTGGCTTGTCAAGTAAAAGTGCGAGAAGACATGGAGTTGAGTGTACCAGAGGAGGTATTTGGCATCAAAAAATGGGAATGCGAAGTAGTCTCGAACTACAACGTGGCTTCTTTCATCAAGGAATTTGTAGTACGATTGCCAGAAGGTGAGGAATTGGATTTCCAAGCTGGTGGTTATGTACAAGTTGATGTACCAGAAGTAACGGTTCAGTATAAAGATATGGACGTCACCTCTCACCCGCGGATGGGTAAGGCGGCAGATGAATTCCAATCGGAGTGGGATAAATTCGGTTTGTGGAGCTTGAAAATGAAGAATAATGAGCCGATTTTCCGCGCCTATTCAATGGCAAATCACCCAGCAGAAGGAAATATCGTGATGCTGAATATTCGTATCGCTACGCCACCTTGGGATAAATCGAAAAATGGATGGATGGACGTAAATCCTGGTATTTGCTCCTCTTATGTATTCGACCAAAAACCTGGTGATAAAGTAACGATTTCTGGACCTTACGGTGAATTTTTCATCAAACCGAACAAGAAAGAAATGGTTTACATCGGTGGAGGTGCAGGTATGGCGCCATTGCGTTCTCACTTGTTTCACTTGTTCCACACGTTGAAAACAACAGACCGTAAAGTATCTTACTGGTACGGTGGACGAACGAAACGGGAGTTGTTCTACGTAGAAGATTTCCGTAAAATTGAAGCAGAATTTCCAAATTTCAAATTCCATATCGCTTTGGATAATCCATTGCCGGAAGACAATTGGAAAGAGAAGCATGAGATGGAAGACGAAGGAGATGGTTTCAAAGGCTACATCATGAGCGTGCTACATGAGAAGTATTTGAAGAATCACCCAGAGCCAGAAGAGGTAGAATATTATTTCTGCGGACCGCCAATGATGAACCAATCGGTTATCAAAACATTGGATGAATTGGGTGTACCAGAGGAGAACATTGCGTTTGATGATTTTGGAGGCTAGCCCGCTACTTTAGTAGCGTGGCAAATTAAATAGTAAACAATCTATATATTATAGGGGCTTGCTCAGGGAACTGGGTGAGCCCTTTTTCTATGATACTGGGTATTGGGTTTTGGGTGCTTGGTGAGATAGGAAGGCTGATAAAATTTTGATGATTGCCGCTTCTTTAGGTAATTTCGTTATTATTTAAATTCAAAATAATTAGAAAAAAAGGTATTTTTGCTCAATTTTAAAAATTTGCCTAATTTAGAAAATAACGATTATGGGAAATACGAACTACAATCAGAGAATCTTAGAACAGGGGTTATTGGATATGTACAATGGCGGAATTGCCGCCACGAGTAAGAATAAATTAATGCAAGCGCGAAAATTCCCCAAAAATGTGGGCGGTAGTTATGATTTGTTTAAAAGCTATTTTCTTTCTGGAGAAGGATTGACGAATGTTATTAAAAGCTTGTCGGATAAGGAAATTGCATTGCTTCATATTTTGCATTTCAATCAGTGGGAGGTGGACGTGAGTACTTTTGAAGGATTGTATAAACCAATGCCAAAAACTGACAAGCGTTTTTATGGAAGATACGGGACTTTTACCCAACAATATAGTGATGTTTTAAAAAGCGTGCAGAAACATTTGGTCAATCAAGGTCTATTGATTCAATATACAGCTAAAACGGACGTAGGCTCTAAGACAGAACGGCAACGATTTATTTTTCCAACCGCTTTCGCAGATCATTTACCATCGCCTATTGTTGGTCTGAAAACACTATCTGGCGCAGGCGATGCCAATGATGAAAATATTAGAATAGATTTGATGGCTACTGTTTTGGAAAAGCAAAAACGGAATGTTTCGTCTATTGTCTTGACGCAGAAAAAATTGCAAATCAAAGGGAAGCTATTTGATTTACCTACATTGAATAAAATGAAATTGGAGCAGTGGGGATTTGCGACGAGTGCGACTATTTTGAGACATCAATTTATGGGAAAAGGGGCAGTTCTTTCAGATTTCCTACTGCACCAGTTACAAAAGATGCCAAGAGACCAATGGTTTTTACCGACCTCGCTGACCCCCTTATTAGAAGCTTGGAATGACCCTAAAAAATGGGAAGCAATCCATAATGGAGGCAGTAGTAAAAATCCTTACGAAGAACAGCAATTCTGTGAAACGGGTTGGAAAAACAACGTTTTGCAACAAAAAAAGCAAGGAAATCAGCTTTTTTACCGATTGGCAGATGGTCAATTGAATGCTTTAGCAATTGAGAAATATTTGTCGCCTAATGATAAAGGAGCAGTTGTCGTTAATTTTAATAAGATTCCATTGGACGCATTGGTGGTATTGAATCACCTGTCCCATTTTGAGTCTGCACCAAAACCTCCGATTATTGCCTCGCCAGATTTAACGACTATTTCGACCATTCCAATGGAAATTTGGGAACACCCCCTGGTAGATTGGTTGGAGAAAAATGCGCCCGCATTTAAAAAAATGTTTGACTTTTTTCATAAAAATTACGGGAAAGAGATTGTTCATGATAATTTGCTAATTGCCCGAATTACAGACTTGACTTTACGGGTTTTAGTGGAGAAAAATTTGAGCAAATACTATGATGTGGTGGTGCTATCAGAGGAATATTTAGCGTTTCCAAAAGCAGCGTTATCAGAGGTGGAAAAGATTGTGACGAAAAGCGGAAATGTTGTTAAACGAGGTGGATAAAAGCGGTTGAAAGCGCTGAATTCTGACTCCTGCCCTCTCATTCACTAAACAAACTTAAAAAATGACGAAAAATATAGATGTTTCCCAATTTGAAATAGCCACTCCAGAATATGACATTCGTAAGGATTTATTTCGTTTCATGCAATATTGTCAAGAATATACGATTAAGCGGTCTGTTTATGGAAATATGTTGTCTAAAAGCGACTATAAACGGATTTGTAAATTAATGGGACACCCAGAGTTAATGGAAGATTATAACAAAGATATGGGATTGGAATGGGTTGATTTTGTGGACGACCAAGCCTTAGGTTTGAGATGGATTAATTATGATACGGAAGGGGAGTATTCTGGATATACAAGTAGCCAAGCGTCTTTCAGAGATAATTATATTGAGGTAAATTCGGATAAATTTCAACAATTTTTGAGTTTATCGTCTTTAGAACAAGAACAGTTTTTGTACCGCTATTTTGTTGGTCAAAAAAGAGAATATAACGAATTATTGAGTAATTCCTTTTTTGGAAGATTGAATAGTTTTTCTTACACGGGGTCTGCAACTGGTGTATTGCCAACCTTGAATTTCAAAAAGACAAGAAGAATTTTGACGGATACTTTGGCGACTTTAGAATCAAATGTATGGTATCAAGCTTCAGATTTAATTGATTTGCTAAAAGAAAAACACCCGTGGTTTTTAATTCCTGAGGCGGTCTATATTGAAGAAAGTGGAGGTTGGAACAAGCCTAAGAAAAAAGTAAAATACGACCGCTATTACAATTTTCATGAGTATAAAAATGGGGAGAACTCACACAGCTATCGTCGAAGAGACGGTACAAAAGAATATATTTTACCAGAAGACCTTCTCGGTTTTGAAAAAGTAGAAGGTCGATTTATTGAGCGTTTTTTGGAAGATTATGTTTTTACGTTAGGTTATGTTGAACTGGCATACAGCAAAGAAAAATATACGGGAATAATGCCTGAAATGGGGACTTTAACTGCATTTCGATTGAGTCCTTTGTTTACAAAAATGCTGCAAAATGAGGACATTGATTGTTACGTTTCTGTTCAGCCAAATTTTGAAATTAACATCATTTCGCCCGTTTATCCTTTTGCGGTTTTGCATCAATTATCAAATTTTACCAAGCCGATAAAAGAGGATAAGCAGTTTGTTTTGAAATTGGATAAGCAGAAGGTATTGGAGTATTTGGTTGCCAAACCAGATTTTAAGTTGACCAACTTATTGAAAGAATTGTCCAATACACCTTTGCCGCAAAACGTGGTAATGGAGATTGAAGAATGGACCGAACGAACTAATGTTTTTACCCTGTATAAAAATTTGGGTATTTATGAAGGTTTGAAGAAACAACCACTCGCTGATTTTTTTACAGAAGCGGCCATTTCGCGGACGATTCGTTTGGTGCGACAGCCGAAAAGTTTGTTAGAAAAATTGCACCGCAATGGAGTCATTGCACTTGGTGGACATCATGGGGAAGATAAATTTCAGGAGTTTCCGACCAAAGTTAAAACGGTTTTTCCAACGTTAAAAATTGAGGAGTCGAAGAAAAAAACAAAGGAAACAGTAGAAATCACGCGGGAAGAAATGCTGGTTTATTCGATTGGCAATCAAGATTTTTACGATAAATTTTTGCTGGAAATTCTGAAATCACAGCTTCCAGTAGAAGTCAATAAAGTTAAAAAAACGCTGCTTTTCCATAAAAAGAATGAAACTAAAATGAAGGCATTGATAGCAGAACTGAAGGAAAATTTTCAAACTAAAATAAAAAAACAGTGAATAACGGGCCACTCATTATACAAAGCGACCACAGCTTAATGTTGGAAGTGCAGCATCCGAATTACACGGAAGGGCGTGATTTTTTAGTTCGTTTTGCGGAGTTGGAAAAATCACCAGAATACATTCATACCTATCGGGTGACACCGTTGTCCTTGTGGAATGCCGCAGCTCTTGATTTGTCCTTGGAAGATATCATGGGCGGTTTGGAAAATCATGCTCGTTATGGGATTCCCGCCAATGTGCAGACGGATATTCGAGAGTGGTACAGCACCTATGGAAAACTGGTTTTGGAGGAAGAAGAGGACGGTTTTTTAATGTTGAGTGTGTATGATGATTTCATTTTTGAGCAAATTAAACAAGAAGAATCTATCCAGCCATTTTTTCGAAAAAAAGGCAAGAATCGCTTTCGGATTTTAGCGAGTCATCGAGGAGATTTGAAGCATGCCCTCATCAAAATTGGGTTTCCTGTCAAAGACCTTTGCGGCTATGTGCAAGGCGATAATTTAGGCATTGAATTGCGAAATACGGATGCGACTGGCGCACCGTTTCAACTGAGAGATTATCAGGATGAAGCCGTGGCGGCGTTTTATCATGGCGGTGGCAAAAGTGGCGGAAACGGCATCGTGGTGTTGCCCTGTGGCTCGGGCAAAACCATCATTGGAATTGGGACGATGGCAGCGATTTCTAACCATACCTTGATTGTGACGACCAATAATGTGTCGGTGCATCAGTGGCGAGATGAAATTTTGGCAAAAACACATCTGGCTTACGAACAAGTGGGCGAATTTACGGGCGTTAGCAAAATCATTCGACCCGTCACGATTACGACTTATCAGATGCTGACTTGGCGTAAATCAAGGCAAGATAAGTTTAAAAATCTGGACTTATTTACAGCGCAAAATTGGGGATTGATTATTTATGATGAAGTCCATTTATTGCCCGCACCAGTCTTTCGGGCAACGGTCGGCATTCAGGCAAAACGTCGCTTGGGCTTGACCGCAACCCTCGTACGAGAGGATGGAAAAGAAGATGATGTATTTGCGCTCATTGGTCCCAAACGATATGATGTGCCGTGGAAAGTGTTGGAAAATCGAGGGTATATTGCCGAGGCGTATTGTACGGAATATCGGCTGGAATTGCCGCATGCAGAAGCCATGATTTATGCACACGCAGCCAAACGGCAACAGTTTAGAATAGCTGCTGAAAACAGCCGAAAAATTGAGCTAACCAAAGAGTTGATTGCTTTGCATTCAGATGACCAAATTTTGGTAATTGGGCAATTTATTACGCAAGTAGAACGGGTGGCAAAAGATTTAAATCTGCCTTTGATTACTGGAAAAACCAAGAATGTCGAGCGCGAAAAATTATACAACGCCTTCCGAAGTGGTGCAGTGAAAGTGTTGGTGGTGTCCAAGGTCGCCAACTTTGCGGTGGATTTGCCCGATGCCACGGTGATGATTCAACTGTCTGGAACGTATGGCAGTCGGCAGGAAGAAGCACAACGATTGGGGCGGATATTGCGTCCGAAAAAGAAGCGGTCTCACTTTTATACTTTGGTTTCCAAAGGAACGACGGAACAAGAATTTGGCTTGAAACGACAGTTGTTTTTGGTGGAACAAGGGTATCGGTATCGGATTCAGTATTTTGTGGGTGGGGCGAGGTTGTCTTTGAATGATGGATGATAAATTAAGGGGATTGGAGGTTTTGCAAAAGCGATTTTTGAAGCAAAAGCCCCCGACCCCTAAAGGGGAGAAAATCCAAGATAATGATGAAATCCATGTTAAAAAGGAGGATTTTCCTATCATTTATCCAAATTTCTGGCTGAAAATCGGACTGCTCCCCTTTAGGGCTTGGGGGCTCTTGTTTTGAAAACTAAAATTTCAAAACCCAACTCATTGCTCATTTTTCATTGCAATTCCCTATTTTACCCATCAAAATAAAAACCATGATGATAGCAACAGATAAACAATGGATAAAACAGTTTTTTGAGGAGTTGGTGCTCGTCGAAGGCGGCATCTTTTGGATGGGAGATGATGACTCTCATCGCAAAAGTGAAAAGGCACGCCATTAAATCACGGTATCCACCTTCCAAACGGCTAAATATTCCGTAACACAAGTCCTGTGGCAAGAAGTGATGAAAAGCAGCCCTTCGCGCTTCAAAGGCGATAATCGTCCGGTAGAACAAGTGTCTTGGGATGATATATGCCAGCCCGAAGGTTTTCTGGATAGGCTGAATAAAATGCCAGATATTGCTGACAAGAATGCTAAAGATGGCAAGAAATTCCGCTTACCCACCGAAGCGCAGTGAGAATACGCCGCTCGTGGAGGAGAGGAAGGCGCAAAGGATAATTTTATTTATGCGGGTAGCAATAATTTGAAGGAAGTTGGTTGGTCTAATGGTAATAGCCATAACGAAACAAAGCCAGTTGGTTTAAAATTATCTAATCAATTAGGGCTTTGCGATATGAGTGGTAATGTATGGGAGTGGTGTGCTGACTTATGGCATAAGGATTATAATCATGCTCCTGACAGTGGAGATGAGCCTTGGCTACAAGATGGAGAAGAAGGCATCCGGGTGGTTCGTGGCGGGTCTTGGTTCAACAACATCAATGACAACTGCCGCGTGGCTAACCGGTACTAACCCTTGGTCACTTTTACCCTTTTACCCTTTGGTTTTTGTCGCTTTTGTTCTTTGCCGCGAAGCGGTCGATTTTTTTTTGAAGGCATCCCTACCCCAACTGCACACACCTCGGATTATTATCCCTTCCAAACTCAAACCCCTCTTTCCACCAGCCCGTCATCTGCTCTGGGTCAAAAATAAACGAATGTTCCGTCAATAAATGCGGGGTAAAATACGTGTTGACTTCCACATCACTTGCCAAGCCATGCAAGTTACCAATCACGACATCATCGCTACCGATTTGATTGAGCATAAAGTCAAAGGCTTTCAACAAGACATCGAAAGGGTTGGTGGAAGGCAGGTGATTGATTTGTAAGTTTTCGGGGCGAAGGACGATGGCGTCGATGACTTTCGCACCTTTTTCAATCGCAGGATGCACGGGGAGGTAGCTACCAAAACCACCGTCGGCGTATTCCATTCCGTTCTTCACGACAAGACTCATAAACGGGACGATATTCGAAGACACCCACATCCAATCACAAAAATCTTCGTAGTCGCAATCGTGGATAGATTTGTATTCGACACGGCTGGAGGTTAGGTTGGCGACGGTGATGATGACGTCTTTTTTACTGTTTCTAACTTTGGTGTAGTATTCTTTTTTGAAGGTTTTGGCGATGAGTTTGCGGAGATTTTTGGTTTCGCCGAAGGACTTTTTCTTTTTCAAAAACATCCGTATCGTATTGATGTGGTTGATTTTAGTGAAAAATAATTTTCCTCGTTTTTTAATAATAAATGGATTGATATTGAAAATGTCTTTATTGCTGACGGAGGTATAGATTTTTTTGATTTCCTCCATTTTGCCCGCTGCCAACATCGGTGCGAGGAGACTTCCCGTCGAAGTGCCCACAAAGATATTGTAGTCGCTGCCACAATATTCCATCAAGTATTCGGCGACGCCGCCTGCGAATGCGCCTTTACTTCCTCCGCCTGAAATGACTAATGCGTGCATGTAGGTTGTGTATTAGGAGGTAGAAAATTTGTAATTTTCTACCTCCTATAAAAAATAGTGCGCATTGCCTGCGGCAATGCGGGTGGTTTTTTGAGGAGGAAGAATGATTTTTGCAAAATCATTCTTCCTCCTCAAACTCCTCTTTTTATTAGACAGGTAATTTAGGGAAAGTATTGGATTTTTTCATTTTCAAACCGACTTATCAAAAAAAGGTCTGTCAATGAAACGTCACTGACAGACCTTTTTACAGAAAAAATCAAGTTTAAATCCTATTCCTTCACCACTTTTCGCGCCACCACACCTTCTACTGTTTTCAATTGTAGCATATAAACGCCGCTGCTCAAATCCGCTAAAGATAGCTGCGTCGAACCCGTTGCGGTATTCATCGTTTCTGTCCAAATCACGCGACCAACAACATCCAATAATTCAATATTTAGAGCTTGTTGATTGTGTAAGGCAAACTGGATATTCAATTCATCTTGTGCTGGGTTAGGGAAGACAGCAAGATTGGAGAATAATTCTTCTTCGTTTGTTCCAGTTAAGAAAACGGTTACTTCTACGCGGTCAGAAACACATTCGAAACCTTGTTTTTGAATTTTCCAATCGTAGAAATAATAGTACCAGCCGCCACCGAAATTAGTGCCGGTAAGTTGTCCTACATCACCAATTGGATAAGGGTAACTAACGCCATTGTTGTTTCTGAAAAGATTATTTTCGACACATCGAATGCCTAAATTTGTTCCAGCAGGTATTGCCCAATCCAAGGTCAAAACATGGTCGCCATAGTCTAAATCAAATTCTTGAGAATAGAGGACCGCTGTATTTTCGTCAATCAATTGTACCGTTCTAATACCTGGAGTAGTGTTTTCTTCTGGCACGCTTACCAATACAGAGAGTAACGTAAACGGCTCATACGCATCAAAGAAAATTGGGGAACCGGTGCCTGGAATTCCACCACCACCGTTCATATTCGGCTTTCCACCATCTTGCAAATCACCTGGATAAAGTTGTACATTTTCTACATAATAAACGGTTTCTTCTGTCAAAATGCCTGTTTCAAAAACATCACCTGTTGCAAGTGCGGTGCCGCTTGTTGCTTCGTCGTACCAAACTAAATTATCACCAATTCCAGTAATGGTCGCTGTTCCTTGGCTATTGGTGGTGACATCTTCAACTTCTGGTAGCGGTGCATCTAAAACGGTTACTTCAATCAATTCTGATATCAAATCATCGGTACATTGTCCCGTGGTTGTGACCATATATTGACCAGATTCAGTAACTTCGATAGTTTGTGTTGTTTCGCTATTCGACCAAGTGTAGTCGATGCTTTCTGATGCCGTCAACATTACGGAGCCACCTTCACAAAATAGCATTTGACCTTCGACCGAAATCTCTGGCGCAGTATCTTGAATATTAGAAACTACTATATTATTGGAGAAGGAAACACAATCATCTGCGTGGGTCAAAATCACATTATAATTACCGGTCTGAGATACCGTAATCGACTGTGTCGTTTCGCCTGTTGACCAAAGATATTCAGTACCTTCGGGAGCGATGATTTCTACAGTCTCTCCTGCACAAACCAAGGTTGGTCCATTCGCTTCAATTGTAACATTATCCGCAAAGCAATCGGCGTCAATTTCCGAAAGGGTCAAGGTCGTATTGATGGTTGGATTTTCAATCATAGTCATTAAGCCAGACGGCCATTTAACGACAACCATTTCAACTTCTTCCGCCTCACCGATACCAAAATGAATGTTCAAGGTACTCATCGGACTAAAGCTTTGTCCTGCCCGAACTTCCCGAATTTGTACGCCCCATGCGCCATAAATTTCAACTCGTGCCCCTACGCCATTTCGATTACTCTGGATGCCAATTGTATTGATTGTTAACCAATTATTATCGTTGCCTTCGTTCATCCAAATCGTTCCACCTTTCAAAATGTCAACAAAACCGTCATTGTTAAAATCACCCAATGCACCATCATCAATTGGAATATCCACGCCTGAAAAGGTCATGTTTCCATTATTCATGTAAATTTCTTTACCTAATTCTGAAAAGATGTCCATATAGCCATCATTATCAAAATCTGCCGAACTGGCTTCCCATGCACCCAAGTCATTTTTAGCAATATTTACATCATCAATAATGTCTTCATAAACGCCTGCTCCGTTGTTTATCATAAAACGGTTAGCCTCATCGTGATTGACAATAAAAGCATCAAAATCACCATCGTTATCGAAATCTTCAAAAACGGTTGCCCAAGATTGTGCATTATCCGCCATATTGATATCATCGGCGACTTCTGTATAAGTTCCATCGCCATTATTCCGATACATACGGTTGGTACGCTCAATATCACCAGGGCTTGAACCTTGGCGGCATTTGGTAACATATAAATCAGTATCCCAATCGTTGTCATAATCGACCCAAAGCGCGGCATAATTACCTGCCAAGTCAATGGTTTCAATTAAGGTTTGGTCGAGGGTCATTCCACCATTTCCATCGCTGCGATAGGGGTGACTTTGGTCTACATCATGGCAAACGAAAGCGTCTAAATTTCCATCATTATCAATGTCTGCAAAAGTAGAACGTTGGGAAAAAATATACTCAGGATGCATATCTTGCGAATAGGCAGAACCATCTTCGTTAGCAATCAGAAAAGTAACGCGCTGACCGTTGCCCAATAGCAAATCATTGTAACCGTTATTGTCTAAATCACCAGCGGCAATGCTCCAATCTGGTGCATAGTCAATGTCCATATTAAAAGCTTGCGAGGTGAAACTACCGTCTTGTTGCTGATAATGAATCGTAATGCCACTACCGTTAACGACCACGACATCATCTAAAAAATCACCATTCATATCAACGGCACAATCTAATCCGCTGAAAGTACCTGATAGGATATTGCTTTCCTGTGAAAACGAAACTTGCGCTTGCAGGAAAGAGGGCATCGCAAATAGGCAGACCGCAAAGGTCGCTAAGTAAAGAGTCTTAGTCAATTTCATGTATGGTCGATTTCTAATGAGGGCTCAAAAGGCAATTTAAGGGATAAAAATTGCCATAGAGAACCAACTGTATTTTAATAGAGTCGGAAGATAAGACGAGTTTTGATTTTTTTATAAAAAGGAAGGAAAAATGTAATATAAATGGCGGCTATTATTCTTTTTTAAGTATTCTTTTTGGAAAGATCAGGTAAGAAAAGGGCTTAAAAAAAAGAAACCCACCTCATTTGTCGTGAGGCAGGGTTCTCAAAAATAAATAGGATTATAATGTGTTAATAGCAGGGTGTTGTCACTGTCGGTAAAGACAATAACACCTATGAATATTAACAAAATTTCGCTCGGATTTCTTCTTCTTAACGAAATTTTACTTTGAGTATTTCCAGTGTGTAGTGTGAAATAGTGTGAGGTGATTCAGACAATAGACACGCTTAACGAAAGAATGAAGTATTCTATCGTAATATTTATCATTGAATTTAATAATGATAAGGCTATAAAACTTCCGTCTTTTAGTCTAAATAAAATAAAGTTATAACCTCAAAATCCTGAATTTTGGAAAATGTAAATCGGTAAGTATATAACGTACAGTTTTGGGAAACTTCGGATAAACCGAACGTACGCATTTACAAAATTTGAGTGGATTTGGATTATAATTTATTTAGCAACGCTTATTTTAAACCTAAATTAATGATTTTTAGTTACTTAAAATAAGCCCTGCTAGTATAGATACGAAGGTAAGGCAAATATGTTTCAAAATTCTAATATTTTTTTATAAAAAATTAAAAAAAGGATATTTATACCCATGAATAGGGAGAATGAGTGATTGAAATGAAAGAAAGAACGTCTTAATTTAAAAGATGGGGTTGTTTAGGGAATAGGGTTTACGAAAAAACTGCACGCACACGTCAACAGTTTT
>JBLHWU010000162.1:0-15245 GCA_047629355.1 Saprospiraceae bacterium | reverse complement strand
TCTATATTCGTGCATTTTTTCTGTTTAACCCAAAACATCACCAAAAATCATAGCTAAACTGCTGATAACCAATAGAAGCTATCCAAAACTCACGTTAATAAAGTAATAAAAAATAATGTCAAAAAAAATTATCGCGCTCGGCGCAAGTAACAGCAAGAATTCTATCAATAAAAAGTTGGCTAATTATGCGGCGCAGCAAGTGCCCAATGCAGCAGTTCAATTATTGGATTTGAATGATTTTGAAATGCCGATTTACGGAATTGATAAAGAGAATGAATCAGGGATTCCGACATTGGCACATGACTTCAAAGCGCATATTAAAAATTGCGACGGCATTGTGATTTCTTTCGCAGAACACAACGGCGCGTATTCTGTGGCATTTAAAAATGTGTTTGATTGGATTTCAAGAATTGACGGCAATGTTTGGGAAGACAAACCGATGTTTTTATTGGCAACTTCCCCAGGAGGACGCGGTGGGCAGACGGTACTTGAAACTGCTGTGAGTAAGTTTGAACGAATGAATAAAAATACGGTTGTTCATTTTTCTTTGCCGTCTTTTGGGCAGAATTTTTCGGAAGAAAATGGGATTGATAATAATCCGTTGAAAAGTAGTTTTGAAGAACAATTGAACACTTTTATAAAAGCTTTATAATGCGCATCAAACAACTACATTTCATCTCTGGACTAACAATCACGCTCTTTGTTGGCTTACATTTATTCAATCACTTTTGTAGCCTTTTTGGCATTGAGACATACATGGAAGTAATGGATAATTTGCGAATCGTCTATCGAAATATAGTCGTAGAAACCATTTTATTATTGGCTGTCGGCGTACAAATTGTTTCGGGTATCAAACTCTTCTTCACAACTAAAAAGTCCGGCTCATTTTTTAGGAAATTGCAAATCTGGTCTGGACTATATTTGGCATTCTTTCTGGTCATGCACGTTAGCGCAATACTCGTTGGGCGGTTTGTTTTAGAAGTCGATACTAATTTTTATTACGGGGCTGCGGGACTTAATATATTTCCGTTAATGTTATTCTTCGTTCCATATTACGGACTTGCCATTTTATCGTTTTTTGGACACATTGCAGGTATTCATTTTATGAAAATGAGGCAGGATGTTTTTGGAATGTCACCAAAGAAACAGTCTCACTTGATTTTAGGGATAGGCGTATTGGTTATGATTGCTATCTTCTTTGGGATGACCAATGGTTTTGAAGGTTTTGAAATTCCAGAAGAATACGGTGTTTAATGCGAAGTAAATAAGTCTAGATTATTGGGTTTAAATCATGGTGATTTTTAAAATCACCATGATTTGAGCTTAATAACTGACTAAAAATAAACTATTTATTTCTACTCGGAATTCACATCTTTAATAAAAGAAAATGAAAGTTCTCAACATCCACTCCAGAACAATTGCACAGCCCAAAGAGAGAATCCTTGAGTTGATATCAACACTTGCCACCAAAGAAGATAAAGTATGGCCACAAGAAAAATGGCCACCAATGCGATTTAAAAATGGAGTTGTAATTGGTTCTAAAGGTGGACATGGACCAATTAGGTATTCGATAAAAGACAAAAAGCAAGATGGGACGATAGTTTTTCAATTTTATAATCCAAAAGGTTTTAATGGCATTCACAAGTTTGAAATATCCAGTATTGATGCGCAGACCACTGAAATTACGCATACGATTGACATGGAAACTGCTGGAACAGGAACTTTAAAATGGATAATTGGTGTAAAAGCACTGCACGATGCGTTGGCAGAAGATGCGTTGGATAAAGTTGAGAATCATTTTTCTCAGAACAAAAAACAAACGGAATGGAGTGTTTGTGTGAAATTTTTAAGAAAAATGCTAGCGTAAAAAATGAATTCTTCCCGTTATTTCTCCAAAAAATCCACTCGTTACTTTCCTTTTCTCCTCAATCCTTCTTACTTTTGTCTTCCAAACTAACAAGCGTTAGTTTGGGTAAATAACTATTCCAAATTGCTCGCTACACGAGCAACCAATCAACGAATAACGAATCAACAATATATGACCGCCACCACAAACGTTTCCAAAGATACCTTGCTTGACGCATTTCGATTGATGTGTACTGCCAAAACCATGACGGAATTTTATGAAGAAAATTTCAAAATGGTCTCTAAATATGTTCATGCAACCTCGCGTGGACATGAAGCGATTCAGTTGGCAGTTGGCATGCAACTATTACCACAAGATTATGCTTATCCATACTATCGGGATGATTCGATGTTGTTGAGTATTGGTATGCGACCGTATGATTTGATGTTGCAATTATTAGCGAAACGAGATGACCCATTTTCAGGCGGACGGACGTATTATGCGCATCCAAGTTTGAAGGATGATGACAAACCAAAAATTCCACACCAATCCTCTGCGACGGGCATGCAAGCGATACCGGCGACGGGTGCGGCGATGGGTTTGCAATATAAAGAATTGATGGGTTTGGCAGATGATTTCTCGGGACAAAACCCGATTGTGCTTTGTTCTTTGGGTGATGCGTCAGTAACGGAGGGCGAGGTGGCAGAGGCGTTTCAGATGGCGGCCTTGAAGCAATTTCCGATATTGTATTTGGTGCAGGATAATGAGTGGGATATTTCGGCGCATGCGGATGAAATTCGGGCACAAAATGCCTTTGAATATATTCAAGGTTTTCATGGTATTGAGGCGCGAAGTATCAATGGTAGTAACTTTTTGGAGTCTTATCAAACGATTCAAGAAGTCTTGGAGATTATGCGGAAAGAACGTCGTCCGTTTTTAATTCATGCGAAAGTTCCGTTGTTGAATCACCATACATCAGGCGTGCGGAAGGAATGGTATCGGGATGATTTGGAGGAACATCAATCGCGGGATCCGTATCCTGTTTTATGGAGTCAATTATTGGCGACAGGGATTGACGAAGAGGAATTAAAGATTATTGAAAAAGAGGTGCGGGAAGTGGTGGAAAATGATTTTGCGGAAGCACAAAAAATGGAAGACCCGCGCGCCGAAGATTTGTTTTTGCACGACTATGCACCTACACCAATTACGGAAGAAATAGGCGAGCGTAAACCTGAAGACGGCGAGTCGAAAGTCATGGTGGATTCTGCGCTTTTCGCGGTGCAAGAGTTGATGGAAGACCATAAAGAATGCTTGCTTTATGGGCAGGATGTCGGCGGTCGATTGGGTGGTGTTTTTAGAGAAGCAGCAACTTTGGCACAGAAATTTGGCGATGACCGAGTATTTAATACGCCGATTCAAGAGGCATTTATCGTTGGTTCGACGGTCGGAATGGCGGCGGTTGGATTGCGTCCGATTGTGGAAGTTCAGTTTGCAGATTATATTTGGCCGGGACTGAATCAGCTGTTTACGGAAGTGAGCCGGTCTTATTATTTGTCGAATGGCAAGTGGCCAGCGAGCATGATTTTGCGGGTGCCGATTGGGGCGTATGGTAGCGGCGGGCCGTATCATTCCTCGAGTGTGGAGTCGGTAGTGACGAATATTCGAGGTGTTAAAATTGCCTATCCGAGTAATGGCGCAGATTTGAAAGGCTTGCTAAAGTCAGCCTACTACGACCCAAATCCAGTTGTTATTTTTGAACACAAAGGTTTGTATTGGTCAAAAATGGCAGGGACGGATAATGCTAAAACGGTGATGCCGGATAAAGATTATGTCGTGCCATTCGGTAAAGCACGGTCGGTCTTATTGGCGGATGATGATAAAATTGAAAATGGCGAATCGCTTTTGGTCGTTAGTTATGGAATGGGGGTGCATTGGGCATTTAATGCGGCGAAAGATTTTCCTGGTCGGGTAGAAGTGTTGGATTTGCGGACGCTTGCGCCTTTGGATATCAAAGCAATTTTTGCAGGTGTTCGGCGGCACAGTCGGTGTTTGATGGTGACGGAAGAACCGGTGGATAATTCGTTTTCGCGAGGTTTGGCGGGACGAATTCAGGAGGAATGTTTTCAATATTTGGATGCACCAGTGATGACGATTGGGGCGGAGAATATGCCAGCGATTCCGTTGAATTCGGTTTTGGAGAAGGCGATGTTGCCGTCGATAGAGAAAGTGGGGGTGAAGATGAAGGAGATATTGGAGTATTGAGATATTGGATAATTCACAAACCTAAAACCATGCGATTAAAAAATAGCTTTTTTATTATATTTCTGACATTCGTATCGCTCTATTTTTGTACAAGTTACAAAAATGAAGCGGCGAAAAACTAAGCAATCAAAGAGGAATTCAAAATTGTTGAAATAGATAGTTTTTCATATTTGAATCAAAATATTGAGAGCCTGACAATGAATAGCGTAACGAGAGATTATTTCTTTGATTTAAAGTATCATTTTAATAAGCCATGGTAATAGTTCAAAAATCAATTTTCATTTTCTCCAAGACAAATTTGTCCAAAGAGAGCATAGTTGATTTTCTTTTGATTCGATCTAAAATATATTCATAGGAGTTTAGTCCTAACTTTTGAGCAGTTTGGATGATGGTGAAAAAAGTATTTTTTGCTTGCGTTCCTCTTTGTGTTCTAGTTTGAAAAGAAATATCTCGATATCGGATTTCTTTTCTGGCAGCTAACTCTGCGTCATTATTATGCAGGGGAACATAAGGATGAGTTAGCACAACCAATAATTCCCGTTTTTTGGCTTTAACTTTGGCAATTTGTTGATTTAAGAGTTCAAAACCTGTTTTTTGTGAAAAGATAGTATCAAAATCTGCCTGTAATTGCCTAGCGATTAAGGGTTCTGGATTTTGCTTATAATCTTTGAGTCGATGATAAAAGATCCAAAACTGATTGAGGAACACTTCTAATAATGTTTGATGGTGCTTGATGGTGGGATTGATTTTTTTGAAGTTTCGCCCAATATGCACCCAACATAAGGCAATGGACAAAGCGCATAATTTATATTGAGGCGCATCATCGGCAACTAAAATAGTTACAGGAGTATCCGCTTGATAGGCTGCTAAATAAGCACCTTCTAAAACCTTTGCTTGATGGCGTAGATAATCTTGTTCTGCTAATACCCCTTTTATTTGAGCCTCAAAATCTACTTGGTTCAACACCGTTTTTAATTTCAGAGTAGATAAAAATTGTTGAATATTCTTCGGTATTTTCAAATAAGCATAGATGGCGTAGGTTGTTTCATCCAGCAAATAAACTCTGGGAACTTCACTACGTAATAAGTCTAATACCGTTTGCCTGTCTTTATGCTTGGTGGTAAAATAACTTGTAAAATAGGCATTGGTGAATATATGGCTATGATGATTTTCTCCATTTACCCGAGAACCAGTACTATCTGTTTGGCTGTATAGCCCATTTTCTATACCCTTTTTATGGATTAAGTCGCTTTCTGCTTTTAGACTTTGACCAATCGAAATATAGATATTGGAAATCGTACCATTCGTAATATCTATCCCATTCTGCCGAAGAAATTCACCAATTTGAGGGATACTCATCCCAAATTTAGATTTGAGCATAATAATATGACCTTTCAAATCTTGACTATAATCGCCACTTTTATAATCATTTGGATAATTCGCCGTATAGGTCTGATTCCTACTTGGACTATAATATATCGCCCGTTGTAACTCGATTAACTGCGTATTTATTTCCAAATGTTGATAATGCGTCTTGGCATACCCTTTAAATACAATATCTGCGGGCAAGCTGCTTTTATCTGCTATATCTGTTTTCTTGGTGACATCTATTCGACGAGATGAATCAAATTTAACCCGACGTTTACGATGGCGACTCTTCTGTTTACGCTCTTTTTCTGATGAAATATCCCCCAATTTTGACTCCCTTTCTTTTTGATTCTTTCCAGATATATTGGGCTTACCTTGCTCTCCTTTCAAGCGATTAATGTCATCTCGTAACTCTTGTATTAGCGCTCCTTGCTCGTTCACTTTTTGCATCAATAATTCAACTAAACTTAGCAACATAGATTGTTCCCCCCTTTGTCATCTGACCAGGTTCTATACCTTTTAGCAATTCTATGTTCTTTTTATTTAGCATCTGTTCTTTTCTCTAAAAATAGTGCCGAATTTATCAAACTCTTTTTTCGCCTTTTAAAATGACACTCCTTTGATTTACCTTGACTGATTAAAATGATACCTAATTTTAATAAAATTAGTATTATCATATTAAAATTAGAAAAGCAACATTCAGAAAGATTTCACTCCAGATTTCAAAAAATGAAAAAGCAAATTTTAGTTTTAGAAAAGCATTTACACAATTTTTTCAAGTTAGGAAAGAGCGTGAATTAGAGCAGCATTTGCCTCTATGGAACACTTTATCATTTTTAAAATGGCCTAGCGCAACGTACTTCTTTCGCGGTATAATATTTATGTATTTGCATAAACCAAAATTTAAAAATCAACTCACGAAATGGTGGCTTCAATGATTAGGATTGCCATTTTTTTTGTAGGGACGTAACCTTGTGGTTAGAAATGAGACATAAATAAATCATCATTCCTTACCCAACGAATTGATTTATAATAAATTGGGCGACCACAAGGGTTCGCCCCTAGAGCATTCCTTCATCTGCGAAACTGTAATAATCGTTATCCGCCACAATGATATGGTCGAGTATTTGAATATCTAACAACTTCGCACCTTCCTGCAATTTCTTTGTAATTTTTAAATCTTCCCCCGACGGAAAACAGTTCCCAGATGGATGATTGTGGCAAAGAATCAGGCAAGGTGCATTGGCTTCCACTGCTTTTTGAAACACCATTTTTACATCAACGATTGTCGATGCCGAACCGCCTGTACTCACCAACTTTCGCCCAATTACCTTGCAGGCGCGATTGAGGAGCAGAATCCAAAATTCTTCATGAGGCAAGTCCATGATTTTAGGCGCAAGCAGATTATAGGAATCGTAGCTGGATTTAATTTGAGGTCGGTCTTTGAGGTCAATAAGCTGACGGCGGCGACCGAGTTCCATAGCCGCAGCAATGGTAATGGCTTTCGCTTCACCGATGCCTTTGAAATGCTGGAGTTCGTTGAGCGTTTGTTTGCCGAGAAGGTTAAGATTGTTATCTGACGCTGCGAGTACGCGCTTGGCGAGCGAGACGGCAGTTTCTTCCCGTGAGCCAGAATTCAGAAGAATAGCAATTAATTCAGCATCGGAAAGGTTATGCTTGCCGAGATGCATCAGTTTTTCGCGAGGTCTGTCTTCTTCTGCCCATGCAGTGATGGGGAGGACGTTTTTAGGGAGGTAGTTTTCCATTTTTTTGGTTAAATTATTTTTGGTTAATTTGGTTAATTTGGTTAATTTGGTTAATTTGGTTAATTGGTGAATACTTGGCTGGAGGTTCGATACTTATTTTCCATAAAAAAGGTTAATTCTTTTAAGCCTTAAACGAACACAGCTAATTTCTTTCCCCATTTCCACCGAAATTGATTTGGCATTGAATCCTTTTTTTGAAGAAGCAT
The DNA here is from genome assembly GCA_047629355.1 of Saprospiraceae bacterium. Classification (GTDB taxonomy): domain Bacteria; phylum Bacteroidota; class Bacteroidia; order Chitinophagales; family Saprospiraceae; genus CAYUNA01. Next base: position 7,797 of record JBLHWU010000162.1, on the reverse strand, counting down.
TAAATAATCAACTTCTTTTGGAGTCCATCTTTTGTGGTTTTTCTTATTTTTTACAATAGAACACTTTTCCACGTTTTTTGAAGAATTCTGTTTACAAATAGAATCAAACGCTTTTTGAAACGCTGGTAAATCTTGGCTTAAAATGGTAATTTTATGTTTTTCAAAATTGTCAATTACACTTTCCGATATTTTCAAATATTTATCGCCGCGTGCGTTGTCTTTTACATTAAAAAAATAGGTATGTCTTCCACTTCTAAATTGAACAGATGACATTTTGTTTGGTAAGTTTTTCATTATAGTTATTTTTTTCGGGTAAAAATCTACAGTAAATGTAGGTTTAAAAGTGGGGAATTCAAAATTTAAAACAAAAAATTAATATTTTTATTTATTTAAAACATTAAAACTATATACGTGGTGTGGAAGAAAATTTACAAAAAAGTAAATTTGCAGAAAAAATTCACCGTATTTTATCAATAGACTTGTTACCCTTTAATAAATACTCGCCTGAAAATATCTTTTCCCGCTATTTTCCTTTGAAAAATCTAAATTTCATACAAGTATTTTTAAAGGGCAACAAGTCTAATTATAAACAGTAAAAATCGCTCTGTTTCCGACCATTCATTACGCATCATTCATCCTTCATTATTTGGCAAATACATACGTTTTAGATTTATTTTAAAAAAATGATGGCTTCCTACCATAAAAGTTTGGATATTTGCCTTGAAGTTGTTTAAAAATGTTTCATTGGTCTCTAAAAATAAGATTTTTGCTCCAATTAAAACTTTTTTTTCGTCCCATAGCGGAGCTATACAACTCAAAAAAAGCCCCAATCGGAGCAAAAATCTTATTTTTATAGCCTCAACAAACATTCTTAAACAACTTCCTATGTCAACTTGCACTTTCAAAAAAGCCGAGCGATTAAAAAGCCGAAAAATCATCGGTAAATTATTCTCAGACGGACAGTCCTTTGGAATGTATCCACTGCGTTTGGTATGGTTAGAAATGCACGAAATTCAGGGCGATTTCCCTGTAAAATTTTCACTAAGTGTACCTAAGCGAGCATTCCCCAAAGCGGTTGACCGCAATCAACTGCGCAGACTTGTTCGGGAAGCTTGGCGATTGAATAAAAGCTGGCTTTACGACCGAACCAAAGACGACGGCAAACAGTACGCATTTATGGTCATTTACACAGCGAGAGAGCCGATGAAATTACCTAAAATCGAAGAGTCCATGCGCCGCATGAGTCGCCGTTTTTTGAAAAAAAGAAACGAAATTCAATCGTCAAACAACCAAAAGAGATAAAATTACTCCCTTGATATAGCTATTTGGATGTTTGGATATTTAGAAATTTGGATCTCTCGATTGCTAAATTTCTAAGAAATGCGAAATAAGTAAGTGTAGTTTATTGGGAGAGCTATTTTGTTCTCAGTTTTTGCTTTAAAAGTGCGATTTATATTGATATAATGAACATTTTTAAATGTAAAAAATGAAGGCAAAATATACTAAGTACGTGACACTATTTATTGGGGTAATTTGAAAACATCTTTATTCCGCTATTTTCCTCTTAAAAATAGTTCCGTGATGTAGACCATGCAACGATTTTTAAAAGAAAACTATCGAAAAAATCTTGCTTTCAAATTTTACCCCAATAAATAATGTCACGTACTTATATGGAAAAGAATCTATAGTTATTTTTTTAGCAGTCCTAAGTAACGGTGAAAAAATAACTTCCCCAACTGGACAGGACAAATTATCCTCAATTTTCACTTGAAATCAGTCAAAGTATCAACAATTATCCTTCTTTCAAGCAAAAACTGAGAAAAATTATCCTCTGTCCAGTTGAGTAACTTATTCTTTCATCGTTACTAAACATCCAAAACTCTAAACATCCAATATATGCGTTTCCTATTTACTTTCCTTCTACTCTTTTCCACTTGCGCCCTTTTTAGTCAAAAGATGTTGCAAATTGAACGGTTGCACAGCAGCAAAACCATTAAGTTCTATCAAGGAAGCGAAATCACTTTTCAGACCAAAGATGGACAGTGGTACACGCGCGTATTGGTAGACTTGAACTACGAAAATAATTGGTTGCTTTTTGTTGATGGACATACGCCGCTTGACCAAATCGTGGGGATGAAACTGTCGGAAAACAAGAAGTGGTCACAAAATTTAGGGAATCAAATCATGCTTTTTGCTCCGCTTTGGGCAGCTTATACCGCAATTGCTTCGGCAGTGGATGAGGAGCATAGTTTTCAGAAAGGAGATTATATTATTATGGGTTCTGCTCTGGCGACGGGCGCTTTATTGCGATTGTTATTTACTTCAAAAACATATAAATTTTCTAAAAAGGGGAAGCCGAGTAAGAAATATCGGCTGCGTATTTTGGATTTAAATTTAAATTGATTAAAAGAAATCAGAAGTGAGACCACTACGCTGTCAGAAGTCAGAGAATTCAGTGCTTTTTTCTGACTTCTAACAGTGGAATGTTCTGACCTCTGGACTCTTTTAATAAGCCGATTCCTTATCCTCTTTTGTCCATTCACTCCGCTTTTTATAATACTTATCCGCAACGACTAATAAGCCAAACGACTCACAATTCTCCTTCGTCTGCACCGCATGATGTGAACCATGTGCACGCAAAATCGCTCGCGAAAACTTGTTCTCCAATTGTTTAAACCAACTAAATCGACGGTGAATATAGACGTCGTGAATTAAGAAATAAATCAATCCATAAATTGAAATGCCGATACCCACAAACGTCAACCAAAAATATGGCGTCGCTGACCCAGCAATAAAACTAAACATGCTCGGAATGGCAAAAACCAAGAAAAAACGGTCATTCTTTTCAAAAAAGCCATCATTGTCATGCGGATTGTGATGGTCTTCGTGCCAAGCCCACAGTAACCCGTGCATGAGATATTTATGCGCAAACCACGCCACAAATTCCATCGCTACAACTGTCGCTAGAGTGATTCCTATATATATTAATGCAGTCATTTCTTTTAAAGTATGGTTAGTAACGGTAAAAAAATAACTCCGCCAGCTACCAAGTATTTCTTTTGTCCTTATTTTCCACTTTTGAAACAGTCATTATGTAGAGATAATTCCTATTTAAAAAGTAAACATCTTTTGTCATTTCGACCGAAGTGGAGAAAAAGAACAAAATAAACGTTGTTAGTTGGCGGACTTATTATTTTACCGTTACTTAGTTATAAATATATCGGCCTATCATTTTTAAACAGTGAAGTTGAGATTTCTGTTTTAAAAAACCAAGCTATCTTATCTCTTTTGAAATAAAAATGACAAAATTCCGAATCTTTCAACTATTTCGAATCTCCTGTAAGCCCTGTGCCGAAAACCGTGCGCCGTCTAAAGCATATTCAATCGCATCTTCACCGCAGAGCTACAAAGCAGGTAAAATTTCCGACTATCCTTCACTCGAATTCGTTGTTCCTTAACAACTGCAGCTGTAGCCTTTTTGATTTTTGCAAATAAATTAATATAGTAAACGTAAGCCAGATAAACACCAAATTTTGAACCTTCTGGCAAATTCATAATACCAATTAATCCATCATCAAAGTCTTTTTTAATATCCGCTTCGATGCGTATTTTGTCTTCATTTGTAAAGTTAGTAAAATCAACACCAGGAAAATAAACGCGTCCTCTTTCATCAAAATCACTCTTCATATCGCGCAGGAAATTGATTTTTTGAAAAGCCGAACCCAAACTTTGAGCAGGCGATTTCAATTTTTCATATTCTGCATTATCTCCTTCACAAAATACCCGCAAGCACATCAAACCAACTACTTCTGCCGAGCCGTAGATATACTGATTGTACAAACTATCTTCGTAAGTATTGAAATACAAATCCATTTCCATACTGTCCAAAAAGGCATCAATTAATTCCGTTTCAATACCATATTTGTGGACAACTTCTTGGAAGGAATGCAGCACTGGATTCAAGCTAATTTTCCCCTCAATCGCCGTGTAAGTATCTTGCCGAAAACGGGTCAGTAAGGCTCCTTTATCGAACTCGTGAAAGGTATCGACAATTTCATCGGCAAAGCGCACGAAGCCATAAACGGCGTAAATTGGCATCCGAAATTTCTTATCAAAAACACGAATGCCCATCGAAAAAGAGGTGCTGTATCGACGGGTAATTAGCGAACTACATTCGCGGCAGGTATTGTTATATAACTCTTGTGGATTCATTGTACCATAGTTTAAAATAAGGTCTTTCTCGGGGTTATTCTAAGTTTTGATTCTAAGTTTAGTAAACTTGTCGATTAAGTATTAGCCGAATCTCCATATTTTTCTGTAATTTTTTTCGCCACAACTTGCCCCGAAATCAACGACGGCGGCACTCCTGGTCCCGGTGTCGTCAATTGACCCGCATAATACAGATTTTTTATTTTATTACTCTTCATTTTCGGCTTTAAAAACGCAGTCTGTAACAAAGTATTTGCTAGACCATAAGCATTACCCCGAAAAGCATGATAATCACTTTCAAAATCTCGATGTGCAAACGACCGTTTGTAAATCACAGCATCCCGAACGTTTTGTTCCGTCAAATCTTCCAAACGCTCCATTATCAAGTCATAATATCGCTCCCGAATCTCTTCTGTATCCTCCAAACCTGGCGCTACAGGAACGAGTAAAAACACGTTTTCACAACCTTCAGGCGCAACCGATTCATCCGTAATAGAAGGTACACAAACGTAAAAAAGCGGCGCATCCGGCCATGCTGGACTTTCGTAAATCTGATAAGCGTGATGCTTGAAATCTTCGTCAAAAAATAAGTTATGGTGTTTTAAATTTTTGAGCTTTTTGTTGATACCTAAATAGAATAGCAAACTAGACGGCGCCATCGTCCGTTTTTCCCAGTAAGCTTCATCGTATTTACGGTGCGATTTTGGAATTAGCTGTTGTTCCACATGGTGATAATCTGCCGCACCAACCACTACATCCGTCGGAAATGAATCAGTTGCCGTTTCTAAAGAGACGACTGTATTCTTTTCAATTTTTATTTCTTTTACTTCTTGATTCAACAAAATTTTGACGCCCATTTCTTCCGCCAAATCGACCATTCCTTCGATAATTTTGTGCATTCCGCCCATCGGATACCAAGTCCCCAAGGTCATGTCGGCGTAGTTCATCAAACTGTACATCGCAGGCGTATTCTCAGGTGTAGCACCGAGAAAAAGTACGGGAAATTCTAGGAGTTGAATTAGTTTTTTATTTTTGAAAAGCTGATTGACATGTTTTGACATGGAAGTAAACATCTGCAATCGAAACATACTTTTGAAAATTCGTAAATCAACAAATTCAAAAATGGACAGGCTCGGTTTATGGACAAATTCGCCCATTCCGACTTTATACTTATACTCTGCTTCTGATAGAAATTTTCGCAAATTTGCCGCGCTCCCCTTTTCATAACTTTCAAACATCGCTTCCAATTCCGACATTTTAGCGGGCACATTCATTACTTCGTCTTTTCCAAAAACCACGCGATACGATGGGTCAAGCCGTTTTAAATCGTAATAATCCGCAGTTTTTTTACCAAAGAGCGCAAAATAATCATCAAAAACATCAGGCATCCAATACCAACTCGGTCCCATGTCGAAGTTAAAACCATCGACTTCGAATTTGCGAGCACGCCCTCCAGGAACGCTGTTTTTTTCCAAAATAGTGACGTCAAAACCGCGCTGTGCTAAACAAGTTGCAGCAGCCAATCCAGAGAATCCTGCGCCGATGATGGTGACATTTTTAGGCATGTAGTCTTAAAAATTAAATAGTTTGTTTGTTTAATAGTACTGTAAAACATATCATAACGGGAAGTCCAGCAAAATGTTTTTGAGACAGCAAAAATATTAAGGACTATGAATTTAAATATTGTGTAACAAAGTTTCTTTGAATTCGTAGCGCAGTTGAATAAATTTGGGCAATTACAATTAATAAATTGGACGTTTTAGGCTAGCCATTTTTCATTCTAAGAGATTTTAAAAATTAAGCATAGTTGACATTATGGTTCATTTTTTAGGATTTCTTAGAATGGAAAAGGGCAGCATAAAATGTTTAATTTATTAGTTGTTATTGCCTTGTGTCACGCAGTACTAAATAGCTTATTTTTATAAAATAATCAAATTTTAGCCAGTCACATTTTATATAAAATGTAACATATATATATCAAAAAGACAGTTTTTAGTATTTTAAAATAGTACAAAAAACTTAAATAAGCCCAATTGCATCTTTCCTCATCCGTAAATCTGCGTATTCAAGTATAAAATAGTACTCAAAAACTACTGAAACAATATTTAGCCGTACCAATAACATCATCTTACGGCTTTTCGTCACAAAAATGCTCGTATCTTTACAATATTCTCTCAAATGATTTCCGCCTTCCGCCTCCTATATAAAACTTTAGAAACTAGCCCTTATTCACCTCCCTTTTTAAAACTTAGAATTGCTTTTTTAGGGAAAAGGCATTTTTTATACCAAATCCAAACTTACTCATTATGAAAGTTTCTATCATTCTAATCATTGTTTTAGCAATCAGCATTCAACTCTCCGCAGGCAATATTACTTTTGTAAAAGAAGGCGCAACAGGCAACGGGTCTTCTTGGGAAAACGCATCGGGTGACCTACAATCCGCACTCCAAGCGGCTATGAAAGGCACGCAAATTTGGGTGGCAGAAGGCATTTATTTCCCTGCCGATTGCAACAAATGCAACGACCGAGCACGAGGAATTATGTTTACGGTGAACGACGGCGTGGCATTATACGGTGGTTTTGCAGGAACGGAAGATAGATTGATACAACGCAAATGGAAACAACACCCAACGACTTTGAGCGGCAATATCGGTCGAGCAGATAATTTAGACAATTCTTTTTCCGTCATTTATACCCGCAATGTGAGCAAATCTACCCTCGTCGATGGCTTCTTGATTGCGGATGGCAATGCAGATGGAATAGCAGTTGAGCGCGACTTTACTCGTGCGGGCGCAGGCTGGTACAATGATGGTGAAAATGGCGTTTCCAACCCAACGATTCGCAACTGCATTTTTATGTACAACCAAGCGAGCGAGGGCGGCGCAATTTTTAATAATGGTTACGAAGGTGTCGCGATGCCAAATATCAAAAACTGTACTTTCATTGGTAATTTGGCGGCAACAAGCGGTGGTGCGATTTTTAATTATACGAAAAATAGAAAACGTGTCGTGGTATTTACCAACTGTAAATTTGTGAGTAATGAAGCAAAAATTGGCGGCGGTGTCTTTTCCATGGGTCGCGCTGATTTGGTGAACAATCAATTAGAATTTTGTACTTTCTTGAATAACAAAGCGCAAGCAGGACAGGATTGGCATGTGGATAATGGCGGTGCGCCTTCGACGGAATTGCGGAAACAAGTGGAGGTTGGGGCTGGGACGAATATGTAGAGCATCTGTAGATAAAGTTAGCCGTGCTGCGGTTGGGCAGATTGTGAAAAAGGTGAGAGATAACCAAGTGTAATTTTCAAAATGTGCCTTTGTTTCAGGTTAGGGAGTAGGTAAAAAATAACCTACCCATTGAAATTAAAAAAAGATTAATATCTTGTGAAGAAAAACTATGAGAATATATTTAGCTCCAACAGTCATTCTTCGTTTCAATTCAGCTTTAGGCAAACTAACAGGCTATGCGAATTAAAAGTTAAAAGATAGCCAAGAAAACAGCAGAAGCAGCGATTTTTCCATAGACATGGCTTAAAATGCCTTTTGTTGCTCTGGTTTTAGAGGCATCTTGAATACCTGTTTTTTCAAT